>JAFGMP010000085.1 GCA_016927495.1 Candidatus Latescibacterota bacterium | reverse complement strand
CGAATTCAATGTGGTTCATGAACCGCCGTGGTACGGAACCGTACGCCCGGTGGTGTGGGAGGACGGTGGGGGCGACCCCGCCTCCTATCCGATAAAATATCAGTTTGATGGAAAGTTACTTTAATAAAGTCATCTTCATGGTTTTTGAATGGTTGCCGGATTTTACTATAGAGAAATAAACACCTGCGGAAAAATCCGATGCATCCCAGGTTACCGAATAACTGCCCGCATTCATAAATTCGTTACCAATTGTATCAACTTTCTGTCCTGCAATATTAAAAATATCTATGGTTACAATACCTGCCTCTGGAATAGTAAAGCTGATTGTAGTGGCAGGATTGAATGGATTCGGTGAGTTTTGTGCCAGTACGAATTCCATTGGATTATTATCTTCAACATTGGTAGGGATTGAATAGGTAACAGTGAGAACTGGACGGTTATTTTCTGTGGTAATTTCTTTACTGTCAAACCGTTTGGCAGTCGAAGATGAAGCCTCATTCCCGATAAGAATCCAACCAAAATTTGAATCCGGATTTTTAACCCATGACTGAACATCGGCTACCATCTGTTCCGTTGATCCCCATGTATAGTTACCTGTTTTTTCAACAGCCTTAACGGCACTTGCTGTTGATTTGAAATCCCCTCCCGGTGTCATCCACATATTATCGGTTCCCCGGAATCTATGAAGCCATGTAGCATCTCCTTCTGCAGAAACACCGCCTTTACCCTCCTGTAAATCAGCATTTGATGATCCTTCGCCCCAACCATAAAGGATACTGTATAATCCTATATCTTCTGCACCTGAAATTGTTTTTGACATATGAAGTGTCAGTTTGACACTTTCTATTCTTGAATCTTGTGGAATAGTCGACAAATCGAAAACAACCAGAGCACGTCTGATGTTTCCCTGAGCGGTCGTTCCCGTAAACAAATAAGACCCCGAACCGTTGCTCAGGCTGCCGTCTGAGCTTTCGAACAGAGTGTTATCCCTGCTTACACCGACGATAACTTCTTTACTTTGGGCTAATAAGTCAGATGTTATAACAACTAATGTCAGTCCAAAAAGTAAAACCGTCTTCAATAACGATATTATTTTCATGGCATGCTCTCCTGTGATTAATGAGTTAAATCATTGTTTAAAATCAATTAATGTTTCATAAAACAATAAATCCTTTATTAATAATTATCACTATTCCTATAGATTTATGATAATTAAACTCGCAATAAGCAAATGAGTTCATAATTTTTTTTAGTTTAAAAAGAAATTGAATCGATTAAAAAGAGAAAAGAAATAACCATCTGCTTTTTTCAAATGATGTTCAGTTATGCCTAAATAATTAATATTGATCGGAACTTTTTTACATTTTAGAAGTACCATAAACACAAGTTAAAATTACAAAATAAACGATTAGGCAGAATATAGTCTAATGACAATAATAAAATGCAAAGGAAATATAATGATTATAAGATTAAATTATATCATAATACTGATGGTGATCTGCATGATAATTTTTGAAACCGGCAATTTATCCGCTCTGGAAAAATACAAACCGGATGGCCCCAAAACCGCTGAGGAAATCAGCAACACTCCTCAGGTGAAGGTCGGAAAACCGATTCCAGACATGAAACTAACAGATCTTGAGGGAAAAACTGTAAGCTTATCGGATTGCCGCGGCACCATTGTTGTGCTCGAATTCTGGGCGACATGGTGCCCTGACTGCAGGGAGGTATTGCCGCATCTTCAAACATTGTCCGATACATCCGGGGATGCAGGATTTTCAGTGGTCACAGTAAGCGTTGATACCAGGCCTGAAACAGTCCGCACATTCATGAAGGAAAATGGATATTCGTTTACGGTATTACATGGTGGTATAAATGTTCGTGAAATGTTTGCGGTCAAGGCCATACCAACACTGTATCTTATTGATAGAAAAGGTGTATTGCGGTCAACATTAGTCGAATACGGTTCACGGGGTACTGAAGAAGTGGATCGTAAAATCAGACAACTCATCGATGAAAATTAAATACTTTTTTGGCCTTCCAAATTCAATGTACTTTCCCCGGCAAAAGAATTGGAGTTACCACGGTGACTCACCTTTGTTCGTCATTATAATGAAGTGATTGGATTTTTTCACATCCCACGGCGTAATCGTTAAGGATTTAAAGACTAAAACCTGAACAGATAATCGACCTTAAGCAAACCTGTGTTTCTGATCGTGCTGTAGTCGTCTTCCTCATCCCACAACTGATTATAAACTATGTACACATCGCTGCCGATTTTAGGAATGTAATGGATACGGAAATTCAGGTTGGCATTATGATCCCCGTTATTCCATTGCACGAAGGTGCTTGATGTCAGACGTGTTGACAGGTTTGCCATAAAGCGTGCTGCTAACTGCCTGGCAATGAAACTTCCGTTACCTGCTGTAATGTCCGTGTATGCCATTTCAGGACCTGCGGCAAAGTATTTATTCAGCTTCACAGTACAGCCGGCGGTATAGTTGTTCCTTGTTCCGTTGTAATGATCACCGAAAGATGAGGAAAGATCAAAGGATACCCGCCTGCTCTTTGAACTTTCATACTCCGCAAAATAATGCCAGTATTTGTAACCACCCGATTTAATTATGGTGTTTCCGAATATATTCCAGTCGTAATCGATCCATTCGTAATGATTATGTATCTGAAATTCAAGTCTGTCGTCTGATTCGAACAGTATACCGAACGGAGTTATATGAACCGATCGTGTCAATAGTTTCGTGCGGGTATCCATAACGTATTCGTATTCATAGGGCATAAAAAGGAGTTTTTTTACATGCGGTATATTGACACGGGGGGTATATTTGAGAACTCCCATTAAATGCTGAATTCCGGGTCGGCTAAAGAATCCGATTTCAGGATTGAAATTGTTATCGATGCCGTGATACAGCAGTGAAGCATCTATAACATCATTGGGATAATCGATCCACAATCGTCCGGCTATATTGTCACCGCTGAGTCCGGGTGTATTGGATGAGGCAAAATATCCCTGAACGACCAGGTTTTTATTTTTTAGAAATGTGTCGGTTCTGTAGGAAAAATCGAGCCCGCCCATGTAATTTTCATGTTTGTTCATGAAACGGTCGATTCGATCGATACCACTCAACGGATTATCCGATCTATCCTCCCTGTTGACCATGGTACCGATAAAGCCGATATACGATTGTTTCAGGATATCTCTCTTAATTCTGATGACCGTATAGTTTGTCGAGGGATAATAATTCTTCGTTCCGTCCTTTGCCATCACCGTTTTTTCTTTAGTCTGCATATTCATGACACCGATCTGATATTTACCGGACTTTCCCGATAGTTTGACACCACCGAGAATAGGTACTTCCTGACGGTCAGGATCGGGTGTGATACCGATACGGCGTGAATAATACATTTTAGTGCCACCCTGAGTAAAATCGAATATTTCAGCACCCTCGAGAAAAAAGTTGCGTTTTTCGGGATATTGAAGACTGAACCGTGTGAGATTGATTTGTTCCTGGTCGCTTTCGACCTGGGCAAAGTCTGTATTGGCCGTAAAATCGAGTGTCAGGTCGGATGTTACCGGATATTTAACATCGAGCCCATATTTGAACGTGTCGTCCATATCCTGATTTTTTTCTTTTTCCACACCGCTGAGCAAATATGGTACGAATTCAGCCTGTTTACCGCGTTTGACCTGTTTCAAACCGGTGAGTTTACCCGCTTTTGACAATTGGAGAGGACCGTCATCACGTCT
Source organism: Candidatus Latescibacterota bacterium (assembly GCA_016927495.1). Lineage (GTDB taxonomy): Bacteria > Latescibacterota > Latescibacteria > Latescibacterales > Latescibacteraceae > JAFGMP01. The sequence goes on along the minus strand of JAFGMP010000085.1, from coordinate 3,531 downwards.
CCATGAAGTCCAGAGCACTTCCTCATTTTTACGGCGTATAATTCGATGAAAGTTTATGCCCCATACTTGTGTTTCTGTTTTTGGAAAGCGGAGTGAGAGAAACGGGATGACAATTTCAGCTTGCCAGCCTTTGTCGGTGATTCGGGCCGCAACATCCCATATACCGTTCCAGTCCTCGTTGAGTTCATTGGTACTTTTTATCAGAGCATCGAGTCGTGCGCCGTTTGGATTGATCCGGAAAGCATATCCGGTACGCTGATCGTTAAACGTATCAAGTACTAATGAAAAGCTGTCATCGGAATCGAGGTCGCCATCCCACACTAATTCATTGTGGACTATTTTATCCGGTTCGCTGTCATAGCATATAATTCCGATGTAGAGATTTTTTTCGTCGTAGGCAACTTTAACTTCTGTTTTTTCCGTGGGGGGATCACCCTCGACCAGTTCACGCTGGGTGAAATCAGTTATGGTGTGTACCGTTTCCCATGCGGAGTCGTTAAGAAAACCGTCAATGCGAACAGGGATATCGACCGGGACAGCTTCTATGGTTTTATTATTTTGAGCGTATACTTCGGAAAAGAAACACATTGTTATCAGAGTTACCGGAAAAAAGAATAAAGATAGCTGAAAGATTTTATACAAAAAATTTACAGAAAATCCTGTAGCAGTATGTGTCCGAGTCACGTAACCTCCTGAAAGAATTAATACTTATTACAGCAAAAGCACCCGATATCTGGTGCTCTTGTTGTGAATTATAGTTTAATTGAGTTTGTGAATTCTAATCAGATTGAACATGTAAAAATGTAATATAAATATAATGAAAATACGAAATCAAAATAAACAAAAAAGTATTCTTTCCAGTTTAATCGGTCTGCATTTATTAATGATAACGACTTATACCCGTATGACAATTTTCCGTTTATAGAGCCAGTATGCAAGGTACCAGTAAACCAGAAGCACAAGGTTCTGGTGAATGAAATTTCCAGGTTCACCGAGCGGTCCGAGGAACGGCATGGTAAAAATACCGACGAAATTACGGAGCCACGATCCCAGCAGGTTCGAAAACATATATATGAAAATCGGATTCATACCGACAACAACCAAAAACCATGTCCATTTTTTATAACCTTTGACATCGACAATCCAGTAGAACAGCGCAAGCGCAAGCAAAGAAAAACCGCCGCTGATGATAATGAACGAGCTTGTGCAGATCCGTTTGATAATCGGGGTTATCGGATCGAGAGCCAGCCCGAGAACGACACCGATTATACCGCCGATAACAAGCAGTTTGATTTTCTCTTTTTCCTCACGGCTGCTTTTAAGAACCAGTCCGGCGACCACTCCCCACATGGTATGTGCGGTCGAACCGATAAAATTAATGGTTACCCATCCTCCTCCCGGATTGATCTTGCCCATCAGTATTTTATCCATAAATGCGCCGAGATTATGGTCTTTCATCCATGGGTCGGTAACACCGGGCAGCGGTATGAACCGGTACATCAGGTAATTTGCAAGCAGGATAGCAAGCGAAATAATAATCTGCGTCCGTATCGATTTACGCATGAACAGGAATGCAATAAGGTAGGTGAAAGACAATTGAGTCAGTACATTCCACAGTTCCCAAACAAGCTTGTCGCTGTAGGAACAATGCAGAATTACTCCGAGAAAAAAGAGCGTGACAGACCTTCGAACAACATGTAATAAGGTCTGATTCCATGTTTCACCCCGCTCCCACCTTTTTGCAAACGAAAACGGCATGGCAACACCGACTATGAACATAAAAAAAGGTTGTATCAGATCCCAGAAATACAGACCGTTCCATTGATGATGAGTTAGCTGTCGGGCTATGAATCCCATCCCCGGATAATCGGTCAGATAACGAATACCGAATCCTCCCGAAACCAGTAAAATCATGGTAAATCCGCGAAACGCATCAAGCGATACCAGTCGGGCCTGTAATAATTCCGGCTGTTTTTGAATGTCCATGCCTCAATTTCCTTTTTATCGATGAGTTTTAATTAAGCAAAATTTTAATGAATAGACTTTGTATAATCATTTAAAAGAAAAAAAGCAAGCTTTATACATTCAAATTGTGTATATTAATACGCTAATACATATTCGCCTTTAATAATTATATTCATTAGAAAGAATACAAGTCCCCTGACTCTATGCCTCATACATCCTCATCGCTATGAAATAGAGTAACCAAAACCCTTACTCCATGAGGAGTTTTTTATGTTTGTTGAAAGATCGTTACGATTTATTATTTCTTTGCTTATTGTAATTTCCTTTACAGCACTGGCATGCGGTAAAGGAGGAGACAAAGGCAGCGTTTCGGGTGAAATAAAAAGTGATACGGAAAAAATTAGTTATTCTCTCGGTACCCAATTCGGTACTCAGCTGAAACAGGGGAATATCAAACTCGATTCCGGCTCCTTTTCCGATGGTTTGAATCAGGCAATCAATGACAAGACACTGAAATATAATGAAGAGGAAATGACGCAAGTCATGGAGAGCTTTCAGACTGAAATGCAGGAAAGAATGTCCGCGATGGAAGAACCGGGTGATTTCAAAGTTGATATGAGTAAAGTTAGTTATATTATCGGATCGCAAATCGGTGAGAATATGAGAATGAACGACCTTGAAATCAGCACAGGTGCTTTTGTTCGGGGGCTTGATGATATCACCAATGATAAAACACCTGCCCTTACCGAAACAGAAATTGCCGATGTCATGCAGAAATTCCAGGATGACATGCGCACGAAACAGGAAGCGGAATATAAGGTAGCGCAGGAAAAAAACAGGGTTGAAGCCAGCGCATTTCTCGCGGAAAACGCCAAAAAAACAGGAATAACCACTCTTCCTGACAGTCTGCAGTACGAGGTCATAACCGCAGGTACCGGCCCGAAGCCGGCAGCCACCGATACTGTCAAGGTTCATTACAAAGGAACACTGTTAGATGGCACTGAGTTCGACAGTTCATACAAGCACAATCAACCGGCACAATTCCCTCTTAACGGTGTTATTCCCGGTTGGACCGAAGTTTTACAGCTCATGAACACAGGCGCCAAGTGGAAAGCATTTATCCCTCCCGAGCTTGCATACGGTTCCAGAGGAATACCGCCGAAAATCGGTCCGAATTCATTACTCATTTTCGAAATTGAATTGCTGGAAATTGTGAAATAAGATTAAAGCAGCTTGTATTGATAGTTTGGCAGGGGAAAAGTCACCTTTGGTTTCTTTTCCCCTGCTTTTTTTTATTCTGTAAAGATTATTGCTACAATCCATGGCAAAACCGCAGAAGACCTTGTATCCGAACTGATTGAACAATATATCGATAATCACAAAGACAAAATCAAAGATTATTCACGACAAAAAGACTTCACAAACCTGATGAAAATGTCAGAAAATTTCTTTAGGGAATGGGATAATGAAGACGACAAAATTTACGTTAATTTGTAATTTGTTGAGGCAGATCCGGATGTCTGCCCTGATCGTCCGTTTTTTTTATCATAAATATCATGTAATCAT
>JAFGMP010000084.1 GCA_016927495.1 Candidatus Latescibacterota bacterium | reverse complement strand
GCATGGTATCCCGGACAGGCAGCAGGAACAGCGCTTGCAGATGTGCTGTTCGGCGATTATAATCCCGCAGGCAGGCTTCCGGTCACATTCTATCAGTCAGTAGATCAATTGCCCACGTTTGAAGATTATACCATGAAAGGTAAAACATACCGGTACTTTGGCGGCGATCCGCTCTATACGTTCGGTTACGGTCTCAGCTATACGACTTTTTCCTACAGTGGCTTGAAACTGCCGGAAACGGTAAAACCCGGAGATACCGTACCTGTCGCGGTAACCGTACAAAATACGGGGGATCTGGCAGGTGAAGAAGTTGTTCAGTTTTATGTTTCCGATGTGGATGCTTCTGCGCCTGTACCGATCAGATCTTTGAAGGGATTCGAGAGAATAGCCCTCAAACCGGGCGAAAAGCGGGTGGTTGAATTTTCGCTTTCACCAAAGCAGCTTTCCCTGATCAATAATGACCTTAAAAGAGTCATCGAGCCGGGAATATTTGAGGTGTCGGTTGGCGGTATGCAACCCGGAGGGGCGCGAACCACTGCTGTAGTAACTACCGAAGTTATTACGGGACGTTTCGAGGTCACGGGCAAGGTTACCGAGGTCAACAACGGGCTTTAGGTCTGCTGGCACGTTGATGGCAATTCATCATCCGTTGTATGAATATATTTATAGGGGCAGTCCCATGTGTCTGCCCTGAGTCAAATCGTTCGTGCCTGTCGTAGGGACAGAATATATTCTGTCCCTACATAAAGACATGGTTTGAATTTTGACATACAAGGCTGTTCAAACTTCAACATTCTACCTATAAACAAATTCGTAAGGGCATGTTCCAAACCTGCCTCTGCATTGCCTGGATAATATATTTCACGTTATTATCTATCGTTTGCTTCGTTTACTGAAAAAACCAGTCGTTCTGATTAGTCGCTGCATCAAAGCCTTAAATCAAAATAAATCCTTTCAATACTTTCACATTATCCCCTACATTTCGTTGATTTCAGGCTCATTTTACAGTATATTAATAAAATTAATCAAAATCTGGTTATTCGTGAATATTTTTACTTATTTTTCATTATTTAAGCGGTTTGATCCCGGGAGGAACATACATGGGAATGGTAAAAGCCGATAAAATCTGGTTTAACGGCGAATTTGTCAACTGGGAAGACGCAAAGATTCATGTATTATCCCATGCGATTCATTACGGTTCATCATTTTTCGAAGGTGCGCGATGTTATAAGACAGTCAAGGGGCCGGCCTGTTTTCGTTTGAAAGACCATATGCGTAGACTTGTGGATTCCATGAAAATTTACCGGACGGAATCCCCGTACACAATTGATGAACTGGTCGAAGCAACTCTTGAAACGATACGGGTCAATAAACTCGACTCCTGTTATATCCGGCCTATCGTATTTCGCGGATATGGCGAGCTTGGGGTAAATCCTGCGCATTGCCCGCTCGACACGGTGATAGCTGTCTGGGGTTGGGGCGCTTATCTTGGCGCAGAGGCTCTCGAAAAAGGTGTGGATGTATGTGTTTCGTCCTGGAATCGTCTGGCACCAAATACAATGCCTAATATTGCAAAAGTCGGCGCTAACTACATGAACAGTCAACTCATTAAGATCGATGCGCTTGCAGGCGGTTTTCATGAAGGCATCGGTCTCGACACCAGCGGCATGATTAGCGAAGGATCGGGAGAAAACATTTTTCTCATACGGGATGGCGCCATATATACACCTTCTCCGGCTGCGAGTATTCTGAGGGGAGTTACGCGAGATTCGATTATTACGCTTGCGAAAGACATGAATATTCCCGTGATCGAACAACCTGTTCCCAGGGAAATGCTCTATATAGCCGACGAGGTTTTCTTTACGGGAACAGCGGCCGAGGTAACGCCGATAAGTTCAGTTGACCGGGTCAAGATCGGCGATGGTGTCCGCGGGCCGATTACCGAAAAACTACAGACGGAATTTTTCAAGATAGTGTCAGGTAAGATCAATGATCGTCACGGATGGCTGCATTTTGTTTAAATTCTGATAAAAGTAAATTCTTTGGCATGGGGGTAGCTATGTTATCAGACACTCTTGGTATAATCGGTTACGGCAATATGGGTTCCGCAATAATAAGGGGTCTCATCGGAAAGAACATATTTGATGCTAAAAATATCTGTGTATACGATACCGATCCGAATTCGTGTAAAAATGCCGCTGAAGATGGCTGCAGAGTGCTCGACTCCATTGCTGAGGTCGGAACACAAAGCGACACGGTGATTATTGGTGTAAAACCCGGTATCGTTAGAAATGTACTCGGCGAGCTTGTGAACATATCACCGGATACGTTAATAATATCGATTGCCGCCGGTATCAGTACCGAAAAAATCGAAACTGTTGTGCCCGATAAACCGGTTGTTCGCGTAATGCCCAATACCCCCTGTATGGTCGGTGAGGGTGCAAGCGCACTAACCCGTGGTAAAAACGCCGGTGATAATCATGTAGAAACAGCCCAGAAGATAATGGGCGCTCTCGGGTATGCTGTGGAGGTGCCGGAATATTTAATGGATGCCGTTACCGGCCTTTCGGGGAGCGGCCCGGCATATGTTGCCCTTGTTATCGATGCGCTTACAGACGGCGGAGTCAGAGTGGGATTACCGCGTTCGGCTGCTCTCAGGCTTGCGGCACAAACGGTTCTCGGCGCTGCAAAAATGGTTCTTGAACGCAACATCGCTCCTTCGGCCCTGAGAGATATGGTTACATCGCCGGGTGGTACGACAATCGAGGGTATATCGGTTCTGGAAGCCCATGCGTTCCGGTCGGCGCTGATAGAGGCTGTGGGGGCGGCCACGCATAAATCGAAAGAACTCGGGCGTTAAAAGACATAACTTAAGTATCGAGTAACCGAAGTGTTAAACTCACCCCCTTTATCCCCCTCTCAAAAATTTAAAGAGGGGAAAATGTCGAGTATAAAATTCAGGGGTAGCCAATCTCCTCCCTCTTTTCAGGGAAGAGAAGGAGGTCGGGAGGAAAAGTTAGGGTTGGGATGATGAAATATAACTATCCAATAGTATATGTATAAGTTGATTATTGAGGAGCAACAATTGATTACGATCATAGATTACGGGATGGCTAATCTCGGTAGTGTGCGAAAAGCATTCGAACGGGTTGGCGCAAAAGTGAGGATAAGCGACAGGCCGGAAGACCTCCGTGGCAGCTCACACATTGTTCTGCCGGGTGTCGGAGCATTCGGTGATGCTATGAAAAACATCCGTGAACACGGTACGGACGAGGCTATTCTCGAATCAGTCGGGAACGGTATCCCTTTTCTCGGTATATGTCTCGGGCTTCAGGTTTTATTCACCGAGAGCGTGGAAAAAGGTACTCACAAAGGGCTCGATATATTCAAGGGCAGCGTACGGCTCTTTGCCGAAGGGCTTGTTCCGCAGATAGGCTGGAATCAGGCGCACATACGACGTGAAGATCCCATAATGAAGGATATTCCCGATCACTCTTATTTTTATTTTGTCCACTCGTACTATGTCGATCCGCTGGAAAAAACGGATGTAATTGCCGAAACCGATTACCACATCGATTATGCTTCGATTGTCGGGCGTGATAACATCTGGGGTATTCAGTTTCACCCGGAGAAAAGCCAGGACAAAGGGCTCAAAATTCTTGAAAATTTTACCAAAATCAGGTAAAAATTGTTGTTTACTTTATTTATAAATTTTTCATAAGTAACTTATTTAATTGATAAATTTGATATAAACATGCCCTCACCCCATTGATTCCCTTCTCCCGGAGGGAGAGGGAGCCAGTTCTTACGATCGGGTAATGGCTCTCCATCGCCCGCGTGAAACGTGGGAGAGGGAGTTCGGAGGGTGAGGGTAACAATAAATTATACATAATTACAGAATTGAGAAAATAATTTTTGATTTTTACCGGATTATCAACCTTAAACTTTTAACTATGATTATAATCCCCGCAGTCGATATAAAGGACGGAAAGTGTGTACGGCTCCTTCAGGGACGTATGGAGGATGAAACCGTGTACTCCGATACCCCGTGGAAAATGGCGCTCAGATGGCAGGAAGCCGGAGCACGCCTGCTGCATATAGTCGACCTGAACGGCGCTTTCGAGGGTTTTGGCGTCAATGATGATGCTGTCCGCGCAATCGTGGAACATGTCGACATGGACGCCGAACTCGGCGGCGGAATTCGTGACATGGCCCGCATCGATACACTGCTTGACATGGGTATCAGCCGTGTGATTCTGGGAACCGTCGCAGTGGAAAATCCCGGGCTTGTTAAAGCGGCAATCTACAAATACGGCCCCGAAAAGATTGTCGTGGGTATCGACGCCACGAACGGCATAGCAAAAACGCGGGGCTGGGCTGAGGATGGAGGACGGCCTGCGGTTGAACTCGGCCTCGATATGAAGAAACTCGGTGTGACACGGATTATCTACACCGACATCAGCCGTGACGGTATGCTGACCGGCCCGAATATCGCCGAAACCGAACGTATGGCTCGTGAAACCGGCCTGAAGTTGGTCGCTTCAGGCGGTGTGTCGTCTCTCGATGATATTTGGGCGTTAAAAAGTATAGAGAAGTACGGAGTCGATTCTGTTATCACCGGAAAAGCCATATATGAAGGCAAATTTGATTTGAGAGAAGCCATTGAAATAGCTTAGTAAAAATTATATTTATATAGGGTTGATATGCCTGAGATTAGCAGATTTTTTGGTATTATTATCAAGATGTATTACGATGAGCATTTTCCGCCGCATTTTCATGCTGAATATGGTGAATTTGAAGCTCTTATCAGAATAGAAGACTTTACTTTGATAAAAGGGAAACTTCCTCCAAGAGTATTGGGATTTGTGATGGAATGGACAGCGATCCATAAAGATGAATTGTTTGAAGAATGGAATCTTGCATGTGAAGATAAACCTCTGTTTAAAATTAAGCCGCTTGACTGAGAGGTTACTTGTGTATTGGAATATAACTAAATTAACTTATCTTGACGAATACCGTTTACATCTTACCTTTGAAAACGGTAAAGAAGGCATAGCTGATCTGAGCAATTATGCCAAAAGAGGTGGGGTGTTCAGTAAATTTTCAGATATTGAATATTTCAGAAAGGTTTATTTAGTTCATGGTGTACTTACATGGCCTAATAATGTGGATATAGCCCCGGAAACTATATATAGCCTTGCAACCGGTGAACCGTTGCCTGATTGGGTGGAAAAATAATTGAAAAGTCAATATTCTTTGCAATTGAACCCTTGGAATAAGGATGTTAAGATGTTGGTGGATGCCACAGCGGTGAGATATATTGAGGATTATACATTAGAAGTAACATTTGAAACGGGCGAAAAAGGAATTGTCGATCTACATCGGTTTATCCATGAGGGTGGAGTTTTCTGTCGCTTTTAAAGATTTAAACTATTTCAAACAGGTTTATGTTAATAAAGAGCTTGGGGTACTATGCTGGCCCGGAGATGTAGACATTGCCCCGGAAACAATTTATAGTATGGCGACAGGAAAACCGCTTCCAGAGTGGGTGGATGATGAAAAGCAGGAAGGCATTAAACAAGTATAAATTTATAATTCATACTGCTGAAGAAGGCGATTACTTGGTGGAAGTACCCGCAATCAACTGTTGTGAAAATAAGGGAGATACTTTTGAGTAACTCCTTGAAAATATTTACGAAGCTGTCGAGGGGTGTTTGTCGGTTGAGTTCATTACAGGGATAATGTAAAATGACTCAGTTAGATAAATTTGGATTTTTGAGTAAAGAAGTTGATAATTCCATATCCCAAACTCGGTCAAAATATAAAGATTATTTCGCCTTATCAGAAGAAATGAATAAATTTGGATATTCGCTGCTATTTGAAATTTTTAATACTAATTGTAATGAATCATCAACAAATAATGATGCAAAATTTTTCATATTAAAGCTATTGTTTACAAGAGTTTTAAATACATTTGATGGTATTGTCGTTTTACTTGAAAGAGGAATGCAAACACAAGCAACAATGTTATTAAGATGTATGATTGAAACAATGTACGTAATTGAAGCGCTAAATAATGACGAAGATTTTATAAAAGATTATTTGAAACATGATGAAGCACAAAAATTAATTATGAAAATAAAGGGTTATGAAGCAGACATAATAAAAAAGTCAAATAATTATAATCAATCAGAATATGATAAATTAAAAAATGCATACAATAAAAAAAGAAACAATCTCATCAAAACTGGAAAACTTGTTGAAAAAGCCAATCTAACTGATTTTCATAAAATGACATACAATCTCCTAAGTCAAGCGACTCATCCGACAATATTTGGATTAGAGGAAGAATTTTTGAATAAAACTGATAATGGGAAAATAGAAATTTATGTTGGTCCAAGTAAGAAAAACATTGAAAGAACTTTCGAAACTTCCTTTATAACAATTATAATGGTTTCTGAAACAGTTACGCAGATGTTTGATATCAATCACCAGGAAGAAATTAACATATTTAATAAAAGAATTAATGGCTTTTATGACTTAAAAGAAAATTGAACAATAATTATAACAAAGATTGTGGTTTACTAAAACTTGGAACTCTTGATGATCTGGCAAAAACCCAGGGTGTCGATCCATCATTTGACGTTTCCGCATTATTTGGAACATGGCCGGGTGAGCCCGATGATGGTTTTGAAGTAATGATACACAATCACAGACAACACGAAAATTCATTGTTGGATAATAAAGACGATTAAACACAGGACTCCCTATGAAATTCAAGAGAATAACTATTGATCCTGCCGTATGCACAGGAAAACCGTGCATACGTGGGTTGCGTATTCCGGTTTCACGTCTTCTCGGCCTTTTAGCTTCCGGTGAGACAACGGAGACGATTCTGAAAGATTATCCGTATCTTGAAAAAGAGGATATCCAGGAAGCTCTATTGTACGCTGCGTGGCTTGCTGAAGAAGAAACTGTGGAATTATCAACGTGAGATTTATCATAGACATGCCTTTATCCCCACGATTGGCCGAATATCTTGCTGAGAGTGGCTACGATGCAGTACATGTCATGAACGTGGGAATGGCTAAATCATCGGATAAAGAAATCATTGAATACGCTATTAATGAAAACGGGATAATAATAACGGCTGATCTTGATTTTCCAAGACTTCTTGCTTTACATGGTATTGAGAAGATAGGACTAATTCTTTTTCGGGGTGGAAATTACAGTGCTACAGAAATGATTGAAAGAATGGAACGTATGTTTCAAACGGTTTCTCTTCAGGATTTATCACATTCGATCATTATTATCGAAAAAAAGCGAATTCGCCGAAGAGAATTATAGTTGTGGCAAAATGAGAGGTATATTATTGGTAGGCTGAAATGCATAAAAAAATGTCTGAACGCATGTTTTGCAGATAACCATGATGAAATGATGCTCATGATGAAAATTTTTCCGATTGAATCTGATAATGTATTGAACTTTGAACATATTTTTTAACCCGGAATTGACAGTTAATGATAGCGAAACGTATTATCCCCTGTATGGACATCGATAAAGGCCGTGTGGTCAAAGGTATTAACTATGTCAATCTGCGAGATGCCGGAAATCCGGTGGAGCAGGCACGGTTCTATGACACCGAACAGGCCGATGAACTGGTATTTCTCGACATAACCGCATCATCCGATGACCGTGCCATTGTGCTCGATATGGTTCGCCATGTTGCCGAGGAAGTGTTTATTCCGTTTACCGTCGGCGGCGGCATCAGAACCGTCGAGGATATCCGTGAGATACTAAAAGCCGGGGCCGACAAAGTCTCGATCAACACGGCTGCAGTTACAATGCCGGACATTATCAATAAAAGTGCCGAGCGGTTCGGAAACCAGTGTATCGTTGTGGCAATCGACCCGAAGCGGTCGTTAACCACACCGAAAGGCGAATGCGGTTATTTCGAGGTGCATACCCACGGAGGCAGAACGCCCACCGGCATCGATGCCATCGAATTCGCCCGTGAGGTCGAACAGCGCGGTGCAGGGGAAATTATGCTTACAAGCATGGACCGTGACGGCACAAAAGACGGTTATGATATCGAACTGACCAGGGCTGTTGCGGATGCTGTCAATATTCCGGTTATCGCATCGGGTGGATGCGGAAATCTCGAACATATCCACGAGGCATTGACCTCGGGAGGTGCAAGTGCGGCCCTCGCCGCCTCTATCTTTCATTACCGCGAGTACTCCGTTCGGGAAACAAAGGAGTATCTCGCGGAACGTGGAGTCACGGTAAGGCTCTAATTTCCCGCACCGGATAATAAATCACATCAAAATCTTGCACCGTCACGTGTATATTATCAATGTCATAAGGAGTGAATTCAGATGATTATCGTAATGCAAAAAGATGCGTCCAAAGAACAGATAGATCATGTTATCGACCGTATAAAACAGCTTGGTTACACACCGCATCCAATATATGGGGAACAACGAACAGTCGTAGGAGCTATCGGTGATGAGCGGGGGAAATTCCGCCTTGAATCACTTGCCAGCGTTCCCGGTGTGGAAACGGTAATGCCTATTCTTAAACCGTACAAGCTTGTTGGAAAGGAACTAAAAACCAAACCGACAGTCATTACCATCGACGGGCATACTGTCGGGGCAGATGAGTTTATGCTGATTGCCGGACCGTGTTCTGTCGAGAACCGTGACCAGATCATAACAACCGCAAAAGCAGTCAAAAAAGCAGGCGCTCAATATCTCAGAGGGGGAGCATTCAAACCGAGGACATCACCGTACTCGTTCCAGGGGCTTGAGGAAGAGGGCTTGAAGCTGCTCAAGGAAGCGTCCGATATCACCGGATTGAAGATTGTTACCGAGGTTATCACACCAACCGATGTGCTTCTAGTTGCAAAATATGCCGATATCCTGCAAATCGGGGCGCGCAATATGAATAACTATGCGCTTCTCAAGGATCTTGGTAAAATAAATAAGCCGGTTATGTTGAAACGCGGAATGATGGCGACGGTACAGGATTTTCTCATGGCAGCCGAGTATATTGCAAGTGAGGGTAATCCCAACATCATCCTTTGCGAGCGTGGGATTCGGACGTTTGAAACGGCGACACGCAATACTCTTGACCTTTCGGCAGTACCTCTGTTAAAGAGCCGTACTCATCTGCCCGTATTAGTTGATCCATCCCATGGAACCGGAATACATGATCTTGTTATACCGATGAGCAAAGCGGCTGTCGCCTGCGGTGCGGACGGGCTTCTGGTAGAGGTTCATCCCAACCCGGAGGAAGCTTTCAGCGATGGCGCTCAAAGCCTGTTGCCCGAAGAATTTGACGAGCTTGTAAAAGAACTGATAAAATACCTAAAGCTGGAAGGGAAAAAACTCTGAAAACATCCGACAGAAAAGAGAAGCTTGAAAGTGTAAGGCGTGTCGTTCTGAAACTCGGAACAAAAATGCTTACCAGCGGGCCGTATACACTCGATACCGAGGCTTTGGTACGGTTGGCGCTTGATATCGCCGATCTTAGAAAACAGGATTATGAAATTGTTATTGTCAGTTCCGGAGCTATCGCAGCCGGTATGGGCCGTATGAATATTCTTCAACGACCCAAATCCATACCGCAGCTTCAGGCGCTCGCATCGATAGGCCAGAATCTTCTGATGAACGCTTTTGAAAAAGCCCTGGGTATGTTCGGTATATCGATAGCTCAGGTATTGCTGACAATCGATGATATAAATAACCGCAAACGATATGTCAATGTCCACAACACGCTGAATGAAATTCTCCGAATGAATGTAGTACCAATAATTAATGAAAATGACAGCGTAGGTACAGAAGAAGTCAATGTGGGAGATAACGATAATTTATCAGCATATGTTTTGAGTCTTGTTAATGCCGATCTGTTGGTTTTATTCACCGATGTGGACGGTTTGTATGACCGTGAGCCGAAATCGGGGTCGGGTACGGTTATCCCGCTGGTAACCCAAATTAATTCCGACATCGAGAAGCTTTCGGGTGGAGCAGGCGACAAAGCGGCAGTCGGAGGTATGCGCACCAAAATCGAAGCTGCAAAAAGAGTTATGAGCGGCGGCGGGAAAATGATCATTGCCAATGGTCGTAAAATGAAACTTTCCCAGATACTGAATGGCGATGAAGTCGGGACTCTTTTTTGTGCTGAGGGAAACAGACTTAATGCCCGCAGCCACTGGATAGCTATGACCGCTAAAGTACTTGGCCGTATTCATATCGATGAAGGAGCCGCAAAAGCCGTCTGTTGTAAAAATGCAAGCCTGTTGCCGAAGGGAATTACCGGAGTGGAAAAAACATTCGACATAGGTGATGTTGTTGCTGTGGTAAATCCCGATGGAGAAGAGGTAGCCAGAGGAGTTACGCTCTATAGCAGTGTTGAAATACGTAAAATCATGGGCATGCATACCGATGAAATTGTTGGCGTATTAGGATATACTAACGGTAATACGGTGATTCACCGTAATGACATGGTGCATACGGAAATAATCACATAAAGCGAGGGGATGCAGTATGGACATATACGATCATGTAATTGAAAAAGCGAAAAAAGCGAAAAAAGCCGCCGCTAAAATGCCCGGACTGCCAAGCGCTGTTAAAGATAAAGCTCTTCTGTCTATGGCTGAAGTAATTATCAATCAGAAAGCGAAGATTCAGGATGCAAATCAAAAAGATCTTGAAGCGGCAAAAAAAAGCGGCCTTTCCAATGCTATGATTGACCGTCTGACACTTACCGATGTTCGTATCGGGAGTATGGCTAACGGACTCCGTGAAGTCGCTTCTTTCCCCGACCCTGTCGGCAGATTGACAGATATGGTGCAGCGGCCTTCAGGCATACGTGTCGGTAAAATGACCGTTCCAATCGGTCTCATCGGTTTCATATATGAATCAAGGCCGAATGTCACTGCCGATGCGGCAGGTTTGTGCCTTAAAGCCGGGAATGCGATACTTCTTCGAGGTGGAAAGGAAGCGCTTAATTCCAACTGTGTTCTTGCCGAATTGCTTAATCAAGCTGCTGTTTCGGCGGGAGTTCCCGATGGCGCGATATCGCTCATTGAAAAAACAGACCATGACGGTGTAAAACATATGATAGAAGCTGCCGGAATAATCGATCTTCTGATCCCCCGCGGCGGGAAAGGGCTTATCAAAGCTGTTGTCGATGGAGCAAAGATACCCGTCATCAAGCATTTTGAAGGCAACTGCCATGTATATATAGACAAATACGCCGATATCGAAAATGCGATTTCAATTACGGTTAATGCAAAAACACAGCGTCCCGGTGTGTGTAATGCGGCTGAGACACTTTTGGTGCATAATGATATAGCCGGTGATTTTCTTCCCCGTGCGGCCGGAGAACTTCAAGCGAAAGGTGTCGAGCTTCGGGGCTGTGATCGCTCGCGGGAAATAGTGACCGATATGAAAGTAGCGACCGATGATGACTGGTATACAGAATATCTCGACCTGATACTTGCAGTACGGATTGTCGATTCTCTCGAACAGGCTGTGGAGCATATCAACACATACTCTTCAAGCCATACCGAAGCAATTGTGACATCAGATATAACATCGGCAGAATATTTCGTTACCAATGTCGATTCATCATCGGTAATAGTAAATGCGTCCACACGTTTTTCGGATGGTGGAGAGTATGGCCTTGGCGCTGAAATCGGCATATCGACGGACAAACTTCATGCCCGCGGGCCGATGGGCGTTGCCGACCTTACCACTTATAAATGGGTGGTATATGGGAATGGTACTATACGGCAGTGACGAAAAACACAGTATAAAATTTAAATGATTATTACATTTGGAGAAAATGTTGGATATCGATACTATAAAATATAATGAACAGGGGCTTGTTCCAGTTATTACGCAGGATACCGAAACAGGCGACGTACTTATGTTTGCCTGGATGAACCCTGAAAGTCTGAAGCAGACTTTGAAAACAGGCATCATGACCTACTGGTCGCGATCCAGGCAGCAACTATGGATAAAAGGTGAAACATCGGGTAATATCCAGGAAGTCGATGAGATATTCGTTGATTGCGATGCCGATGTGATACTTTTTAAGGTAACACCGAAAGGACTGGGCGCCGCCTGTCATAAAGGCTACAGATCATGCTTTTTTCGTGCGGTCAATCGTGAGAACGGTAACTATTCGGTCGTTGCAGAACGTGTGTTTGACCCAAACGAAATTTATAAATAACAAGTATGTTGGATGATGAACACCCCCAAACGAAAATTAAAAAGAAAACCGGGATGGTACATTTTAGTCTCGATTTTATTGATTATTCTGTTGTATTTTCTATATGTTACAGGTCTGCGGATGACGAATGTTCTGCGGCTTGTCAGAATGCAGCGTCAGGAAGAACGGGCATTGAAAGAGGCTCTGCAAAAAATGGAAAGCCTTAAGCTCGAAAGAGAACGTCTGCTCAATGATCCTGCATATATCGAGGAAATAGCGCGGAGAGATTATGGTATGGTTGGCAAAGGTGAGGAAATTTTTCAGATAACACTTCCCGACAGCGGGGAAACGAAAGAATAAAATGTCCGAAAAAGAG
This sequence comes from Candidatus Latescibacterota bacterium, assembly GCA_016927495.1. Taxonomy (GTDB): domain Bacteria; phylum Latescibacterota; class Latescibacteria; order Latescibacterales; family Latescibacteraceae; genus JAFGMP01. The sequence continues at coordinate 4,639 of JAFGMP010000084.1, read as the reverse complement.
TCAAAAGGCAAAATAGGTTTCGTATTTAAACTCAGGAATTATTTCACCACAGGATTGCTGATTCTGGCGCCGACAGTGGTTTCGATCTGGGTTTTTATGCAGGTTTTCAGGGTTTTCGATGGTATACTCGGGAGATTTTACACAAAATATGTGTTTGCCCGACTTAAAATGCCTACTCCACCGGGCCTTGGTGCGATTACTTTAACGATCATTGTAATACTTATCGGCTGGATTGGTCGTCAATATGCAGGAAGAAAATTTTTAGATTTATGGGAAAAAGCGGTTAATTACGTTCCACTTGTTAACAGAATTTACATTGCTGTGAGGCAATTATCGGATTCTTTTGCAAAAGGCGGAGGAATAATTTTTCAAAAACCTGTGATTGTGCAATATCCCAGAAAAGGCATGTATTCCATCGGTTTTATTACTCGGCGATGTGACGGACCATTCTGCCGAATAATAGGTCATGATGTCAGCAGTGTCTTTATTCCTACAACTCCGAATCCCACATCCGGTGTTCTTGTTTTTATTCGGCAGGAAGAACTGATAAGACTCGAAATGAGTGTCGAGGATGCAATGAAACTCATTATCAGCGCCGGAACGGTGACACCCGACATAAAACTCCCGATTGTCAGGTTGGACTGATGGGTATCCGCTCGACTCGCGCCGTAGTCACGAAAACTATGAGGATGTCTAACTCATCGAAGCTTGTATCGCTTATTACAGAAAAGTACGGGCTTGTGAAGGTTATGGCAAAAGGAGCGCGCCGTCCCCAGAGTAAATTCGGCGCATCTCTCGAACCGGTGACGTTGATCGATACCATATATTATGATAAGGGTTCACGTGATATTCAGACCTTGACGAGCGCCGAGATTGAAAAATCATACTTAAATATTAAAGATGATTTAAAAATGCTTTCGGTTGCATCTTGCATGGTGGAGATTGCCCAGTTTCATACCGCTGAAGAGGATGTTTCTGCGGGAACGTTCAGGCTGGTAGTCGAATCTCTCGACGATCTCGAATCGGGGAGAAAAAAAGATGCGGACAAACACTTGTGGCGGTTCATGATGCGTCTGCTTGAAACCACAGGTTACCGTCCCTCGCTCGATTCATGTTATAACTGCGGTAAAAAACCGAAGGGCACATCGGTATTTTTCAGTTTTGAGGACGGAGGCGTATTGTGTTCATGTACCTCACCGGACAACAGATACGGAATCCGTGTGAGTGCCGGTTCACTGATGGTCATGCAGAGCCTTCTGGATGCAAAAGAAACGGATTTACCGAATCTCAGCATCGGGAAAGACCAGAAACACGAGGTGGAGAAGACCATACTCCAGTTTCTGGCATATCATTCGGGGTCATCACGACCGCCAAAATCTCTGGCTTTTATGAGGAAGCTTGAAAGCGCAATATAATGGTGAAATTTGTTTTTGAGTAAATTACACATTTTTAAAATAAATTTTATTTTTTTTCGGAGGCTACATGGCAAAACCAAACAAGAACAAAATGCCGGTTAAAATGGAAAAACTTATGAGTCTGTGCAAACGGCGCGGGTTTATATATCAGTCATCGGAAATATATGGCGGGCAATCGGCATGCTGGGATTACGGCCCCCTCGGCGTCGAGGTAAAAAACAACATCAAGCAGCTCTGGTGGAAAGCCATGGTGCAGGAGAACGAAAACATCGAGGGTATCGATGCCGCGATCATCATGCACCCCCGCGTTTGGGAAGCATCCGGCCATGTCGAGGGTTTTCATGATCCCATGGTGGACTGCAAGGAATGCAAACGCCGGTTCCGCGCCGACCAGTTAACCACTGATGTGTGCCCGGAATGCGGCGGTGAGTTCACCGATGTCCGGCAGTTCAATCTGATGTTCAAAACCCACATCGGACCTGTCGAGGACTCTGCATCGATCGCCTATCTTCGCCCTGAAACAGCCCAGGGGATATACGTCAATTTCCTCAATGTATATAACTCCTCGCGGCAGAAAATCCCGTTCGGCATCGCCCAGATCGGTAAAGCATTCCGAAATGAAATCACTCCCGGTAATTTTATTTTCCGGTCGCGTGAATTCGAGCAGATGGAAATGCAGTTCTTTGTCAAACCTGAGGAGGCAGACTCGTGGATGGAGCACTGGAAACAACAGCGCTGGAATTTCCATATGCGTCTCGGAATCAGACCTGAACGTCTCCGCTGGCATGAGCATGGTCCCGATGAACTTGCTCACTACGCCAAATCGGCATTCGACATAGAATACCGCTTCCCGTTCGGCTGGTCTGAATTAGAGGGCGTCCATAACCGCACCGACTTCGACCTGAAACGTCATACCGAGTTCTCAGGCAAAGATATGAGCTACTTCGACCAGGAAACCAATGAGCGTTACATTCCCTATATCATCGAAACTTCGGCGGGCTGCGACCGTACCATGCTCGAAATTCTTACCGATTCTTATGAAGAGGAACCCGGTGAGAAGGAAACTCGTGTCGTCATGAGAATTTCTCCGCTGATCGCACCCATCAAAGCAGCGGTTTTTCCCCTTGTCAAACGTGACGGCATGCCTGAAATAGCCCGTGAAATTCAGCAGGAACTTAAAAAAGCGTTTCCCATATTCTATGACGAGGGCGGTTCGATAGGCAGACGGTATCGCCGTATGGATGAAGCGGGGACACCGTACTGTCTGACAGTTGACTCCCAGACAAAGGAAGATAACACCGTCACAGTCCGGGATCGTGACAGCATGGATCAAACCCGTGTGAAGATCGATGACCTGAAATCAATGATACGGAATGCCATCGAGAACTATAAACGTCCTGAAACGGTGGATACGCTCGAAGATACCTATGTTGAATAAATATTGAGAAAATAACAGTATGTTTGATTGTGATTTACACGTTCACTCCATACGAAGCACCTGCGGATTCCATACTCTCCTCGAAATTGTATCCATAATGAAAAAAAGAGGTATCAAAGGATTCGCTCTTACCGATCACGGTCCGGCCCTGGGTACACCAAGATCACATTTTTCCGTTCTGATACGGCGTGTACCCTCAGTTATCGATGATATCCGGATTTTCAAAGGTATCGAGGCTTCGGTAATGACTGTCGACGGTGATATCGATCTGCCGGTATTTGCCGGTGTTTCATATGAAGCTATCCTTACTGGGCTCCACCAGCATCATGCGTTTGAAGTCGATCCGGGGAAAAAAACAAACACACATGCGCTGATCAATGCCATGAGGAAAAATCCTTCCATCAAGATCATAACGCATCCTTACCACAGCGCTTTCTCCGTAGATCTCGATGCATTGACCGATGTGGCGGTTGAAACAGGTACCGCACTCGAAGTCAATAACGCCCACATCAAAGCGGATAAAATCGAAGCCAACAGCCTGGCACGGATGCTTGAACTGGCAAAGACCAAAGGTACGAAGCTTGCGGTTAACTCCGACGGCCATATTTTTCACGAAATGGGTAATTTCGAAAACGCAATTGAATTTATGCAGCGATTTGATATAGATATACAGAGAATTGTCAACAGAACACTGAAAAGCACGCTCGCGTTTCTGGAATTGGAAGCATAGTTTGAACATAGTTGGGATTTAATTATGCCGCGCAGAACATTGCTTGTTGTATGCCCAGCGACATTTTTTCTATTGTTACTTTATATGGTCATAGTACCGGAAACTGGTAAAAGTGATGGAGGTGCAGAATCATATTACCTTTTTTCATACTTCAAAGGTAACGGCGAGGACGGGCTCCATCTGGCATATAGCCGTGACGGTCTGAAATGGGACTCTCTCAACAGTGATAAGCCCCTGATCACACCGAATGTAGGAAAAGACAAACTGATGCGTGACCCCTGCATCACATTCGGGCCGGACAGACTGTTCCATATGGTGTGGACAACCTCATGGACCGACACGGTTATCGGGTATGCAAACTCACCGGACTTAGTCAACTGGTCGGAACAACTTGCTATACCGGTCATGGGCCATGAACCGACAGCCCGTAACTGCTGGGCTCCGGAATTATTTTACGACAGCGATTTTGAACAGTATCTGATTTTCTGGTCGACAACAATTCCCGGCCGGTTCGATAAAACGGCAAAAAGCAGCGAGGACAACTATAATCACCGTATATATTTCACCATAACAAAAGATTTTAAGACTTTCTCTCCGACCGAATTATTCTATGATCCCGGCTTTAATGTAATCGATGCAACTATCATAAAATCAGGCAGTACCTACATAATGTTTTTTAAGGATGAACGGCTTAATCCTCCCCAAAAAAATATACGCTGGACCTCGGCATGGAGAGCACCCGGACCATACGATATTCCATCGAAGCCGATAACCGGTGATTATTGGGCCGAAGGTCCGACGGCGATGATGATCGGTGATTCATGGTATGTTTATTTCGATAAATATCGTGAAGGGGAATACGGGGCCGTCATTACAAAAGATTTAAAAAACTGGGACGATATTTCATCTAAGGTGAGTTTTCCCGAGGGTGCACGGCACGGGACAGTATTTGAGGTGCCGGAAAAGATACTTGACGGTTTGCTTGAATTATAATAGTATGTTGATATTTTTCGTAAAGCAGGGACAGGATATATCCTGTCCCTACGTCTGTTTTGG
>JAFGMP010000521.1 GCA_016927495.1 Candidatus Latescibacterota bacterium | reverse complement strand
GTTTTTATATTCGTTGTATTTTTGAGTTAAAAGCAGCAATTGATGCGCCAACAATTCACGAAATTTCCGAAATGTTATCCGGATTTTCTTCGTCGTTATCCCATTGCGATGGATTGTCGATTATATAATCACGGATTTGTATCAATTCGTTTCTGTTTCGAATAATATGTTCGTAATAATTGCGCTGCCATAATTTTTTATTGAATGGCGGCCAGTTATTGTGTTTAACATTGTTTATATATTCATTGGTCGTCATCGTTTTAAGCCATTGCACGATTTTTTGTAGGGGCGAACCCATGTGTTCGCCCTGTTTTGGATTGGTTGCCCGTAATTTGTTGAATTGTTTATCCATAAAATCTGGATCATTATTCGAATAAGGGCAGACACGCGGGTCTGCCCCTACGAAATTACCCAAAACCACGATACAATGGATATGGTTTGGCATAATCACACAAACGTCTAAAAACACATCCTTAAATTTTTGTTCGATTTTACACAACCATTTTTCAACCAACCGCCCCGCATCATTTAACGCCATTTCACCGTCTTCAATGTTTCCTAACAGACAGATATGATTCTGAACGCATATTGTAATGAAATACGCACCCATTTCTGAATAATCATATCCTTTCAGACGTATGGATTGGCGATGATGTATGTCAGGGTTGTATTTCATAGATTTAATTCAACAATTGTGTGAGGGCCAGAATTGTATGAACATACTATGATGTAATTGAAGGGAGGTCAAGAAAAATCTGGATGGTTGATCATATAGGATAGATATCCGAACAAGGGCAGACACACGGGTCTGCCCCTACGGATTTACCCACAACCTTTCGGGACAATACATGTTGGGGCAACCCCCTGTGGTTGCCCTGTTTTCAAAAAGGAAACGTACCATATCTTTTCCTTCGGTTAATTGATTCCCTGGGTTCATTAGAAACAATTTTTATTTTAACATTTCAAATCTGACGGTCAGAAATACGTAGGGCCGGTTCGCAAACCACCCCTACCAAAAAACCTCTTGCCTCCTGCCCCCTCTAAACCGTAGTATAAATACGAACCTAAATAACGTCCACAACAGGAGAATCCATATGAAACAATTGGTATTTATGTTTGTCATTATATCGACTTTTTACACCGCTCCAGCCGAATCACAAAACCTTAAACCCGCCAGTTACCCCTATGTTTTGCTCACCAACGGGCAGGTGTCGTGCTCGGTGTTTCTTCCAGACCGTGAGCAGGGATTCTACCGCAGCACACGGTGGGAATGGTCGGGCATGATCTGGCAGCTCACCTATAAGGGCCACACCTATTTCTCGGAACGGTCGAACTGCACACCCCATGATCCTCTCAACAACGAGCATGCCATGAGCACCGCAGAAGAGTTCGGCATACTCGATGCCATCAGGTTCGATGAGGCAAAACCGGGCGAGACGTTCATGAAAATCGGTGTGGGCCTGCTGGAAAAACCGGAGGGGGATGACAGTTACCATTTTTACGGAAAATACCGTCTTGTGGAACCCGGCACATGGAGCGCCAACTACGGCGACACATGGATCGAGTTCGTCCACACCCTGCATGACAGGTACGGCTACAGCTACACCTACCGCAAACGTATGGATCTGGTGCCGGGCGAACCGGCGCTCCTTATCGGCAATTCGCTGGAAAACACCGGCACACAGCGGCTCGTCACCGATCAGTATAATCATAACTTTTTCGCCATTGACAATGTCCTCATAGGCCCGGACTACCGTATCGATTTCACCTTTACACCCACGCTTTCCGCCGATTTTTCGCCGACAGCCGGAGTCAGGGACAATACCCTCGTGTTCTTCAAAGATGTCGAAAAGGCATTGTTCACCAATGTTCTGGGATTCGGGTCGTCGCCGGAACAGAACCGTGTGATCATCACCAACACCAAAACCGGCGCTGCGGTCGACATTCGCGGCGATTACCCGCTGGCAAAGATCAATTTCTGGACAGACGGCCAGGTGCTCAGCCCGGAAATGTTCATGGGAATCGACATCGCTCCCGGCGAGACTGTCACATGGAAGCGCACATATACATTCATGGAGAAATAAATTATGAAAAAAATAGGCATAATCGGCGGTCTCGGCCCGGAATCCACACTTGTTTATTACAAAGGCATCATCGAGGCATTCAAAGCGGACTGCAGCGTGAAAGGCTATCCTGAAATGAGCATCGAAAGCATCGATCTGTGGGCATTTACAGCGCTTGCCGAACAGGGAAAGTGGGATGCCATAGCCGACCTTATCGGAAGAAAGTGCGAACTCCTCCGCGCGAGCGGAGCAAATTTCGGTGCAATCGCCACAAACACCCCGCATAAGGTGTTCCCGCAGATACAGGCGCAGACCTCGCTGCCGCTGCTCAGCATTGTGGAAGCAACCTGCGAATATGCATCAGTGAAAGGACTGCGTAAGCTGGGTCTGATGGGCACACGGTTTACCATGGAATCGGACTTTTACCACAAAGTCTTCGAACCAAAAGAAATTACCATCGTCACTCCACAAGAGAATGATCGGAATTACATCCACGCCAAGCTCTATTCAGAAATCGAATTCGGCATCGTCAAAAGCGAGACAAAACGGCAGTTTATTTCGATAGTCGAACGTTTGGAGAAAACTCACCGTATCGAGGGTCTGATTCTGGGCTGCACCGAATTGCCTCTGATTCTCAAACCGGAGGACATCGGCATCAGCTACCTTGACACGACAGCGATACATGTTGCCAAAATTGTGGAGACATGCAGGGAGTAAAAGGGGTTTTGTGCAACAATTTTTTTGTGCAGACATACCTTTCTGACCCTACGGAATCGGTAATTACCCACATAATGAGGTAAAATGCCATCGACATATACAGGTACGAACCCAGGTGTTCGCCCTTTCGATATATTGATCAATAAGTTTATGATAGAGCATTACAAATAATAAACAAATTTATCCAAACAAACATCATCGCTATAACACAGCTTGCTTTTTTTTCAACAATTCTGTAAACTGAACATAAAAGGAGGTTATTTATGCGAATACACCATATTAGTCAGGCATTATGCCTTGTTTTGCTTGTGTTTGGCTGCGATACGGCTCATGAGTCCCACGGCAACAATGCCCGCAGTCTTCACCTTATCATCGAAAACGGACTTTACGGTTACATCGACAGTTCGGGCAATGTCGTCATCCAACCGCAGTACCAGCATGCAGGTGATTTCTCCGGGAGTCTCTGCGCTGTTAACGTTAAAGGCCGGTACGGTTACATAGACACCACCGGCGCCATGATTATCGAACCGCAATTTGATGTTGCCAATCCGTTTTCACATGGTTACGCTCTGGTAAACATCCGCGGGGAGTACGGCTATATCGATACGTCCGGTGCAATCGTGATCAAACCGCAGTTCGAACAGGCATGGGAATTCACCGACGGCCCTGCACGGGTGAAAAAAGGAGACTCTTTCGGTTATATCGATACAGCGGGAAAGTATGTGGCCGAACCACGGTATGAGGATGCCGGTAAATTCTCCGAAGGTCTTGCTGCGGTGAAAGTCGGCAACGTGTACGGCTATATCGACACCTCCGGAAAAACGGTGATCAAGCCGCAATTCGAATTCGCATGGATGTTTACAGATGGCCTGGCCTATGTGAAAATCAACGGGAAATGCGGATATATCGATAAAACCGGAACTGTGGTCATCAAACCGGTATATGACGGTGCATGGCATTTTTCCGAGGGTTTTGCGGTTGTGAAGACGGGCGATTTATTCGGGTTTATCGATACCAAAGGTGAGATTGTCATCAAACCGGAATACGAATATGCATGGGCTTTTTCCGAGGGGTTGGCGACAATTCAAAAGGACAGCTTATTCGGCTATGTCAACACAAAAGGCAAACTCGTCATCAAACCGCAGTTCGAGGATGCAAAAACTTTCAACGGCGGTATCGCGCTGGTCAAATCCGACGGCGTTTGGGCATATATCGACAAAAAAGGCAAGTTTGTGTATAAGCCGGAGTAGGATAAGAAATAATGATATAAAAGAAAGAGCAAACACACGGGTTCACCCCTACATAAAAAACAGCAAAACATGTTTCACATCGTAGGGGCAGGCCCCTGTGCCTGCCCTTTGTTTTTTATTGTCTGAACCTTGATTTGCCTGATTAAATGATTTCTTAATTTAAAGATACTGTAAACGTACAATGTCGCCAAAATCTCACCGGTAACTTCGATGTCGTTATTCGATCCGTTCGCTTTCGGGAATTTTTACCAGCATTACTGAGCACTGTCCGAATGTATCTCCGCCTCTTCCCTCCCGATGCTCAACGAAAGCGCCGTTCCAGAGAATGAAAAGTTGTTCGCCTTTATCATCCAGCTTTATCGAAAATGTTCCGCCCGGTGTATATCCGTATTTCTCATAGTAGTACGGATATACGAATGCAAGTACTTTGATGGTATCCGTCCCTGTGTCATACTGTATAATCGGCGAGCCATCCGTATAACCATGCCCGTGAGCACCCGGAAGATAATAAAGATATCGTCCACCCGGACTTCTGTCCATAGAGGTCGTATAGCGCTCTGCACCGGGCCAGTCAGGTCCCTTGTTCACAATCTCTTCTTTGACAGGATCGAACGTAAACATCTCGCCGTTATAGGTAAGGCACCAGAAGAGACCGTCCGGGCCGCGTCGACGGGTTTGTGCGCGTATATGACAATAATTTGGCGTTTCAAACTCAATATTCTCGCGTTTCGGTATATGGGAACGCATCGTACCGTAACTTCCACTCCGCCTGGTAGATGTAGTGCTCTCTTTTGGAACATGGCAATTCAGTTCAAAAAATCGATTTTTGAACGGATCGTATTTGATCATATTAATCTCATTGGCAGGATTATCTTTAAGATTCGTGGTATAGACCATTCCGGTCTCTTCATCGATCATGATAGCCCGTACCCACCAGCCGATACCGGGAGGAAGATAACCCGCCCATTTGGTTTTCTGTTCATTGATGTCCCATGCAAGGAATTCGCCGAACATGCCCACAGCATACATGATGCCACGTTTTGTGTCGACACGATGATACGGCCATGATGCCCGTTCAAGGGGAACGCCGTAATCTACTATATCTCCGGTAAGCACATCGTAACTCATGATATGACCGCCGTCATAACCGGTTTCATAATCCTCCTCGTCAGGCTCATCGTACTTTGCCCAGTACGTACAATACCAGAGATGAGGTGAATCAAGGTCTTTGCTCTGATAAAAATCAAGCCAGCCGTGAATTTTCCCTTCGGAAAACTGGGTTTTCTCCCTTCCGAGAACCTTATTGACTTCCGGGAGACAACGTACTTTTTTAGCACCCGGATCATATTCAACCAGAAGAATGTGTGCATCATATTTACCATGATCCCCGACTGCCGAGTAAAACTTCCCTGTTCTCGTATCGTAGTTTGCCTGGCACCAGTTGGACCAGGGACCCGGACTATTAGAGGTGGAAGATTTGGATTTTACAGGAGATTCGCCCAGAAACATCGGCTCTACCGGAATGACAGCGAATTCGATTTCCGGCGGTGTTTTGGCCAGAATGTACCCGTTTCCGGCATATTTGGCAACACTCTCAGGAGGTTCAAGCATCTTTTTATCACTGTCGACAACCACTTTGCCGGTGTAGAGGAGACCTTCCGTATCCAAACGTTCGGCCACTTCTTTTTTCTTTTGTTCCGACGGACTTGGTGTAACCGGATCTTCTTTTGTAACAACTCCTTTATGGAGGACACCATATGGGCCAACGCTGACAGAACCGATTTCAACATTTTGCGGCTCTTTCGAACATCCCAAAAGGCTCATAAAAAAAACAAGGAGGATGGGAACAGAGAGTCTGATGTTTTTTCCGATATGTACCATAGTTTGCCTCCGATAATACATGTAAAATACAATTATTCCAATATTCCATAGTTATCAAATTCACAAATAACAGTTCACAATATAAACCTGCTAATTAACGAATAGTACCTCTTCCGGGTTCTTTTTGCAAGTATTTCCGTATACAATTCTTAAAATTTTCAAACACTATAATTGATAAACACCAAAATTCAGCCTTCCTACCAGATAAAACTTTCATAATTCCCATAAAACTTTGGTATCGGCAGGTTCAACACCCAGTTGACGCTCCGCCAGAGTATTTCCTGACAAGCTTCATTATCAAAAGTCCAATTGTAATGACCCGGCGTAAAGGTAACTACCCTGCCTTTACCTCTTTGCGCACAAACACCCTGTATTGTCCGTTGTTTATCATGAACACCCTGACTTTTGAACAATACGGTTACATCGGGATCGTCCGGTTTTCTTAACATCAAACCAAACTGCTCGTCCAGGTTTATCACATGCGGCTCTATACCTTTCGTTATCGGATGGTTCTGATTTAAATTACAGATTATAACCGGTTGGATTTCACGGTGCAGCGCACAGTCAACACCAAGTAAATCACTCAAACTGCCTTTTGTAAACCATGGTGTATTGTGGAGAGCTATCCAACCCATACGGCCGCTTGTTACATTATCGATTATTACCCTGGTATTTTCTTCGCTGTACAGATAACTGGAATAATAGGTGATGAGTAAGTCGGTATCGTTGAGCATATCCGGTGTTATGGGTCTGTAGTTGTCCGCCCACCAGAATTTTGAATTCGGTAAATTTCGCGTTACCGCGTTGATTCCACCTCTCACAACGTTATCTTCGCCGCATATCGCTGAAATTCTCAGTTCGCCCGGCTTTTTGGGTTCCCATGTTGACGGGATTTGTGATTGCTGGGATTTCGTTTCCGGAACAGCAAGCGCTGTTGCTGCTGCAGCGGCAATTCCTGTTTTAAGAACTGCCCTTCTCGAGTGTTTTTGTGTTATAACCATGTATATTCTCCCGACCCTAATTCTTCATAAACATCATTTATGGCGGCACAATGTAGTCTTCCCCCTCTTTCGCGGGCGAGAGAGGGGGATCGAGGGGGTGAGTGTAATCTAACTTATTCCCATCCACTTCTCCTATAACTCACCCTTTAATTCCCTCTCTAACCTTTAGAGAGGGATGAATAAGACATCTTCACAATTCGCTGTTACATCCATGTATAATCTCCCGAATGAATAAGTTCATAGAGAACGGAATGCTTTCCTGGAATTGTCAAGCACTCAAATTAATGAAGTATCCCCTCTTCAGCTTCATATTCTGCCTGACTTTTGGTCGCTGCCCAGTGATTAACATCCGCCCATTGAATAAGATACATATCCCGGAGTAAAACGTATATCCGGGGATCCGGTTTTTGGGTGGATGGGTTCAG
>JAFGMP010000520.1 GCA_016927495.1 Candidatus Latescibacterota bacterium | reverse complement strand
TATGCTATGCCGCCACCAATCAAGTTTACTAATGATATGAAACCTTTACAACAGCATTATAAAATCGCTTAACCTAAAGCCTATGCCCAATTTTGGGAGAGGGAATTCAAAGGGTGAGGGCTTTTAAAAAATCAAACCAATATCATCAGTGTGTAGGGACAGGATATATCCTGTCCCTACAAAAAATAACTATCAAAAATCGCAACACTTCATAAAGATAGTTTCGTCGTTTCACTCCTCGCAATGACACTTTTCTATCATGGTAATCCTTTAATCATGCAAATCATGGTTCAGACAGTTTTTTTACTCACACAACACCCTATAGCTCCGTTATGAACCGGATCATCGAGCACGGTGACCTCACGACCTGTCATATCCTTCATCAGCCGCACTACAGCGCCGTTGAGCGCGACTCCCCCGGACAGGACGATAAGCCCCTCACCCATACGATTGAGAAACGGCATAAAACGCTCGACAATGGAACGATTGACTCCCGCCGCACAACGTGAAACAGGTTCACCCCTGACAATCTTGCCGATAAGTTCCGACTCTCCGAAAATTGCACAGGTGCTGGAAAGCGATACCGGGTCTTCGTAATAACGCCCGATTTCTTCGAGGGTAATACCGAGCACACGGGCCATGTTTTCGAGGTACCGTCCCGATGAAGCGGCGCATTTGTCGTTTGTGGCAAAATCCTTTATATCGCCGTTTTCGATCCACATGAGCTTAAAATCCTGGCCGCCGATATCGACAAGGGTGAAATCTCTGAGATTTGTCTGGTATATGGCGCCAAAGTAATGTGCGCTGATTTCAGAGATGTTTTCGGCGCCGGTAACCGATGCAGCCATACGGCCATATCCGGTAGCGACTACCTTTTTCACTCCGGCAAATTCGGGCGCTGAAAGATCTATAAGGAAACCGCCCTCCGATTGCCTGCCGAACTGTTTGTAAAAGGTAATGGTCTCGAATGTTGAGGTTGAAATTACAATACCGTTCTCCCAGCGCGCCGTTTTGACATTACGAGACCCGAGATCGATACCCAGTATGGTTTTATATTCACTGTTGTCAGGCATGTGTTTATCCCGCCGGTCATACTAACGTAATCTGCTCAAAGCCTGTTCTATTCTTCGGGTAATCTCATGTACCGAATTCAGGAGTATTAAAGGATTTTCTATGGCGCTCACTTCGTTTGTTTCAGGATTCCGGTCAACAGCGCCGTACCGAACCGGCTTGCCGGTGTTTTCAATCAATTCAGCTAAGACATCCCCTGAACTGTAATGCCAGAATTCGTATGGGTATGCGATAAAATTGTGTTTGTGCATCAACGCATTTATGCTGTCACGATTTCTTTTGCATTCCTGATCTATAAAGGGAGTATTCATCGGAGTAAGTTCGGACATCTCAAGGTATGGTGCGCCGCGATTTACTTCTTTCCCGCTGTCACGGTGTAATACCGAAATGTCGATGGCGCTTCCCGACATATGGGTACCGGTTTTGGGGCACTGCGCAACAAGTACCGCCAGACGCCTGATGAGAGTCTGAACAGGTGGAATTCCACCGGATAATTCCCACTGCACACGTTCGACAACCTTATCGAAAATGGATTGCTTGACTGCCAGTTCTTTCTGCATGGTGCGTGTACGGTAAACATCCTCGACTTTAAGAATGAATCCGTTATCATTCAACTCTTGTGCTGCCGCTACAAATTGATGAATAAGTCCGCTTCGAAGATAAAATTGCCGGTCTATTCCCGGTACGATGTGCGAATCGGAGAATTCAACTTCAACATGTGCTTCGTCAACAGCTCCGGGTAAAAACGTAAAGTCTTCACAACTTTCCTCTATCGGATAGAGTTTGACAGACTCCATGAATTCAAATCCCTCATCCATGATCTGCTGCCAGAATGTGCGACGTGCCGAATCAGAATTGTTCATAATTGACATGGCTTTGTGGTATTAATTTATAGATGTACCATCTTTAATCGATTCAAAGATATGTTCGAGTTCATCTTTGGAACTATAGGCTATTTCTATTTTACCTTTACTCTCGTTACCTTTGATTTTTACCGATGTCCCTAATACCCTCTGGAGATTTTCGCGAAATGAATCGAGCGCCGGTGACAGGACTGACGGTGAGGAAACATGCGGTTCATGTGACAGGGTTTTTTTGACAAGCTGTTCGGCTTTACGGGCGGAAAGACCCTCGGAGGCTATTTTGTGGGCGAGAGAAAACTGGAGGTCATCATCCTGAACTGTAATGAGTGCACGGGCGCTTCCAGGTGCAAGCTGACCATCGCTTACCATTTTCTGGACTTTTGCGGCAAGTGTCAATAACCGTAACGTATTGGCGATAGTGCTTCTGTTCTTGCCGACAATATCGGCGAGTTCTTCCTGTGTAATCTCCATACGTTTCATAATCTGACGGTATGCTCTGCCCTCTTCAATTGCATTCAGGTCTTCCCGCTGAATATTTTCGATAATCGAAAGTATCAGCATCTTCTCATCCGAATCGACGTCCATGAGAATAACTTCGATGGTCTCGAACTTTAAATCTTTTGCTGCTCTGAAACGTCGTTCACCCGCTATAAGTTCGAAAAATTCACCTTTACGCCGCACAACCGGAGGCTCTAAAATACCATTTTCTGCTATCGACTGTTTCAGTTCTTCGAGGGATTCGCCTGAAATTGTATCACGGGGTTGTTCGGGATTTGGGAGAATATCATTCACCGAAACAGTGATAATTCTTCGCGAAGGACTTTTCTCATCGATGTTTTGATCGGGAAATTCGGATTTAAAGAGGGCATCGAGACCTTTGCCGAGAGCTTTTCTATGCATGGGTGTCTACCTCTTTTGCCAGTTCGAGATAGGCTTTTGCACCGGCGGAAAGAATATCATACAGAATAATCGGTTTACCGAATGAAGGCGCCTCTCCAAGTTTTACATTCCGCGTTATGACCGTTTTGTAAACTTTATCCTCAAAATATAACCGTACTTCCTCGGCAACCTGATTTGACAGATTCAGACGGCTGTCATACATGGTTAATAGTATACCTTCGATAACGAGATCAGGATTGAGATTTTTTTGAACAAGCCGTATGCTGTTGAGTAACTGCCCGACACCTTCGAGAGCGTAATATTCGCATTGAATCGGTATAATAACCGATTTTGCGGCAGTCAATGCGTTCAGGGTCAGAATTCCAAGAGATGGCGGACAATCGATAATTATATAATCATAATCGTTTTCAAGCGTTTCCAGAGCAGCCTGCAGTTTCCTCTCACGGGCCATCATGCTTACAAGCTCTATTTGAGCCCCCGATAACCGTATATTTGAGGGCATCAGTTTAAGAAATTCGATTTCCGTTTTCATAATTGTTGCTTCGGCAGGATGCTGTTCGATAAGAACTTCATAAACCGTGTGCTCTATCGAATCGGCGTCAAAACCAAGGCCCGATGTGGAGTTTCCCTGGGGATCTATGTCAACGAGAAGTGTTTTACGTTCGAGAGCGGCAAGGCTTGCAGCAAGATTGACAGATGTCGTGGTTTTTCCCACACCGCCCTTTTGGTTTGTAATTGCAATTATACGAGCCATAGTCTCCTA
>JAFGMP010000519.1 GCA_016927495.1 Candidatus Latescibacterota bacterium | reverse complement strand
TGAATAGTCCGGTGGTTCTGCCATGATGATTTTTTTGGGTGGAAACGGATTTTCATCAGGTGCTGCCGATGCAGTATGACTTGCAGCCATTCCCACAGACATAGCAGCGCTTCCTTTTTTTATAAATTCACGACGTTTTATATCATTCGACATAATTAAACCTCTCGATACCTATAATCCATCAATATTCTTAATTATACATTTATACAAAATATATATCAAAAAAACCATTTATAACAGTTTTTTCTTTTGGTTTTCTCTTAATATTGACTCTTTTTGTCCGAATCATTTTTTTATATATTATTATTGACAATTCGGGAAATTCTTAAATATAGAGGCAGAACAATATCAGCTGGGAACTGTTTGAATCATCAATAACAAGACTATAATTTTATATTTCGGAACCATACTACTTTAGCTTCCGGAAAAGTATTTCCGATTTCTGCCGGCCTTATGTTATGGAGGTAACACATGAGTTCAAAAAAAGACACCGCAAATGAACCTGTAAAGCAGGAAACAAGGCAATTTAAAGCCGAAGTGAAACAGGTGCTTGATATTGTAATCCATTCTCTTTACACGCACCGTGAAATTTTCATTCGCGAGCTCATATCAAACGCATCCGACGCTCTTGAAAAGATGCGTCATGAAGCGCTGACACTCGAATCATACACCGATAAAGACGCTCCTTATGAGATAAAGATAGAAACCGATAAAGACAACCATACTTTCAGCATCATCGATACCGGTATAGGCATGACTCATAGCGAATTAACCGCCAATCTCGGTACAATAGCACGGTCGGGAACCCGTGAATTTTTAGAGCAACTGGATAACCGTGAGGCATTGGATTCCGAAATTATCGGTAAATTCGGTGTGGGATTTTATTCAGTATTTATGGTCGCCGGTGAAGTACGGGTCAGAACACGGTCATACAGGCCGTCTGCAAAAGGTTACGAGTGGGTGAGCGACGGTGTCGGTGAATACACCATTTCCGAAATGGACGGTCTCCCAAGAGGAACAACCATAATTCTCAATCTTAAAGATGACGCCCACGAATATGAGGACGAAACCACGGTAAAAGATGTCATCACCAAATACTCAAATTTTGTGCCGTTCCCTATTCTGGTGAAAAACGAAAAAGTCAATACCGTCCAGGCGATTTGGTTAAAATCCACATCTGAAGTTACGGATGATGAGTATACGGAATTTTTCAAATTTATCTCAAACTCGGTTGAGGAACCGCTTTCAAGGCTTCATATGTCATCGGACGCTCCGATTCAGCTCTCAGCCCTGCTTTATATTCCCGCTATGAATTTCGAGCAGTTCGGACTGATGAAACTCAAACCATCGGTGAATCTCTACTGCCGTAAGATACTTATTCAGCAGCATACCGACAAGCTGTTGCCGGAATATTTCCGCTTTGTCCACGGCGTGGTTGATTCGTCAGACCTGCCGCTCAATATTTCCCGTGAGACCCTTCAGGACAATCTCATCTTTCGTAAACTCGGTAAGTTTTTAACCAAAAGAGTTATCCGTCACCTCGATGATGTCGCAAAAAACGACAGAGAAAAATATAACGGAATATGGGAAAAATTCGGCATGTTCCTCAAGGAAGGTGTCGTATCGGACTTTGATAATCGCAAGGAACTGGCCGATCTCCTCCGTTTCCGTTCGAGCAAAGCGGAAAAAGACGAATATATATCCCTCAAAGAGTACGCAGACCGGATGAAAGAAGGGCAAAAGGATATATATTACCTCTACGGCAGATCACGTGAAGAAATCGAAAACGGCCCATATGTCGGAACATTCAAAAAACGCGAGATCGAGGTACTTTATCTGCTGGAGCCGATAGATGATTTTGTCATGACATCCCTTACGGATTATGACGGCAAGAAACTGATAAGTGCCGATTCAGCCGATATCGAGTTACCACCCGTTGAAACCGAAGATAAAGAAGCGGAGCAAAAACCGACGCTGTCGGCCTCCGATATAAAAGGGCTGGCGTCATGGATGAAAGATACCATCGGCGATCGGGTAAAAGAGGTCCGCGAATCGAAACGCAGCATGGACAGGCCGGCTATAATCGTCAATCCTGATGCAGCCATGACAACCACAATGAGGCGTGTAATGAAAGCGGCGGGAAGAGACATAGGAATCGAGGGAGAAAAGATACTCGAAATAAATACCTCCCACCCACTCATTACACGGTTGAAAAAACTACGAGACGGAACTGCCGATAAAGGTTTTCTCCAGTCGTGTGTGCTTCAGATTTATGATAACGCGCTGTCCGAAGCGGGACTTATGGATGATCCTAAAACAATGGTCGAAAGGGTCTATACAATCATGGAGAAAGCGCTGGAATCAGCAGAAAAAAAATAACTGCATTAGATTGATACCAATCTGTAAGCTGGTTAATGGCTTTACCCCCTCTGCTTTACCGTGTCCCCCCTATTAGGGGGATGTCCACAGGACAGGGAAGTCATAACAGATGAGAAATAGAAACCTTAACCGAAATGTGCCTATGTCGAACATTCACAGTATACAAAGCGTGCTGAACAATCACCGCATTGTCGCCGAAGCGATGGCAGCGGACAATCGCCTTGGGGAAACCATCGACAAGGCGGTGCGAATCTTTTCGGATACACTCAGAAACGGGAAAACCATATTTGCTTTCGGTAACGGTGGCTCTGCTGCCGATGCCCAGCATTTTACCGCCGAACTTGTCGGCAGATTCTATATGGAACGTCCCGGACTCCGCGCTGTTGCACTCACAACCGATGTGTCTGTGATAACGTCTTTATGTAATGATTTCGGCTATGATGAAGTATTCACCCGTCAGATAGAGGCATTGGGACAAGAGGGCGACAGCGTGCTGGCCATCTCCACCAGCGGCAACTCACCGAATGTCATCAAGGGTATCGGGACAGCCATGACAAAAGGAATGAACGTGGTCGGGCTGACCGGAAAGGACGGCGGCGCGATGGCCGGTATGTGCGATACGGTCATCATTATACCTTCCGACGATACACCCCGTATCCAGGAGGGCCATGTCCTCGTGTATCATATCCTCTGCGAACTGATAGAACGGGAAGTTTGTGGAAAAAAAGTGAAATAAAAAAAACATTAGTGATTAAATAGAAAAAATTGTCTGAACCTTGATTAACTTGATTAAAGGATTTCCTGATATAAAAAAGCTATGCGAGGTTCTACGGTTTAACCCCAACGTCCGTACAATATCCCTCTCTTTTTAAGAAAGGGAATCCAAAGGGTGAGTTATTCCTAATATTTTTAAATATATTAGTCTAAGTTAGCGTCTATAACCCTAATGCCCGACTCGCCGCACTGCGCACTGTCGCAGCAGAAGAACAAGGGGGATCACAACAAAATCTGAAGATCAACCGTGGTGAATTTTGAGGTATCGATAATAATGGGTTTGATTTTTTTCATAAATTTGTTCTTAGTAAGAATAATCACCGGTTTGTTGATATTTTTTTCGTTGATTTTTGCTACAACACCGACATAACCGACAAGGTGAGGATCGACCAGATTCAGCACTTTTATGGTGGCGCCCACCGGATAAATCGGAACAACCTGCAACAGAGTCTGTACCACATCACGGTTATATATTCTTTCCGAATCGAGAATAATCTGTTTGATGGCCTGCTCGATACTCATCTGCTTTCCGGGTGGTTTTAAAGGATTATAAACCATATTGTCGAAAGCGTTTGCCACACAACATATCTCTGCCAGCCTGAAAATATGCCCTTTCATTTCCCTGACTATCGGTTTTATCGGTGGCAGATTCTCACCTTTCAGGCCGATAGGAAAACCGGTACCATCCTGAAATTCATGGTGTTGATTCACAATCTGGGTTTCCATGGGTGACACATCGGGGCTGTTCCGTATTAAAAGATACCCGAATGTAGGGTGCTCTTTGTAAAGACTTTCGGCTTTTTTCGGATTATCGGAGCCTTTAATCTGCTCGATGATTATCATCCCTATATCATGAAGAAACGATCCGAGCGCAAGGCTTACAAGCTCAGGTTTGCTGAAACGGTACTTTCTCCCCATAAGTATGGACATAACGGTTACGTTGATAGCATGATCGATAAAATAGGTTTCCTCCGATTTAATCATCACCGTATTGAGAAACCGTGACCCGGCAGCCGAAATGTCTTTCAATATCTCCTCGACAATCATGCGCATATCATAGGTGATATTAACCGATTTCAGATAGCCTTTTTCAAGCAGTTCGACTGCTTTATCACGGGTTAAATCCTTAAATTCGGACTGCCTGCGTACTTCAGAGATTTTATCGGAAAATTGAGCTTTCGACTGCAAACGGACTTCATCGGAAATAACATCCTGCGGGATGACTTCATCAGTGCCTTCTTCCATGATATATACGTGGTTGAATCCGCGCTCCACCAATTTTGCTTTAATCAGTGAGGTAATACGGTATCCGGCACCGAGTAGGAGCTTTCCGTTCGCGTGATAAATTGACTTACCGAGAACTTCACCTTCGCACTCTTCTATTGTACATAACCGCATAATAAACTATTCCTTACAACAATTATTCATAAATTTTGGAGATAACTTACATACATTAAATACACCGAATTTATCGTCAATGTCAAGTGCAATCTAACTCATGGAGTAATTTTCTAACTATTACCGCAATTCCACAAAACAACTGTTTATTATGGTTATTTTTAAAAATCGATTGAACACCACGAATATGGTCCATTTTTTCTATGGTCAGGGGATCAAGGTTGCATGCGTTTGCATTTTCACGTGCCTGCTGCGAATTTTCTGCACGATGTAAATATACAAAACATCTTTTTATGAAATAATCATGCCCGCCGCAGTATGACGGGCATAACAGTCAACTTTGAAAATGAATCTCAACCGAACATCAATATTCCCTGATAAACCGTCACAAATAAAGCGAATACCAGGGTGATAGTAAGGATAATATTTCTGGTTATACTCGCGGTATGCTCTTT
>JAFGMP010000518.1 GCA_016927495.1 Candidatus Latescibacterota bacterium | reverse complement strand
ACCGTGTACCATGGTGATTATTATACAACATATATTCCCCTTGTTATGATGAAATATATCATTTCATCCCGTGCGGATATTATGCTCGGGATACAGGGATTTCCCGGCATGGAATTCAAATATAAAGACCATATTCAAAAAATAAACAATTTCAGCCAAAAAACACTGACGCTGCAGTTACAAAATAAAACATATTATTTCGGATACGAAATCTGGGCGTCAACCGGCTTCTCCATCGATGAAATTGAGTACCCGAAAAAAGACAGGGCGTTTGAAAATTACAAAACCTCCACGATGTTCGTGAAGGTTTATTTGGGATGGGAATGAATATAAAAGAAATATTTATAGTATTTTACAGATATCCGCGAATCACCGAATACCAGAGATAATATGCCTGGCCGTTAAGATGAAGCCCGTCCATTGTCAGTTCGCGCTTGAGTTTGCCGTTTTCATCCTTTAACACGGATGCCACATCGACCCATGTAACTCCCTTGACCGATGCCAGCTTTTTGAGCATATCATTTAGAGGATTGATGTTATCATTGCTGTATTTTGTCCCCAGGTCTTCATTTGTTGGGAAAACACTCTGAAGATATATAGTGGTTTCAGGGCTGTCTCTCTGTATGGTACTGATGATTTCGGCAATTTTATCATGAACCTCGGTCGGTGTCTTCCCACGGGCAAGGTCGTTCGTTCCGATCATGAGAAAAACCTTTTCCGGTTTGCCCTCGGTCACTTCATCGAGACGGGTAAGCACACCCCATGCAGTATCACCACCTATTCCGCGGTTTGTTACCCGTAAGCAACCTGTCAATTCACTCCACTCACATCCGTCTGTTATGCTGTCACCAAGAAAGCATATTTCATGTTCCGGGTTTGGAAGCGTTCTGAACTGAGAAGCTCTATGATGCCAGTATGCCCCGAATGATGTGAAACTGTCAGGCTGCTGCGCTGCCATGAAAGCAGGAATAATCAGCAGCACGGATACTGCCAAAATGAACGTCTTACGATACATACAATCCTCCCTTTTTCCTGTTAAACCGGAATCTTGATATTGGTTTATAATAGTTAAATATATTTTTATTTACTCAAGTTGAGATTGCTTCGTATTTACATTCCTCGCAACAAAGGCAGACTGATAAAATACTGCGAATACAGTATTCAATTTACGGATTTCAAATAAGAAATTTTGGTCCAGTCATTGACATTATAACCACCTTCGAGTTCTGTATGATTAACATTTACCCGACGGTACATCATAACCGTATCTTCCCCGAGATCGTAATCATACCCGCCCATATGTATTACGTATGGTTTGCCATCAACTTTCCCCAAAAACACATTCATATGGCCGTCGCTGCCGACAAGTGTCAATCCGGGATCGCAATTATCCAGATATGAATACTTCTTCTCTCGCGGTGTCTTTGACGGAAATACAACTAAATTATTGGAGTAATGCATCTCGAATGCAGGCCAGTTACCCGTCTTGATTCCGAATGTTCTGAATACCACACGGACAAAGCCGCAGCAATTCCATTCATGCCGCGAATCATTCCACGAATAGGGACGATACAGTAAATTAAAGAGTGTATTGATCATGTTTCGCTGCGTCAGCGGTTGATAACCGACGCTCACTTTTGCATCAGGTTTAACCCAACCGTCCACGATTTCCAGAGTGCCATCGGATTTCCTGAACGGCACAAGTACATGATAACCCGGATTGGTTTTCCCAATAAGCCTAAACTTTGAACCCACATAAAGGTGCGTTATAAAAGAGTCGAATGACTTTGAACCGTAAACCGGGATTTGATGTGCAAGGGCAACGATAAAATTATCCGCATCTACATAATCTCTTATCTCTTCAGGAGTTGCAATTGCGACCGTAGAGGCGTCAATCCAGCCAAACGCCGTTTCGGTTCGTACATAATACCAGTCATTGTCCACAGATTCATGCAGTATGGCCAACGGCATGGCAACATCGGCAGATGTACTCTGCAATCCCTCGATATACCATTCATCAGGCCTTCCGAGCGCCAATTCATGTGTCGGTAGTACACGATTCAGCGCATGAACAGTGGTTATGCCATATTTGGGAGTAATAACGTCGGGAATAGCATCAAAATTCGTTTGCTTATACCACTCATTCTTTTTAAAATCATCGATTTTCATTTGACGATGGTCATAGTATGTACGTGAATCGAAAAACTTACGGTGAGCCAGAAGTCTTGCCCTCAGGCTGTCGCCGGGAAACGATTTTATTGCCAGCGGATCTTCGATTTTATACTGAGCACCGGTAACATCATTATAATTGATTACTCTGTCTACAGAAAAACTTTCACCGTTGATATCCTTCATTTTTTTTACGGTTTCACGTAAATTTGCCGTTTCTTTATTTAATGCCGCTATCTGTTCGGGGGTTAACATCACTCTGTCGGGATTACTTTCTATTCTTGAAATCCAGAACTCCGGAGTCTGCATTTCCTCTGTCGAACCCAGTACAACCCTGGGAGCATTTTCATATTTCTTTTCCTGGCAGACCGCTGTCCGGATTTGTAAAACAAGAAACAAAGCAAAAATCAATATAACTTTTACAGATGTTTTCATAAACAAATCCCCTTTGAAAAGTGAAAATAAGTGATATTATCCCGTTTTCATTATGACTATACTGATAAATATTTACAACTGACAGATACAAATTTAACCAGATTTATCATGTCGTAAGAAAGCACAAATCATTTTATTGTGACCTTTAACGGATTGTTAAAAGATAGTGCAAGCCCCTGGACATACTGTTCGAACTTTTGTGATGATTCCGGTTGTAATGCGCTGGCACGGTACCACACCGCAACGCTTCGGTAATGAGCCTTTCCGTTTTTATCGGGTTTCAGTTTAATGAAATGGCCGTCATCTCTGTCAACTTCACCCTCTGAATCAGAGGGATTCCATACAAATGCCGTCGCGATGGTCCCGTACTCCGCGACAGGACTGCCATAAGCAAGGAAATATCCGGCATGTTCGTCATATAAAAATCTTTCACCATCGAATTTCTGCATTCCCGGCGCAATAGCAAGATCCCCGGTAAGTTTTGATACCGGAATTTCAATAGTCACATCATTATCAAACCGTCCGGCAAAAAGCATAAAATGTGATGTGACTTTCAACTCGTCTGTTTGTTTGACCTGAACTGAAGCACCCGCACATACCGGTCCGTCAGCAAAACCCTTGTGGTCAAATCTCAGCGGTGAATTTTCCTCCACACTGTAACATTGTTCCGAACGGGAACCAGCAAACAACATTACTCCCCCGATGCCCGGTTTTGCACCCACCAGATAGGGATCGAGACCCCATAATCCTTCATGATGATAAGAATCGGGAGGAAGATCATGAAGCCGCATATGCGGATATGTTTTTGCAAAATAGTCAACAATTCCGCTGTAGGACCGGTATGCGATCTGTTCATTTTCCCAGGCGATATTTGAACCGATATGATACCATTTTTCATAAACCTTTGCCTGTACCGGATAATCGGGAATTCCCTCACCCTCCGGATTATACCATATTTCAACAGTCTCAATCTCTTTTGGCCCTATATCCAATAAAAAAACCAGCGTTTCTTTTTTATTCCACGGCAACCGTACAATCTGAGAGGGTATATCGAGAGGTTCAAACATATTTGCAGAATGTTTGACTCTGAAAAATCTTTTGTTAAAATCCGAAGCTTTTCCCAATATATCATCAAGAGAAATTTTAACCGGTTCGTTTGCCCTTGCCATGTTTGTCGGATTGGTAATCTCTATATCAAGATGTTTCTTAAAATGTATTCCTGTTTCGCCATCATTCTGAGCAAGGGCTGTATAACATCCCCCTAAAATGGGTGTTGCTATTACTGCTCCCATAACGGCTATCTTTAAAATCGGTATCAAATATGTTTTATACATGGATTTCTCCTTAAAGATTCTGTATGGTTTAATAGCCGTTATTTGTGTAAAATAGATTCAGCCTCAGACAAAACAATATCGAGATTTTTCAATACTTTACTGTTATGTTGAACAAGTTCATCGAGTGAATCAAATCGGGGCCATTCCGAAAAACGCTCGATATCGTAGAAATTTTGACGGATCCCCCTGCTGAGCCTGGTGAATAAAACCGCCTGATTTCCCGCAGGGATACGTTCCACCGCATACATTGCTTCGGTCATTTTCCGTCGATAGTCAATAAACTGGTCAAGCAATTCTTTTATCAGCATTTTTCGGGGTAATGATTCACCATCGTATGTTTCCAGTGCTTCGGCAATTAACCTGCCCCGACATGTTTCCGGAGGAGTTACTTCCATAAGAGCGCAGACAGTAGGCGCCACATCGATCTGTTCGGAATAAGGAATCCGCACACCTTTTTTAAAACCTGCGCCCCAGAGCACAATCGATGTAATTGCCGAATCGATATATTCGGGCGGATGCCAGCCGGTATCGTTCTGGCCGTGATCACCCATTACGACAAACGCTGTTTTATCGAGTATGCCGAGTTTTTCAAGACCAGTAATAAATTCACCGAGAAGACTGTCGGCTCGTGCAACTGTTTTTCTGTAAGGGGAATTTTCAGCCCAGATATTCCATCGCCAGAAATCTTTTTCGTCGGCCCAAAGACTCTGTGAGCCGGCGCCGCCTGAATCCTGAAGATGAAGCCGCAGGAATGCAGGCTTCCCCTCTTCCATAAACCTGAGTGCCATATCAACAGCTTCGGCATCTCGGCCATCTTTCTGAAAAACATAATGATAATTATTCGTCAAAGTCCGGTACGAAACCGTATTTGCGGCAAAAGCGGTTATTTTTGCATGGAAAAAACTGTCCTGTAAATATCCGGTCTCTTTCGTGATAAATACGGTACCGGCCATAAGGACCGGATTAGGTATGGAACCTGAATGGATTTCCGCATAAGCACCGGATGTCGGATGCGCGGCTGTTGGAAGGTAATTCTTTTCCACCAGAACTCCCCCATCGATCATCGCTTCGAGCACGGGAAGGTCCATTCTATCCCAGACTTTATATGAAAGCCCATCGATAATAAAGAGCACAACATGTTCGGGTTTTTGGTTGAATGCTACGGAAAAGGTTTCGGCAAAAACACAATAATTCATTGGCGAAAATACCAATATCAAGATGATAAAATGACTTAATATTTTAATTGATGTATTCATACTAAAAGCCTACAAGACAGATTATTACACTATTGATCCATAATAATTCAATCGGTGATTTCTCTTATTCTAACGACATAATTTTATTTATGCGTCTGATATGCCGTTCACCCTTTGAAAACGGTTCGGCAAGAAAAACCTCGGCGATTGCCAGAGCCAGATTTTTACCAACAACTGTTCCGCCAAGTGCGAGCACATTGGCATTGTTATGTTGACGGGCCATGCGAGCGGAAAATTCCGTATGGCATAATGCTGCGCGTATTCCATTAATTTTGTTTGCAGCGATCGAGATACCGATGCCCGTACTGCAAATAACTATGCCTAACTCCACTTTTTTCGATACAACCAGTTGGCATACTTTACCTGCATAATCAGGATAATCAACCGAATCAGGGCCGTATGTACCGCAATCATCTATATCGAATCCACGATTTGTTAGTTCCGTTACGAGATATGTTTTCATGTCGAATCCGGCATGGTCGGAACCGATTGCCACTTTCATAATACCTCCAAGACACTATTTGACCTGATGATTTAACGTAACTATATTTAAGGTGTATTTAATTATTTAAATGCATTATACAGCACAATGATACATAACGCTTAAGATATAGTCAAGCATTGATGATTATCCACAACTTTTTGAGGACGCAATGGAAATTACCGAAATATTTGCAAGTATTCAGGGAGAATCGACTCTTCAGGGTCTCCCCTGCGTGTTTGTTAGGCTTACCGGGTGCAACCTCGACTGCTCATACTGTGATACCCGTTATGCCCGTGAAAATGGCACTTCTATGACTCATGATGAAATTTTGTCGAAAATCGCATCATATTCCATCCCCTATGTCTGTTTAACCGGCGGAGAACCGCTTCTTCAAACAGATACACCCGCTCTGGCAGAGAAATTAATTGCGAATGGCTATGCTGTAAGCGTAGAAACAAATGGTTCACTCGATGCATCTGTTCTTCAGCTAAAATCCAAAAGAGTTATCGACATTAAATGTCCCGGAAGTGGTGAGTATGAAAAAAATTTCTACGGAAATGTGACCGACAGACGATCAACCGACGAGTTCAAATTCGTGATCACAGACCGTAATGACTTCGATTTTGCATGCAGTATAGCGAATAAATACGATCTTTTACCTGATACAATCCTGCTCTTCTCCCCTGCATGGAAACAAATCGATTCGCAGCTTCTTGCCAAATGGATAATCAATGAACAGCCAGGTGTCCGTATGCATGTACAGATACATAAATATATATGGCCGACTGAATCACGGGGAAGATAGAGGTAAATTAAGTAAATACGTATTCTTACACTGCGTATAAATGAATATGGCTTGCATTTTTCCTCACACTGCTTCATATTATAACGAACGTTATAACGAACTTTGGGTCGGTAACAACTTTACTTTAACATAGCCTGCCAGAAATGGAGGAATCCGGTGCCCGAACGATATCTGCTTGATTTCGAAGAGCCCATGAGACGGATACGTCATCAAATCCGGGAAATGGAAGATTGGTCGGATCGCGATCCTGAATATACCAAAAATGAAATAAAACGCCTCGAAGATCAGGAAAAACGTCTGAGTGATGAAATTTACTCGAATTTAACGAGTTGGCAACGTGTTCAGATAGCCCGTCATCCTCAAAGACCGCATACACTCGATTACATCAAAAAAATGACGACTGATTTCATCGAACTCCACGGTGACCGCAAAACAGGCGATGATCCTGCAATGGTTGCAGGATTCGCGAAAATCGGTGATATACCTGTAGCGGTAATAGGTCAACAAAAAGGACATGATAACGAATCACGTATCAAACGTAATTTTGGCATGCCCAATCCAGAAGGATACCGTAAAGCGCTCAGAATCATGAAACTTGCCGAGAAATTTTCACGGCCTGTTTTGTCATTTGTCGACACACCGGGAGCTTTTCCGGGTATTGAGGCTGAAGAACATGGACAGGGAGAGGCAATCGCACGTAACCTTATGGAAATGAGTATGCTGCAAACCCCTATAATTGTCACTATAATCGGAGAAGGCGGTTCAGGGGGGGCGCTTGGAATAGGCGTCGGCGATAAAATAGTAATGCTTGAAAATTCATGGTACTCGGTTATCGCCCCGGAATCATGTGCCATGATCCTTATGAGAAGTACGGAGAAAAAAGATAAGCTTACGGAATCTTTAAAACTAACTGCCCAGGACCTTAAAAAGCTGGGACTCATCGATAATATCATAAAAGAACCGGTTGGCGGCGCTCATAATGATCCCGATCTTGTTGCAAAACGACTGAAAGCAGACATTCTCAAAATTCTGCCGGAGCTTATGAAGACTTCCGGTACAAACCTTGTCAAACAAAGAATCCATAAATTCAAAGCAATGGGACGATGGTCGGAATGACTGCAAATTTGTTTTAGTATGAGTAATACGGACACATTTATGGATTCAAAAAACGGAATATGTTATACACAAATTCGGGTCAGGTATGCCGAGACGGACAAAATGGGAGTCGCGTATAACAGCCACTATTTAACATGGTTTGAGGTGGGAAGAACCGAATTACTCAGAAATATAGGTTATACATATGAAGAGCTTGAGAATATGGGGTACCGCCTGCCATTAATTGAGGCCGGTATTAAATACTTAAAACCTGTTTTATATGATGATTTAGTGACCATAGTAAGTAAAGTATCCGAAAAACCGGGCGTCAGGCTTAGGATTGTATACGATATTATTAAGGATAGTGAAGTTGTTGCAAACGGTTTTACCGAGCATGCTTTTACCGATGAATCGCTTCACCCGGTTAAACCGCCCGTACACATCAGGAACCGCTTTATTGACCTATGGGAAAAGTCCAATGTTGTTTAAGATAAATGCTCATTGATACGGTTTCAATATAATAAGTTCAGTCCCTGAAAATTTCAATTCTCATTTTGAGGCACTCATGTTTAACAAAGAACTTCTCGACATTCTTGTATGCCCTATTTCAAAGGGTAAGCTCGAGTACGACGAAAAACAAAATGTTCTTATATGCCAGGATTCACGGCTGAAATATCCCATTGAGGATGATATTCCTATCATGCTGCCGGAACGCGCTGAAAAATTCTAAGAAAAAACTCTTGACCTTTTTCGATAAACATTTTACATTAATTGTAATCATTCGTACAGTTTAAACTCAGCATGGAGATTATATAGGATCAACTGCAAAGGCAGAGCTAAAACAGTAAAAGAATACTCTCACTTTGACTGAAACCGGGTGCTGACATTCAGCTATTCTCAAACTTTCAGTTAAATATGGGATCTGAAAAGTTTTGGCTTTCTGAAAATATTTATGTGGCCTTTGCCTTTGACTTGCATCATGCAGTTATTACCGGTTTTTTCAAGGCGCGAGGGTCAATAAACTCCGCCTTTTTTTGACCGGACTGTATGAAGACCAGGATGACTTTTTTATTTATTCTGCGTTTACTCCTCTTTAATCCTTCTGACGCAGATAATTCCGTTCAGATTATCTCATCCACTGACGCCGGTCTGGTTCTCGCCTATCACCCTGTATGCTCACATCGTGATTCAATTCATGCAAATGGTATATACTTCTACAAACTGACAGTTTGGAGTTTTAATGGCAGGAAATCTTCAAAAACAGCAAAACTTGTTATTATGAGATAGATGTGACTGAAACGGGATATGTTGTTAATAAAACACTTATAGCATCTTTAATTCTAAAAAGGATTCAAAAAATAGATATTTTTGTTTGACTACAGGCAAATTATTTTGTATATTTGGAAATTACGTTGCAAGTTGATTTTGACGGTAACGATACATATTATTTTTGAGGTGGGCCCGTAGCTCAGGTGGTAGAGCACCGGCCTTTTAAGCCGAGCGTCGAAGGTTCGAGTCCTTCCGGGCTCACCAATAGTAAATACAAGGACTTGGGTAAAATACCGGAGTCCTTTTTTTATCCCTAACCTTACTCCGCAAGATTTAATTTTTCTTCCATTTCAACGAAGACAAGATTTATTATGAATTAAAAGAAAAAAAGAAAAAGTCAATGAAATAGGTGTAACAGTGCGATTATTCTTGCCGCTGACATAATCCGGTAAAAGGACATACCTTACATTTTTCTGACTCGTCCGGAGCAAAGTTTCCCGAATCGATGCCGTTTATTGTCTCCGTAAGAGATTCGGCCATTTCAGCTAAAAAGTCTTCCGAACATGGAATTTCAGCGGTTATAGCAGGTGTTATAAAATAAATAAGTAACTGTGACGGTATGATATATTTTGCACGATGAAGAGCCAATGCATATATACCAAGTTGTATTTTATAGCGGTTAATTGCTTTATCAACCGAATTTTGATCAACTTTGTCAGTTTTATAGTCAACAATGATATACTCGTTGCCTGTTTTCAAAAGCAAATCGATTGTACCGCGAAACAGAACATCATCGTGTATAAAAACAAAAGACTCCTCACGGTGTAATTCGTTTGCTGTACTGATTTTTTCATAAATCGCTGTTGTGGTAAAATGCCGCAAACTTTTTTTTAATGTCGCACGTAAATTTTCAGGGATATTTCGATGAGCAAGATTATCAACCAAAGTCAGTGACCGAATATCGGAACTAAAATCCCAATTCTGCAGGATAGCATGTGCAAGATTGCCATATTCAATTCCCATTCCGCCTTCATAATTCCCTAACTTATTACCGGATATGCCGTAAATATTTTGGTAAAGATAACATGCGGGACACTCACGATACATCATAACCTGAGTCGGACTCAATGTTTCAGGTTTTCCCGACAATTTAATTTCGGGTATCGGATTCAGAAGATAATCCGGAATGTGCAGATGTATTTCTTTTGGTTCCGAATACGTATCGGAAATTACTGATTCCACGGTACCTGATTCTCTTTCATCCGGTATAATTCCTCCAACTTCCTGTCGGTAATATTCAAAAAGTTGACCGGGACTTTCAGGTGTCAAACCGCCCTCCGATGTAATCGAGAGCGCAACATGAAGCCATGACATCCAGTTGTCATTACCGAACGTATCATCAAGTTTTTTCGGAGGAGTTGTCCCGGTGATAATAAGACGATCCTCTGCACGGGTACAACCTACATAGAACAGCCGTTTACTTTCGGCAATATCTTTTAGCGATTCCTGTTCGAGGGCAACATGCTTGACCAGGGTTTTGATTGTGTTACCACACACATCCTGAATATCGATACCAAAACCGAGATTATCATCAAGTAATAATGGCTCGGACGTATTTTGAGGTCTTCCGGAAATGTCAGCAAGAAAGACAACTTTATATTCCATCCCTTTGGCTTTATGAATGGAAATTATAGATATTTTTTTACTGCCTTTAATTACCGCAGCGTTTTCCTCGGAGATAAGCTCTCCATTGTACAGCAGGCTGGAAAACTCAGCAACATTGCCACCTTTTGATTCAAAAACATCAGCGGTATCGAGTATCTGGTCAAGGATTGACAGAGAAATCTCGCCACGTACCGGATCAGCAAGAAGTGTTAATGTATAATCGGTTTCATCAAATGCTTTTTCGATTAGTTCACGAATGGAAATTCTTTCGTAAAGTGCGAGTAGTTGCCTGAGAACTTTTCTGATTCTTTTTTCCCGGCAATCATGAACGGACGATTCGTCAGCAAGAAAAAAGACGGGCAGATTGTCTTTTTTTCCGGCTCTCAGTTTAAGGTTATAAAGAAAATCGGCGGAAACTGCAAAAAAAGGCGACAATAAAAGACCGGTGAAAGTTACGGGATCCTCGGGATTACACAACCACATGAGCAGATTCCCGATGTCATTAGCCTCTGAACTCGTGAATGGATTGTTCTGAGTATAATTGGTAAAGGGAATTCCATAGGCAAGAAAAGCTTTTTCGTAATATTCGGATTTGGTGCCTTTTCTCATTATAAGCGCCATCTGGTCATAAGAATATTCTTCATTCTCATACAGTTCTTTCATACGACGGGCAATATAATGTGCTTCTTCTGTACGGCTTTCATTAGTGTTTTTGCCATCGAACACAATAATTTGAACATCTTTTTTTCCGTTAAGTGTTTTTCTGTTTGATTTCATGTCACTGTAGCTGGCAATATAAAAATTACCGCTATTTTCATAACCCATAATACGGCCGAAAACGTGATTTACAAAATCCACTACACCTGAAGTACTCCGGTAATTCAGTTTCAGGGATTTGAAATCGACAAAATTCTGTGCCGCAAACTCGTTGAAAATTGCAACATCCGCTCCTCTGAATCTGTATATCGATTGTTTCGGATCCCCCACCGTAAAAAGTGATGCGGCTGTGTTGCCAGCAATCATTCTGATTATGTCCATCTGAAGCCCGTCAGTATCCTGGAATTCGTCGACAAGAATGTGGCTGTACTGTTTTGCCACCGATTGACGAACCTGTACATTATTTCTTAAAAGACGCCATGTCTCAATTAATGTATCGTCATGATCAAGATATGATGCATGTTTTTTTAAATTCAGAAAATACTGCTCAAACATATTAAATTCTTCGATGAGCGAAAAAACAATATGCGAAGTGACTCCTTTTTCATAAGTATTAAAAGTCAGTGCCATTTCCAGAAACTGACAACATTCTTTAATGCTGCCTTTTACTTCGGACAAAGAAATACCACGATCAGCCCATTTTTTTTGTGATCCCTTATTTCCAATCGGCAAAACACTGTCTATTAATTGTCCTATTTTACCTGCATTCATGTTGTCACCATTCAACATATCACTGATTTCGTTAAGACCTGACGAAAATGTATCGAGAACAAGAGCCAATGAATCGTCACCCGGTCGCAGGGAATGAAAGGTATTGAGAGTATATACGTACATATTTATACGGTCTTGAATATACCGTGCATATTTACGTTCGAGAACTGAAGGTGCTGAAAATTCATTTTCATCGAGATATTTTAGTATTTTCGATCTTTTTGCCAGCATGGTTATTAACAGTCGTTTGAACCTCCTGATGCCAAAAGTACGGATAAGAATATCGAACTGTTCGGGATTGTTTTCAATCTGTGAAGTTATGAAACCGTTTATTGCATCACGGCTCAAAGCAGAAAGTGTAGTTGCGTCAATAATAGTAAATAGCGGATCAATACCGGCTTCAATCGGAAAGCTGCGTAATATTGAATTACAAAATGAGTGTATTGTCGAAATCGGAGCAGTATGTACTTTGGCAGCGACTTCATCGAGCCAGAAGCTTCTGTCCTTATCATCAGTCTCCGCAAGCTCATAAGCTGTTTGCGCGATTCGGGCTTTCATCTGGTCGGACGCTTTATTTGTGAAAGTAATGGCAACTATTGACTGCACAGGGATATGCCTTGTTTTCAATAGATAGAGATACCTGCCGACCAGAAGTCTGGTTTTACCGGAACCGGCACCAGCCGATATTACCACCTCTCCACCATTTGACGTCGCGGCGTGTTTTTGTTCCGTGTCGAGAAAACGAATCGGCATAATATTTATTTCTCCGAAGCTAATCTGGCGCTGCTGCACAAGCCTTTAAACTCGCAAAATTCGTCACATGTATCCGGCCGTACGGGAAAGCGTCCTTTTCGTATTAGCGTGGCAGCCTCGTATGCACTCATACATGCCGTGTGAATGTAGACATCCCATTCCTCACCCTGAATCGGTTCACGGGTCGATCTGTCTTTATAATGCTTTAAATTCAATTCCCGCAGGGAATAATATACTCCATCAAAAAATTTTGCCTTGTCCACAATTTGGTCGATAGCCGCCTTTAAATATATAGGTATCTGTAACACTTTCCCTTCCTCAAGGTCTTTGATCGATGCTGTTACCGCACCCGTTTTGTAATCGATAATCCGTACAATATTTCCTGATGCTCTACTAATAATATCAATTCTATCAATTCGCCCGCCGATCAACACTTTTTGTCCTTCATATTCTAAAATAAGCGGATCAAAATCGGGTTTGTCTTTATTGCGCGATTTCCCAAAATCCGTTTCGAAGAAAATCGGCTCAAATCCGGTTTTTTCAAAATATGCCGCTTCTGCATCTATGAATGCATTCATCCAGTTGATTAATTGTTTCCTTTCTGCCAACAGTATTAACGGATGAATCCTTCTTTCGGAATTTGACTGTGGTGTAATTGTCTGTTCGACAATCGTAGTCATGAGTTGCTTGCAGTCTTGGATTTCATTACGCTTAAATGATGCATGTCCGGTTTGGTTCAGACGGGTCACATAAAACCGGGCAAGTATTTCATGGATAAAACTACCGATTTCAAATGCGGCAATTTCATTTTCCTCAAACCGTTCCAAAGACAAGCCTAAAACCGATGATATAAAAAAGCTGACAGGACAACGTATATATTTTTCAAGGGCGGTTACGGTAAACACCTTGTTTTCTCCCCAGTCTTCGGCAATTTGTCCGGTCATGGTAAAATCGTTAAGATTCAAGTCATGCTTTTCGGTCCTGTTTGAATAACCAGCAAATGCAGCTCTGATTTTAGCTTTTTTTGATGACAAATTTCCTGATAAACTGTCGATGATATTGAGTGATTCCAAACCAAAATTACGGAAAACTCGTATAATATTTTCATCTCGTCCCCTTTCATCGACAATCCCGCCCTCCCAGGCTGCACCGGGCAAACCGAAATGCAATGAAGGTGTACTCCAGGCAGATATTCCATCGCAAATCTTTTTTAAAAATGGTGATATCGATGAATACCCACCTTCGTCATCAACACCGGGGAAAGTGAAATAAAGGTGTTCTGCTCCACTACCTGCCAGATAAAAAAGAAGCTCTTCTTCTTTGTCGTGCCGCTCTCTGATTTTGTTTGCCATACGTTGTTCATGAAGTGTAAACGTAGTATGTTTTTTGGGATATGAAACATTATCAAGCCCTGTTATAAAAACCACTTTGCGGTTAATATGTCGGGCCATGGTCGAATCCACGACTAAAATACCGCGTTTAGGCGAAAAATTTTCGGAGACATTGACACTTTCCAGAAATTCCACTAACAGACGTTCGAATTCAGAAGCTCTCATCATTTTATTGAATTGGGAGTATATTTCGACAAATTCATCCAGTAATATTAAAAATTGTCCATAAATACTCAACTCAGAGAGCTTCAGATTGATGTCCGTATTTTCTGATAAATTTTTCTCAATATTAAGACGACACAACATTCCTTTAAGGCTATCCGCATATCCTTTTGGGCTGTCATGTTCCGCTATCATGCAACTCCATATTTTGTCATCCATGGAATTGGCATAAGAAATTGGGTACGATCGCTCTCTTCCTCCGGTGTAACATGATTTCTGAACAAGGTTTATAAGATTTTCATCAGCGCTGATCGAGGCTTTGAGGGCACAAATTATGAGTTGAATAACAGGGTGATGCGCAAAGTTTCTTTTTATATCTCCCGTTACAGGTAAACCGTGATGTTTTAACGCCCTATCGATGCAACTTCCGAATGAAGGCAGGTCTCCGGTTACTATCATTATTTCATCCGGTCTGCAAATTCCGTCATGTATAAGCGCCCGTATGGTACCGCAAATCCAGTCAGCTTCGGAACTTTCGTAAAAAAATGTATGAATCTCGACATTGCCGCCGTTACCCCTCGAAAATTCTCCGTCCCTAAAACCTTTGAGTACACATTCCGGTACAGATTTCGGTGTATTTTCTACGGTAATAACTTTTGCGCCGATTGATCTGTATTTTTTTAATAACATTCCGGGGAGTGAAAACAGTTCCGTATTCCCCACATCGTTTGGAAGAGTTGCTGCGCAGCGGACAAAACAGTTGGAAAGACGCCTGATTAGATTAAATTGGTGGTCAGTCAAATCATAAAAACCATCTACAATCAATGGCCCTTGAAATTGAATGCTGAATTGTTCTATGTAATCCCCTTGCAAAGCAGAAACAATGATACCCTCCTGATCATCCTTCTCAAATGATTTAAGACGACGGTCATAGGCGGCTGCAATTGCTGTCAACTCCGTGTATTTTTTATTGTTTTCATTCTCTATAACCGAACTTCGCATATCACGTAAATATGTTATCAGCACATTTAAAAATCCGGGATACCGGGACACACTCCGATATTGTGAATTTTCACCTATCCGCTGACAGATAACATCATGTAAAATGGCTCGCTTTTCGTGTTCTCTGATGAGTCCTGTTTTTTTTCCCGAATAAGTAAGTATCGCTGATGCAAGTCCGTTAAAAGTATAAATTTTTTGACCCAGACAGGCATTACCCGATAAGCCAGCCAGTTTTTTCTCCATGAATTGTATGGAACGGGAATCCGGTACGATTACACAAACCGGGCCCAAACTTATGGGGGTTCGTTTCAGTAATTCATCCAGATTTGCAGCCGGATCAGGGCCTGAAAATACAGTGAAGTTCATCTCGGTTCTCAGATTTAATATTCTGTATTACCTCAGAGAGCAAGGTCACATAAATTAATATAACGTATGCGAGAGTGCGTTTACCTGTCCTCCAAACCGCATTCTCGTTTAGGATTTGGTTGTAGTTATATTTCTCATAAAAAATACGGGATATTCTTTTGCCTTAAAAGGATATGGTTTTTCTCCAAAAAGAATATACACTTCCAGCGTGTTTTATAAAAGCATTACGTGACCTGTATGGATTTTTTAGTTTGACAATTTATAAATTAATCATATGATTTTCAATTAAAAATCTAATAAAATGAATGATTTACAACTTGATAATTGCTCAAGGAGTTAAAAATCTTTATATTGATATGCTGTTGAAAACAGATACTTAATAAAAGAAAGGTTTTTTTAGATATGAATACAGCCGATCTCAGGAAAAAGGTAGCCCTGTCAATAGAAGGGATGAAAGAACATGCGGCGGAAATACTGGTCGATCTCATCCGATTCCCGTCAGTCTGCGGCGAGGAAATGGGTGCGGTAAATTATCTGAAGGGAAAACTTGTTTCATCCGGCTTTTGTCCTAACATAATCCCCATGGATACATCGATTAAAAATCATCCTGAATATACATATTACACAAATGAACCGACATGGGAAAACAGAGGAAATCTGGTCACGGATTATGGTGGCAACGGAGACGGGAAAAGCTTGATTTTAAATGCCCATCTCGATGTAGTACCTGCTGAAGAATGGAAAGATGGTTTTGCACCAAAACGTGACGGTGATGTTATTACCGGCAGAGGTGCATGTGATGATAAAGGCGGAGTCGTAAGCGGATATCTGGCGCTCCGTGCTCTCAAAGATTGTGGTATAATTACCTCCGGCAGACTTAGCCTTCACAACGTTATTGACGAAGAGACTGGTGGAAACGGAACATTATCGCTGCTTCACGGCGGATATACAGCGGATGCGGCAATTGTGGGAGAATGTACCGATAACGTTATTTGTCCTGCAAACAGAGGGGCTCTTTGGTTTCAGTTGACAACGAAAGGTGTCTCCACTCATATGGGGGAAATTGATAATGGAGTATCTGCCATTGAAACTGCCCAGCACGCAATAAATATTTTGAAAGAATATGAAAAATACATGATAGAAAACTTTATGGACCATCCCTATTTTAATGATCTTGAACACCGTCCTATCCAGCTTTGTATTGGGATGATCAAATCCGGTGAGTGGCCGAGTATGGTACCCGATACATGTATGGTCGAGGGTGGCATGGGTTTTTTACCGAATAAAGATATCGATGATGTAAAAATTGAAATGAGGCAGTGGATACTCGATAAAGGCGATGATTGGCTTAAAAACAATTTTAGCATAGAGTACAATAAACTTCACAACGCAGCGTACGAAATTCCTCCTGACCATCCGTTTGTTGAAACCATACGTACCTCCGCTCCTTTTGCAGGTATTTCCGATCACATTACCGGCTGGCCTGTTTCTTGTGATGCACGATTATTTCCGCGTGTCGCAGATATGCCGGTTATATGTGTTGGCCCCGGCAAACTCAAACATGCCCACTCGAGGATTGAACAGGTGCTTATTTCCGAGATTCTAAAAACCGCAAAGCTGTATGCGTTCACAGCAATGGACTGGTGCGGGATTGAAAAAGATTGACTAATCTATGAAATCATTTATAACATAATTACTTATTAGTTCCAAAAAATAAAAAAGGAGAGGAAATTCTCTCCTT
>JAFGMP010000083.1 GCA_016927495.1 Candidatus Latescibacterota bacterium | reverse complement strand
GGTACCGGTTCACTGCTTGAAAAAAAAGTCGACAGCATCAATGTCGCAAAATTTCCCATAATGGAATGGACATGGATGATATCCAAACTTCCCGATGTGGAATGGGAAGAAAATACTTCGCAGGATGACTTTGCAGTTCGCATTGAACTCGTATTTGATTATAAAGGAAACAGATACAATCCTTTGAATATCATACGTAAAGGATTTATCACCACTTTTTTCAGGAGATCTCTACCGGAAGTTGTTATCTGTTATGTATGGGCAGCTGGAGTACCGGTGGGCAGGTCGTATATAAGTCCATCCAACAAACGAATTATTGTTATCCCTGTGGAATCAGGTCATGGAATGCAGAATATCTGGATAGAAGAAGAAAGAAATATACAGAAAGATTTTGATGAACTCATTGGAATCAAACGACTGGTAATAAAAAAAATCCGTATTCGATGTGATACCGAAAATTCATTATCAAACGCTGAAAGCGGAATAAAAAAAATATTACTGAAAAAATAATCTCATTCATACCGTAATGAATCTATCGGTTGAGCATATGCCGCCTTTATTGTTCTGTAACTGATAGTAATGAAAGAAATCAGGATAGCCGACAAACTGCCCGCCACAAATAAATCATACCGTATTTCTGCATTATAGGCAAAATTTTTCTGCCAAATTCTTATAACTACATAAGTTATCGGCCATGCAATTATATTCGCGGCAATCAGCGGACCGATGAATTCCTTCGAAATGAGAATAATGATTCCGGCAGCCGAAGCTCCGAGTGATTTCCGTATCCCAATTTCTCTGGTACGCCGTTCTATCATGAGCGATGTAAGGCCAAAGAGTCCTATACACGCTATGAATAACGCAAGTAATGAAAAATATCCGAATATTTTTACCAAATAACTGTCGGCAAAATACCTGTCTCCTACCTGTTTATCAATAAATGAATACTCGAATGGACTTAATGGAAAGAGTCCATGCCATTTATCCTCGATAAAAGTAAGCGTTCCCTGCATATTTGCCGATTGAATTCTAATAGAAAAATATTGGAACCACCTGGGAGAAAAAAATAAAACAAGCGGCTCGATTTCGTGATGAAGCGACATAAAATGAAAATCTTTCATGACTCCGATAACCGTTCCGGTCTGAGGAATCCAGTGGGATATTTTTTTTTCGATCGGTTCGTCCCACTCACATGCTTTAACAGCAGTTTCATTAAGAATATATGAATTACCCTGCGGAATACGGTTGAAATTGCGGCCTTCGAGAAGTTCAATGCCGTATGTATCCAGAAAATCCTGATCAACAAACAGCACAAACATTGACAGGAACTTATCTTTTTCCATTCCCTCCGGCTGAAACTCGACACGATGAGGCAGCAGCGGACCAAACGGAACATGAGACGAGGCCGATGCATTTATTATAAACTCATTTCCTGTGAGTTCCTGTTTAAGCAGTTCATAATTTAGCTGAATTCGTTTTTCACGCATTGGAAGTACGACAATATGTTCTTTTTTGAATCCCAACTGCATATTTTCAAGGTAATTTATCTGATTATGAATCAACGCGGTCACGATAATTAGAATTATTGAAACGGAAAATTGAGTTATTACGAAGATTTTTCGCAGGAATGCATTGGTAATGAAACTATTAGGCATACTTTTATAAGTTTCCGATGATTTAAATTTTGATAACGTTAATGCCGGATAAAATCCGGCTGCCAGATCGGCAAACACCAGCAAACCCATAAAACTGATTATGAGAGGATAATTATGGCTGTAATTAATCTGCAGGTTTTTGCCGGTGAAAACATTAAATCCGGGAAGGCCGATTTCCACTATGCATAATGCTAAACAGAGTGAAAAAAAAGCGTATACGGCCGATTCTGCAAGAAACTGAACGAAAAGATGCAATTGGGACGCGCCGAAAACCTTCCTCAAACCAATTCCACGGGCACGGGAAGCTGATTGAGCTATAGACAGATTCATAAAATTTATACAGGCGCTGATTAAAATAAGCAATGCAATCGAAACAAATAAATAAATCCGGCCAATGTCGCTGTTTGCCTCAAGTTCACCTTCAAGATGTGAATAAAGATGAATTTTTTTTAAAGGCTGTAAAAACAACTTCATACGTGAGCTTTCGGTTTTTTCGACATGACGTTCGAGAAAAGCCGGGAACTTGTTTTCGATTGATTGAACAGAATTGTAGTCACGAATTAGCAGGTATGTATAAAATCCGGCATTTCGCCAATCCATAAGACGAAACCTTTGAATTTCCCCAAGACTATACATCGATACCAGAAAATCGCATTTTAAATGTGAATTTGACGGTATATCCTTCATTATTCCCGTTACTATAAACTCATATGGCGAATCGATATCCACCGTAAGTGTCTTGCCAATCGGATCAATTTCCCCGAAATATTTGAGAGCGGCACTTTCAGTTATTACAATTTGAAATGGCATGCTTAACGCAGTATCGGGATTGCCTGTTATTAAAGGGAATGTGAAAACACCGAAAACAGACGGGTCGGAAAAATAAAAGTGCTCTTCATTAAAACTCTTTTCATCGTAACGAATCGTAACATTTTCATGCCAAAATCTTACCGAATCGATGATTTCCGGAAATTCACGTTTAAGTGCAGGCGCTACCGGTCCGGGGATTACTGCATATTTTACCGGCTCGTCACCGGGAAAAAACTCGATTGCAGTGCGGTAAATAAAATCCGCTTGATCATGAAATCTGTCAAAACTGAGTTCTTCCTGAACATACAGAAAGATCAGAATACAGCATGCCATTCCTACTGAGAGACCTGTTATGTTTATGAAAGAATAAACCTTATTACGCTGTATAAGTCTTAGTGTTAGTTTTAATATATTGAGTTTCATTTTATGTCTGCAAACCGGGTAAATTATTGACTTATTTTTTCCGATACGATATGCCCGTCAAACAGATGAACAATACGACGGCTGTAATCCGCACATTCTGAAGAATGTGTTACCATCACAATCGATGTTCCGTTTTCATTAAGCGCCGAAAGGATTTGCATCACATCTTTACCGTTGGCTGAATCCAGATTACCGGTCGGTTCGTCGGCAAGAATGAGGACAGGATTGGTAATTAATGATCTTGCAATAGCGATCAATTGTTGTTGACCACCTGAAAGCTGGTGAGGGAAATGATCTTTTTTAAAATATACATTCATCTGCTCAAGAGCTGTTCTAACTTTCTCTTTTCTTTCCGAAACAGGAGTTTTCAGATAGGTCAATGGAAGTTCGACATTTTCAAACACGGTGAGTTCATCAATCAGATTAAAATTCTGAAAAATAAAACTGATGTTCTTTTTACGTAAGGCGGATCGCTTTCGTTCACTGCACTGTGATACCTCATATCCAAGGAAATAATACTCACCGGATGTAAGATTATCAATCAATCCCAACAAATTGAGCAATGTGGATTTCCCACAGCCCGATGGCCCCATTATCGCTATAAATTCTCCCGTGTTTACCGTCAAATTTACGTTATTCAGGGCTACTGTCTCAATTTCACCGGTGTTATAAATTTTTCGTAGGTTTTTAGTTTCAATTAGTATCCGGTCTTTTTGTTGCATATCGGTACGTTCCCCGCCAGTTCTATACGATCAATTTTGGCCGAGTACGGGAAATCAGACATCAAATGAAACGATGAAATCCTCACCCGAATTTATGATTTGCCGCTCGGTAATAGAATCGCCGATCAATCTGAAAATGAAAGTATTTCTTCTGAATTCACTATACCCTTTCCCCGCAACGCTGGCGTTGATATTAATCTTTCCGCCAACTTTTACAACTCTGAATTCAGTCCTGTAATATTCGTCTTCTAAGTATCTGTAGCTATATCCGTCATCTTCATATAAATAAGCGATATGCTGCACGGTATCATGAGGCATATATATATTAAGTATAATCGTTTCTGGAGCATACGATGCAGTGTTCTGAACAACATCGGCAGTCGGAATAACAGCCCCCGCTTTCACAAACACAGGACAAATATCGGGAGGTGTATCGACCCGAATTGTTCTGCCCCCATCAATCAATACCGGTTTATCGTAAAGATACCATCCCCCTGCCGGTAAGTATACATCACGTCTTTTTTGACCGCTTTTTAGTACCGGAGCTATGAGTAAATGCTCGCCAAACATAAATTGATCATCGATATCAAAAACTTTCATGTCATTCTGAAAATGATATAACAGCGGTTGTTGTATCGGTTCGCCTGTCTGCGTCGAACGTTCAAAACAGGTATAAAAATATGGCAAAAGCCGATACCGTAATTCGAGTGACTTGCGAATGATCCGCTCCGTTTTTTTTCCAAAAGACCATGGATACTGATCGATGCTTTCTTTTATATTGTGGTTCCTGCAGAATGGCTGAAATACTCCGTACTGATACCATCGCACAAGTAATTCTTCCGATGAGTTTTCTCCGAAACCACCGATATCGCTTCCGACAAAAGGCTGCCCGCTGATACCGACGCCGCAGCACATAGGCAAACTCATTTCAAGATGTTCCCAGCGTGAGGCATTATCGCCCATCCAGTTCGCTGCATATCGCTGTATTCCTGCAAATCCCGCCCGCGAAAGTATAAACGGTCTTCTGTCCGGTCGTGCTTTCTTCAATCCTTCCCGTGTACCCATAGCCATGAGAAGTCCGTATTGGTTATGGTACCTGTCATGATCATGGTCAGCGTCATCACGGTCGAAACGCATATTCTGCTGTTCCGCTCCTTTGAAAGCCGGTTCATTCATATCGATCCATATGCCGTCCAGCCCCTTTTGCAAAAGCTCTCCAATCAGATGTGCCCACCAGTCACGGGTTTCCTGCTTCACAAAATCAGGAAACACTGTTTGTCCCGGCCACACTTTCCCCATAAAAAGCGCGCCGCAACGTGTTTTACAAAACAGATTCCGCTCTACTCCTTCAGCAAACACCGGATACTCCGGATCAAATTTAACACCGGGATCTATAATGGTAACAAGTTTATATCCCTCTTTTTCTATATGTTCCGACAATGCTGAAGGATCGGGAAATTTCTTCTTATCCCATGAAAAAATTCGAAAACCATCCATGTAATCAATATCGAGCCATAAAGAATCACAGGGTAAATTCCTTGATCTGTATTTTTCGGCAAGAGCTAAAATATCATCTGATGTGTAATCATACCACCTGCACTGGTGATGTCCCAATGCCCAGAGTGGGGGCAGGTGCATACGCCCGGTTAATTCCGTGTATCGTGCGAGTATGGTTTTTAGAGAGGGGCCGCTGAAAAAATATTCGGTAAGCTGGCCGCCGTTACCTGTTATTGTATATGAATCGGAGTCGGTCAAATCAAAGTGCAGTTTATATCCGTTATCAATGAACGATGCTGATGATGCTCCGTTTTTTCCTGTGGGGATGTGATAAAAAAACGGTATCGATATATAATAGGGATCATACGTCGTTTCAAATGCTTTTTCTTCACCCGATTCACCTATCGTATCGGTATTCCACATCTGCATATAACGGCCGTTTTTATTCATTCCACCTGTTTTCTGACCGAATCCCACAAAATAATCATCCGGCTTTTTTCCCCTTGTGACCGACCAGTTGTCATTAAAATATGAATATGATTTTTCCCTGTGTGATTCAAGAAAACAGCTTCCGTCAGTTCTGTATATATCGAAATAAAAAGGGCTAAGATTCACGTCAAACCTTATTAATTCTGACTCCAGTATAATCTTCCCGGAAGTTTCAGTATACATAAACGGAACATCGTCAAAGATATCTTTTATTACCGCATAAGTTGGCTCGGTATCAAACACTCCACCGCGACTGATTTTCAGGCATACCACATCATCCCATACAAAACCGATTACTGCCTTTTCATTTTTAAATGACAGTTCTGCGCCGCGCGGTGTTATTTTTACTTCCAAAACATCACCGAGAGACAAATAATCGCTCGTGTCCATTTATGTTTTTCCTTCTTTTTTATGCAAATAGTTGCTGACTGATTGTGCGACATAACGGCCGTGATGCATAGCATGGACAACGGATGAAGGCCCCATCACACAATTGCCGGATGCGAAGACTCCCTCAATGGATGTCATGCAATGTTTGTCTGTCACAAGATTGCCATTTTTCAATTCTTCCAGATATAAATTCTTAACAAGCGACCCACAATCTGTATGTGTATATCCTGCTGCAATCAAAACAAGATCGGCGTCGATTTTTATGTTTCTACCCGAATTTCCTTGTATAGCTTGAGGTATCTGGGCATTACTCTTTTCATTTTCAACTTTTTCTAAGCTGACTTGATGTACATGATTGTTCTCGCCATAATATTTTTTAACGATATAACCTCTGTGCTCCGTAACACGGTTATCCTTATACTGAGAAGTTATTATCCGGCTCACCGATTCAGACCATGAAATTAAATCTGACGATATCTGCAGGGGTTTTTCCGGCAGTCCGACTACATGAACAGACCGCGCTCCCTGGCGAAGGCATGTCCCTATACAATATTGCCCGGTATATCCCGCGCCTAAAATTACAACATCTTTTCCGTCGGCTGTAATTTCACTGTCTCTCGGAATTGAATCGCCGGCAACTCTCCTGTTTTGCTGACTGAGAAAGCCTAAGGCAAATTCAATACCATTAAGTCCCCTGCCTTCGGCATATATATCACGGGGAGTTTGTGTACCCACAGCGATTATTACCGCATCATAAAAACGACTCAAATAATTTGCTGATAAATCTGTGCCGACATCGACCCCTGCCTCAAACCGTACACCCTCTTCAGCCATCTGGTCG
This sequence comes from Candidatus Latescibacterota bacterium, assembly GCA_016927495.1. GTDB lineage: Bacteria > Latescibacterota > Latescibacteria > Latescibacterales > Latescibacteraceae > JAFGMP01. The sequence goes on along the minus strand of JAFGMP010000083.1, from coordinate 8,528 downwards.
ATCCGTCTGTCAATTATCCATTTTTCCAAAATATAGTCCGGGATACCATATCTCAGAATACCTCCAAAACGTTCTCCTTTTTCAAAGACGGTTACATCATTCCCATCCCTGATCAGTTGCTGAGCGGCGACAAGCCCTGCCGGCCCCGAACCGATCACAGCGACTTTCCTGCCGGTTTTATTCTTTGGCTTTTCTGGTGTAATTTTGCCGTTTTCCCATCCGTATTCGGCTATCTGCAATTCAATGTGTTTGATGATAACCGGGTCCATATTTACCGAAAGCGAGCATGCGGATTCACAAAATGCCGGGCATACCCGCCCCGTGATTTCGGGAAAGTTATTTGTGGTGTGAAGCATATCGAGTGCGGTTTGCCATTTACCGGCTGTAACCAGTAAACACCAGTCGGGAATACGGTTTTTTAACGGGCAACCCGATACCTGACAGAAAGGAATACCGCAATCCATGCACCGCGACGCCTGAATTCCTACAAGATTTTGCGGAAGAAGCGTTTCTTCTTCGCGGTAATCATTAAGGCATTCCTCATCCGGTCTTCGTGGAGGATTTTCTCTGTTTATTTCTATGAAGTTATTGGGATTAGCCATTGTAAACCTCTTCTGTGGCCGATAGCGTCTCTTTCTCTGTTCCTTCCGAAAGCCTCATACGTTCCAGTGACATTCGGTAATCGATCGGCATTACTTTTACAAACAGAGGTAAGGCTGATTCCCAGTTTTCAAGTATCCTGCCTGCGGTCGTGCTATCGGTCAATTTAAAATAGGTCTCGATCATACTGCGGAGTTGTTTGACATCGTCATCCTGCCACACACTTTCCAGATCAACCATATCGAGATTACACCGTGATTCGAACATTTCGGATTTATTATAAACGTAAGCTATACCGCCACCCATACCGGCGGCAAAGTTGTTACCGGTGGATCCGAGAACAACCACCACACCCCCGGTCATGTATTCACACCCATGATCGCCAATACCCTCGACAACTGCAATAGCACCGCTGTTTCGCACTGCGAAGCGTTCTCCAGCAATGCCGTATACGTAAATCTCACCATCGGTTGCCCCATAGAGCGCTGTATTACCGGCTATTACATTTTCACTGGGAGTGAACCGTGCATTTGCGGGAGGCGTCAGTATAATTTTACCTCCGGACATACCTTTTCCCAGATAATCGTTGACGCACCCCTCGACACGGATTGTAACACCGGGGACACAAAACGCTCCGAGACTCTGGCCAGGCGACCCTTTCAGGTAAATATGAATCGTGTCGGGAGGCAGCCCGGTGGAACCGTAAAGTCTTGTTATCTCTCCGCTTAAAGCGCTCCCCACTGACCGGTTGGTGTTGCGGACGGGCAATGCAATGTGAACCGGTTCCTGTTTTTCAAGTGCAGGCCGAGCCATTTCGATGAGGGTTTTTTCAAAAGGTGACTGCTGAACAATTTTCTGCTTTTCCTGAAACGATACAACGTTTTCCGTTCCGTTAACAGGTGTCAATATTCTGCTGAAATCGAGATTATGCATTTTCCAGTGATCCGAAATCCGCATTACATCAAGTATTTCGGCGTGGCCCCTCATTTCATCGAGTGTTCTGAATCCAAGTCTGGCCATATGTTCCCGTAAATCTTCCGCCAGAAAACGCATCAGACGTTCGATATACTCAGGTTTACCTGTGAAATATGCGCTAAGAAGGGGATCCTGAGTGGCGATGCCGACAGAACAGGTATTGAGATGACATTTCCTGAGCATTATGCAGCCAAGAGCCACCAGCACTACTGTACCGAATGCGAATTCATCAGCGCCCAGAAGGCATGCTACGGCAAGGTCTCTTCCGGACTTGAGTTGACCGTCAATCTGAATTCGAATACGGTTTCGAAGGTTGTTTTTAATCAATGTCTGATGAGTTTCGACAAGGCCAAGTTCCCAGGAGACACCAGCATGTTTTATCGCCGATAACGGTGATGATCCCGTACCGCCGTCATGGCCGCAAATAAGCACAATATCGGCATTTGATTTTGCAACCCCTGCTGCTGCCATACCGACTCCTGCCTCAGAAACGAGCTTGACTGAAATCCGTGCTTTCGGGTTGACAGAGCGAAGATCATATATCAATTGGGCAAGATCCTCGATTGAATAAATATCATGATGTGGCGGCGGTGATATAAGAGTTATACCCGGTGTTGTGTGACGAACTTTAGAGATTTTTTCATCGACTTTACTGCCCGGCAATTGCCCTCCTTCTCCGGGCTTTGCACCCTGAGCAATTTTAATCTGAAGTTCATCTGCATTAACAAGATATTCTGTGGTTACTCCAAAACGGCCGGATGCTATCTGCTTTGTGGAAGAACCTCTGTTGCTGCCGTCAGGATCGGGCTTATAACGATCAGGATCTTCCCCACCCTCACCGGTATTACTTCTGCTGCCCAGACGGTTCATTGCTATTGCAATGGTCTCATGGGCCTGTCTGCTTAAAGCACCGAAAGACATACCCGATGATGAAAATCTTTTAAGGATGGATTCAATCGGCTCGACCTCATCGAGCGGGACCGGAGTTCTTTCCCTGAAGTTAAAAAGACTACGGATCGTAAAGAAACCATCTCCCCGGTTATTGATTATTTCCGAGTATTCTTTGTACAGGTCATAATCATTTCTGCGTGTCGCCTGTTGAAGCTTAAATATTGCATCCGGCATCCAAATATGTTTTTCACCGTTCGACCGTACCTGAAAATCACCACCGACATCGAGGAAAACCGGAACAGAGCCGGTACTTGGGTACGCTTTTTCGTGACGTGCCCGGGTTTCGGCTGCGATCTCTTCAAGGCCTATGCCGCCGATGCGTGTGACCGTGCCGTGAAAGTATGTGTCGACCAATTCTTCACTGAGACCAACCGCTTCGAACATCTGCGAACCCGAATAGCTCCTGACCGTGGAAATCCCAACACGGCTTAAGGTTTTCAGTAATCCCTTTTTAATAGCAGTAATAAAAAAGTCCATTGCTTCATCGGGTGTCACCTGTTTTTCATATGTGTTTTTTTCTGCAAGTTCACGGACTGTAGACAAAGCAACATGAGGACATATAGCATTAGCACCATACCCGAGTAATATTGCAAAATGCATGGTTTCACGCACTTCACCCGATTCAACGACAATACCTGCCAAAGATCTGAGTTTATGCCGTACGAGATAATGATGAAGTCCGGATGTTACGAGAAGAATGGGAACAGGCGCTAATTTTTCGTTCATATGGCGGTCTGTGAGTATTAAAAAAGTCGCTCCTTCTTCTATCCTCCGTCCTGCCTGAGCAAAAATATTGTCGAGTGATTCCCTGAGGACATCCCCACCACCTTCAGCGGGATAAAGTATATCGATCTCACGTACGGCAATATCGGGATGACTTGCTGTCCTGAGGCGTTCCATGTCATCAGGAGTTAAAATGGGATGCGGAAGTTTGAGTCGTCGGCATGATTCGGGCAATTCCTGAAGAATGTTTGGTTTTCGACCGGCAAAATTCATCAGTGACATCACCAGCTCTTCCCTGAATGGATCAATGGGCGGACTAATGACCTGAGCAAATAATTGTTTAAAATAGGAAAAAAGTAGTTTTGGCCGATCCGAAAGAACAGCAAGCGGAGTATCGTCTCCCATAGAACCGACAGGTTCCTGCCCCCATAATAGAGAAATGCCGATTTTTTTCAACTCTTCTGCCGTATATCCGAAAGCATGATGCTTCTGAAGTAAAACCTCGGGATTTTCCGATGACATTTTTGCCGGTGCAAGAAAACCTCTGAGTTCGATTCTATTATCCTGAACCCAGTGGCGATAGGGTTTTTGACGGCAGATTGTCGCTTTAATAATGTTATCCGGGACAACACGATTCTGTTCGAGATCGACAAGAAACATTTTGCCCGACTGCAGTCGCCCCTGCGACCGCACCTGATCTCCGGGGAAATCAAGAACACCGGCCTCTGATGCAAGCACAACGACACCATCATTCGTAATTGTATAACGTGCCGAACGAAGGCCGTTACGGTCGAGGGTTGCTCCGACATATCTGCCATTGCCGAACACCATTACGGCAGGGCCGTCCCAGGGCTCCATAATTGCGGCATGATATTCATAAAAAGCCCGGCGGTCGTCACCCATGAAATATTTCATTCCCCATGCCTCAGGTATCATCATCATCATCACATGGGGCAGCGACCTGCCTGCATGGACAAGTAACTCCAGAACATTATCGAATGCCGAAGTATCGCTTCCACCTTCCACAATTACAGGTTTAATCTTTTCTATGTCATTACCGAATAATTTTGATTGTAGATACGGTTCACGAATTCGCATATGATTTACATTTCCACCTATGGTATTCAGGGCGCCGTTATGTGCAACAAACCGCATCGGTTGTGCAAGGTGCCAGGTAGGTATGTTATTGGTGCTGTATCGTTGGTGAACAATCGCAAACGCGCTGGTAAAATCATTTTTTCGCAGGTCAAGGTAAAATTCGGGAAGCAGTCTACCACTCATCATCCCTTTATATACGATGGTTTTGCTTGAAAAACTGGCAATAAAAAATTTGTTCATATCACAATGTTGCTTTAATGCCTCATTTTCAATACGTCGTCGTATCACATAAAGTTTGAGTTCAAAAGCGTTGCCCGGAATATTATTTCTTGAAATAAATAACTGCCGAATGATCGGTTGGGTCTTACGAGCCCTCGCACTGATACAATCCGAATGTACCGGTACATCCCTCCACCTGATTATACCGGCGCCCTCGGCCTCACACATTTCTTCGCATATCCGGGAGCATACTGCCGATTTTTGATCATCACCGGGCAGAAACACCATTGCGACGGCATAGTTTCCTGCCTCCGGCAGCATGACGCCATCATCGTAACAGACACGATGGAGATATTCATCGGGAATTCGTATCATAAGGCCGGCGCCATCACCATCGGAAGCGTCATATCCTACAGGTCCGCGATGTTCGAGATTGACAAGTATCCGTACAGCGTCTTCGATAATCGAATGGCACGGTCTTCCGTCGATACGGGCTATAAAACCTACGCCGCAGTTTCCCTGTTCAAAAGATGGTTTATACACCATATTTTGTTCATTATTTCCGTATGATTTTGAACCATCCTGATCTCTCAAATCATTCATTACTTTTAACCCCATTGGAATCTTCTGTTAAATAACAGAGCGCTCTTTGACGGAGTGCATTGGCATAAATATACAGACTCCGGTTATGTTCGATTTCAGTTATATCGATCACACGAACAGCAGTGCTGAAGCGTTCTTCACCGGGTAATAACGTATCGAGTATATTAGGTGCGTTTTCCAGAAATGTCTTGTTTACGTAATTTTTCTTAACATTTGGAAATAATGCAATGTAAAGCATTCTGAATTCAACTATATCGTTAAAAAAATGAGTTCCGAGTGATACATCGGGTATCAGATTTTCGTTCATTTCCACCAGTTCGCATATCACGGTAACCGTATTGATTTCGGTGAATTTCACCGGAACGCCGAGAGAAGACATGGAAGTGCCCCATCTTCCCGGTCCGATCAGCATAGTCGTTTTATTTATATCACGTTTGTGATGTGTTAAGCGCCCGATAAGCCTTGCAATCGAATGTCTGTCACGTTCCGGTAATTCACCATACACCGCAGGTGTTACATAAATAATACGGTCGATCTGGGTTACCATACTCGGTCCGATTATTGCGCCATGCGTTTCAAGAATAAGATCATCTTTTTGAATTACATCGGGATCATCCGGTTCTTTGATGATTTTTCCTTTTCCGGCAATCTGGAAGGGACGGCATTGTACAAGATTGATCTGATAACGTCCGTCCGGCAGAAAATTTGCCGTAAACTCTACATCGACAGGATAATTATATGATTTGTGCAGTGTATGCATCAAGTCTTTAATAGTATCAACAAACGATGTAGCGGTGAGTAGCTTATCGAAAGTTAAAACCCAGAGATTCGATCTATTGTCTTCGGTATTAACGCCAGTAGAAATAACCTGTTCTTTCGTTGCCACTATTTCAACGGGAAAATTGTTATCCCCGCTGATGATCTCATCAAATGTTTTCGTTACAAATAGATTTTCATGCAAATCCAGAACATCCGCTTTATGCTGTGTGTATTCTTTCAACTCATCAAAAGATTTTTCAGGCCGCAATCCCGGAACATTCAACGCCACCACCCGTGTGTAATCATCATCATGGCGGTCTACCGCTCTGGTGCCGAGGCCGCATACCAGACGTATCATACCGGCTTCAGGGTCGATTTTTTCGCTCCATGAGTAAGGATTAAATGAAAATCCGACTCCGGCAATTTGAGGAAAAAATAAATTTCCAAAAACCGAACCTGAAACACGCTGCACCAAAAGTGCCATCTGTTCATCGGAATCGAGAAGCCCCCGTTTGAACCGGTACATTAACGCTTCATGACCCATCGTGCTTGCATATACTTCCCGTACCGCCGATAAAAATGCTTTCAGACGGTCTCTACGTGTTCCCTGATTTACACAAAAAACGCTTTTATACTTACCGGAGAAAGCATTACCGAAATTATCCTCGAGCAGACTGCTTGATCGAACAATTATTGGCGACTGTCCGAAATAATCGAGCATCTCAACAAACTGATTCACGATATACTCCGGGAATTCACCCGTCAACATTCGCTGTTGAGCTTCACTTATGCCATCGAGGAATGTATTTTTATCTCTTTGTTTCTGGCGCACTCTCCATAACCCGTTTCTGACGATATAGGTATAAAAAACATCGGAACCGATATAAAATGAGTCATGAACTTCGAGAATGTCCTTCCAGCGTTCATCACTTTTTACGAGAATCGCCCGGGCAGTAATCATTCCAACGGATTTACCTCCGATAAAACCCGAGCCAACGAGGCGTTTTCTGATATCGAGAATATCAGACAGATCAAGATAACGTGCGGCAAGTTCAAGGATATTTTCATCACGGGAAAAAATCATTCTGATCAAATTCTGAAAATAATCCACAACCTTTTTATCGAAATCCTTTCCGCCCTCACCTTTTTCAAGAAGCTTTTCGGCATCCATAAACGTCCTGTCCCATACATCTATAACACGTGAGGTTGAATCCATCCTGGAATCCATGACCGCAGATACAACCTCGGATACCGCTGCGCTTGCGGTAACCGGTCTAAACCCGTCGCTGTCCCAGATATGCGGAGTATACATTGTGGGTGAGTGTCGCTGCCAGACTTTCATCGGATGAATATAAAAATTTTCCTTGAATCTGTATACATCCAGAAAGATTTGTGTGGTATCACGTATGCTTGCAGCAACATGAAGCGAATGCCGGTTCCGTATAAATGCAAAATATGCCACGGAATCCATATCGTAGACATAAGGACAGGTCAATATAAAAAAGTTACCGAGCATAAGATCGCTGCACCAGATTTCCGCAAGATCGGACAAGCAATCAAAGACAAAGTAAGATCCTCTGCCTGCTTTTGATAAAACCTTGTGAATTTCTGCGGCCGCCGATTCAAATCCGGCATACGGGTCAAGATGATGAATCTCTGCACCTGAGTTTTCAGCTAATAACTCATGATGTGATGCGAATCTGAAATATATCAGTTTCCCGTTATTATTGAGTGCGTTTTTCGCAAACGGTTTCACAAAAGGTTGATACTCTTCAACAGAGTCAATCTGCCATACTACATTATCACCCGGCATAATATTTTGCAGGATTTTATCGAGACCGTTAATTCCTGTACTGAGCGGAGTAAACACTGTATTCATCGTTTATCGTTTTCTGTTGTTATAATATTGATTTCATCAAGTATCTATGTTTTTAAAAATATATAAATTATAAGCTCTTGCAAAGCCAAAAGAATTCCGGTGATACACCTTTTTTCAGAAAAACAGACAAAAAAAATACAAGGCATATTTCAGGGCAACCACAGGTGATTGCACATACAGACATTGTACCAAAATATTTCAGGGTAGAAGTATCTGGTTTTCTCTTCGACAAGCTCAGGGAAAAGCATCCCCAAAAACATGAAAGGGCGAACACCGTTCGCCCCTACGAATTTCTTGTACCTTGTACCTGTTTTTTCCCTTTCTGCCGCTGTGCCTTTGTGCCTTCTGCCAAACAGGGCAGACACACGGGTCTGCCCCTACATCATCTCACCAAAACCATCCTGCCCGTCGCCGTATATTTTCCTGCCTGCAAGCGTGTGATATAGATTCCCGATGATACGGTGTTTCCATTTACGTCTTTGCCATCCCATGACAGCGTATGTGTTCCGGCATTCATATAATCAGCGGTTAGCTCGCGGATTTTCTGACCTGTCAAACTGTAGATGGTGATGGTAGTAAAACCTGATTTAGGCAGTGTAAATTCGATGGTTGTCGATGGATTGAACGGATTGGGAAAGGTTTTGATGAGGAGAAGGGGTTCTGGTGTTTGATCTTGCTCGTCGATAAAACTTGGATTTTCATAGTAATTGTAACGTGTCAG
>JAFGMP010000082.1 GCA_016927495.1 Candidatus Latescibacterota bacterium | reverse complement strand
AACTCCAAATTCAATAGATTGCCATCAAAGGAGGCTTTTGTGGCGTTATATTCTGTGTCGTTTAAAAAGACCTGAGCACAATATGAATCCTTATCAAGTCGACAATAATCGATCCCGGAACTCTTATCGATGAACTGCAGATTTTTGCCATCCTTAGCAATGATGTATGTGAATGTTTCGGTTTCAAGTACATTGGATTGAAACCGGCCGCAGGCAGTAAACAGAACTAACAATAAAACATACGGAATAAAGACAAACCCCTTTTTCATGATTGTTGCTCCTGCTAAATTAGAGATATAATAGTTTGTTTGGATTGTCAAATGGATAGCAAGCAAATATATAATGATAAATTATGTTTAAGTCCACTATAAAACGACTGACGATCCCCCAAATCCTTTTTTTATAATCAAGTAATCGGGCAAATCATGAAAATCATGGTTCAGACAAACAAAAATAAAGGGTAACCACGGAGGATTGCCCTTGCAAACAGCGTGTCCGACCAAATTAGGGCAGATACATGGGTCTGCCCCTGAGAATAATATCTTCCTTGAATTTTTTCTATGTGCCTTCAACCTAACCATCCGGAAGTCTGCGCTTCTGGTCGTTTTTTCTTTTTCAAACAGATTTTTAAGCATGGAGCATCGCCAGACAAAACAATACTTGACTTTTTTGAAAAGAACCGGTTATTGTTATCAGAAAGGTATGAAATAACCACATTAACTTTTAAGGAGTTTTTTTAATGAAACGACGGGATTTTTTAGGAGCTTCTCTTGCTGCCGGTCTTTCCGGAACTGCGCCGGTATATGCCGAACCCAAAGCCCCTATGACGGATTTTCAATCACTCGGTATGAAAGTACTGCCTGAAAAGATAGCGGGTATGACTTATGAGGAATTACGGGATGAGTATTATGACCGGATGTTTAACAAGTATCTTCCGTTCTGGGAGAAAGGCGGTTACGATAAAAAGCGCGGCGGATTCGTAACCGAATTGAGAGATGATGGTTCTGTCCAGACCGACGAGAAATATATTTGGTATCAGGGACGCGGAATCTGGGTGTATGCATATGCCTACAATAATTTCGGCAAAGATGCAAAATATCTTGAAATAGCCCGGAAATCCCGTGATTTCATGGTGAAATATATGCATAAAGATGATGGCATGTGGCATCAGATGGTGAATGGTGACGGAACTCCGAAAGACCGGAGTGATCAGGGCAGCGGTAAGGATATTTACGGACCTATGTTTGCCGCCGCAGGACTCATCGAACTTTACAAGGCAGCTGGGAATCAGGAAGACCTGAAGCTGGCGAAAGAAGCGATTCTGACCTCTCAGAAACGGTACGACAGTCCGGATTACCAGGGTGTTACCCTTGCTAAATACGGGGACAGACCAATGCGTTCTCAGGGACATTCGTTTATGATGGTCTGGACTCTCACCCAGTTGCTATCGGTTCATAATGATCCCCGCCTGGAAAAACTGGTTGGTGAGCATGTCGACCATATATTGAACGATTTCTGGAATCCCGATTACGGAATCACCAATGAAACGCTGTTTCATGATTATACACGAATTCCCGAAATGCAGGATCATTTTTCTCCCGGACACTCGATCGAGACGCTCTGGATGGTGATGCATGAGGCGATACGGGTGAAAAACGGCACGACGTTCTATATCTGCAAAAACAGAATCCGCCGTATACTTGAAATGGGCTGGGATTATGTGTTCGAGGGACTTGGAGATACCGGATACAATGTATTCGGTTCGGAAAAAACCTGCGCGGGTGGTGTGTTCGATGTGAAAACCATGTGGGCGCACTGTGAGGTTCTTATAGGCACGATGCTTACTCTGGAATATACCGGTGATGTCTGGGCTATGGAATGGTACGAACGGGCGCGTAAATTTACATACAAGGTGATGCCGACAGGTATTGGAGTATGGCGTCAGGCAGTCGACCGTTTCGGTGAGGATAAACAACGGTCGGGAATATCGATTTACCGGAAGGGTAATTTCCATCAGCCCAGGTACATGATGTATAACCTCCAATGTCTTGAACGGATTATAAAGAACAACGGGAAACTGACTCGGTTTCCGTTGTAATAAATGAATTCCTCGGGTAAATAGAGACTTTTTGTGATCGTTTTGCGATTCCGTACGTATAATAAAAAAATACGGTAATTGTAAAAGGGAGAAGATTTATGGCTAAAAAATCAGGTAATGTGTGTAATCGTAAGGAATTTCTGAAACGAACGGGACAAAGTATTTTAGGTGCGGGAGTCGCCACGTTTGCCTGTCCTGCTTTTATAAAAAATGTCCGGGCCGCAGCTAATGTCGAATACCGGGCACTTGGATCTACCGGCATCAAAGTTACATCCATAGGCCTCGGCGGGAGCAGAACGAATGAACCGAGTGTTTTGAAAAGAGCTTTCGACATGGGAGTGAATTTCATTGACACAGGACGTATGTATGCGCAGGGGCGAAATGAGGAAATGATCGGCAAGGTTATAAAGGATTTTCGAAAGGATATTGTTATCCAGTCAAAAATCGATCAGAAGATTCAGGATGATGCTCAAGCCATGGGAAAATCCATCGATGACAGCCTGAAAGCGCTCCAGACCGATTATATCGACATTATGATCATCCGCGGTGCTACATCCGAAAAGGCAGTCAATAATCCTGTGGTCAGAGAAGCTTTTTCCAAAGCAAAAGAAGCGGGTAAGATACGATTATGTGGTTTTTCTTCCCACAGCGGTGAATCTCATAAAATACTCAGAATGGGAGTTGATGCAAAGTTTTATGATGTTGCCATGATTCCTTATAACCATGCAGGCAATTTCCGGCACACTGTCTACGGAATATACAGTGAATGGGATCAGGAAGCCCTGGAGAATGAATTCAAATATGCTGTCTCTCAGGGGATGAGTATCATTGCCATGAAGACATGTTCTGGCGGTCCATTGGTAAAAGGCGATGAAACGAGGGGATCATATCAGGATGCATTGAAATGGAACCTGCGTAACAAAGATGTCAGCGTTATGGCTGTAGGTATGGCAAGCTTCCGTGAAGTGGCCGAGGATGTCGGCGCAATGAGTTGAGAGAAAAAACATGTGAAAAAATCAACGAAAATTTAACCACCCGTTTGCATTTATATTATGTAAGAACTGAATAATACTATGAGGATGTTTTATGGTAGTACACTCAACAAATATCAATAATATCATGCACAAATCGCTGTTTATTATATGGTTAATAATTTTCGGTTTCTGTTCTGAAGCAGCACTGGCTGAACATCCGCTCGATAAGTTCGTCCTTAATGATAATACACTGCCTCGGTTTAAGATTACACGGGGGCCGAATTATTACCGTCCCGAAAGTTTATGGAATTACATCAACGGCGGCGCTCTGCCATATCTTGATTACGGTGTGGGGGATGTTGTAACCTATGCAGGAATATGGGGAGCCGACAGCCTCGAAATTGTTGTGGACGTATACGATATGGCGAGTAATCTTGGTGCATTCGGAATTTATTCCAATGAACGGTTTCCCGATTACACATACCTCGATATTGGAGTCGAAGGGTATATTACCGAAAATGCGCTCTGTTTCTGGAAAGACCGGTTCTATGTGAAAGTATTTTCGCAGGAGGATTTGCCAATCACGACTGAACCTGTCAAAACTATTGCGCGAAAGCTCGCTGAACGTATTCCCGACGGTGGCGCAATGCCGCAATTGTTTATGTTGTTTCCCGAACAGAACAGGCTCACTCATACCGAGGCATATCTGGCAAAGAACGTACTGGGACAGGAATTTTTGAGTAATGCCTACGGTGTAAACTATAAAAGCGGCGATGAAGAGTATCAATTTTATGTGATTGAAACCTCAAACAGGGATGAAGCGGGAAAATGTATGAATTTATATAGTGAATTTCTCAATGAATACGGTGAGTCAAAAATCAAACACATAACGCTGGGTGAAAAAGCTTTTATAGGGCAGGAAAGCTGGTATGGAACCATGATATTTGTGCAAAAAGGCAAATATATTATAGCCTCTGTCGGCCTTTCCGATACAGACCGTGCTCAAAGCCAACTCAAATCGATGACGATCGGCCTGCCAAAGAGCGACTGAAGTTCGACAACATTTATTTTACAAAACAGGGAATCATGTAATGAACCGAAAGACATTTATAACGAGGTCAACTGCCGGACTTGTCGGTTTAGGAATAACAGTAACATCCAAATCACATCTGACATATGCTCAACCGGAAATGAAGAACATACAATACCGTACACTCGGTAGAACCGGGCTTAAGGTTTCCGCTGTCGGATTCGGTGCATCGCGGGCAACCGAACCAAGTCTGATAAAAAAAGTGGTCGATACCGGAGTGAATTTACTTGACACCGGCAGAATGTATTCCGGGGGAAGGAACGAAGAACTCATCGGCAGAGTAATAAAGGACATCAGAGAAACAGTAGTGATCCAGTCAAAAATTCATCAGAATATTCAACATGACCCCAAAGCCATGGAGAAATCCATCGACGACAGCCTGAAAGCACTCAGAACAGATTATATTGATATAATGTTATTGCGCTGGACAGCCGATAAGGATGCGATTGACAACCCGGATGCAATTGAGGCACTTACAAAAGCAAAAAAAGCCGGTAAAATACTGTTTACCGGATTCTCATGCCATAATAATCAGGCCGAGATAATTAGAGCCGCAATAGAAAACGGTTTTTACGATGTGGCTCTGACCGCATATAATCATGCCGGTAATTATACTCACTCACAGAGCGGTAATTACAGCGAATGGGACCAGCCGGCACTGGAAATCGAACTTGAAAAAGCATCTACCGCAGGTATCGGAATTGTGGCAATAAAAACATGTTCAGGCGGGCCCTACAAAGCGGAGGGCGAAACCGAAGCATCTTACACATCCGCGCTGAAATGGATACTCAACAACAAAAATATCAGTTCGGTAGTTCCGGCAATGGCAAACTTCCGTGAAGTGGAAGAGGATGTCCGGGCAATGAATCAAGTGTGAATGGGAAAAAGCGTTAATGAATGATAAATAGACAGAGGATTCCATGAAGTATATTTTCCCTTATAATTATCTTGAACCTCTGGAAATACCCGAAAAAAACCTGATCGGTATTTTCGAGGCCGGACAGGATAAGCCCGATGCATCTCCGGAAAAGATTGTAACAAAGGCACTGCAAAATCCAATCGGAGTCCCCCGGCTTTCCGAACTGGCAGAACAGACGAACCGTGTTCTTATCCTCTGCGACGATCAAACACGTTATACCCCGGCATATCAGGTTATACCCCATATTTTGGATGAATTGCACAGCGGCGGACTGACCGACGATCGCATACGGATACTCATTGCCTCGGGAACACACCGTCTCATGACCTATAAAGAACTGGTGGTGAAACTGGGAGCCTCCATTATCGAAACCTTCGAAGTGGAACAGCACCTTCATGATGTCAGGGATGAACTATTTCCGCTCGATGTCAGTCACAAAAATGCGGAATTCCTCGTCAACAGGCGTTTGAAGGAAGCCGACCTTATAATCGGTGTGGGAAATATTGTACCGCACTGCATCAAGGGTTTTTCCGGCGGCAGCAACATTATTTTGCCCGGTGTGAGCGGGAGCGACGCTATCGGCGCAATGCACTGGCTGAATCTCGACCAGTTCGGCGAGGATATTCTGGGAATTCGTGACAACAAAGTCCGCCGTCTTATCGATGAGGTCGCCGAAAAAGCAGGGTTGAATTACATTGTCAACACCATTGTCAACAACGACATGGAAATAATTCACTGTGTTGCCGGAAATCCGTACGAAGCCCACCGGAAAGGCGCAGAGTTAGCATCCCGGGTTTTCAACGTAAACATCCCCTGTCGAGCCGACATCGTGCTGTTCGATGCCTACAAAAACGACCTCGATTTCTGGCAGACCTCGAAAGGTATCATTCCGGCCTATGTTTGTATGAAGCAGGATGCTGTCGTGATCGATGTGGCCGACTGTCCCGAAGGTATCTGCCATAACATTCCCGATGTCGGGAAATATGGCTTCAAAGACCTCGATATTATCATGGATCTCCACAACAGAAAAGTGTTTCATCCGGTGGTGACACACTTTCTTGTCTCGATATACCGTGTCGTTACCGAACGCGGCAGGTGTATCATGGTAAGTAATGGCATTTCCAGAGAATCGGCGGAACATACCGGTCTGCTTTATGCCAAAACCCCGCAGGAAGCCCTCGATCACGCGCTTGAGATAAAAGGCAAGGATGCATCCATAATTGTGCTGCGTCATGCCGGGAATATATGCCCGGTGATTGGGGATAAGGCACTATAAAAGTAAGGCATAAGGCACAAGGGCAAAAGAGAAAAACGACCGGGATTACCAGGATTATAAGGGATCACCGGGATGTGGTGGTGGTTAGCAGTAATATTGGGATTGACAATGAGGGCAGACAGAGTTGTGAGATTGTTATACTGGTTTACAGCTGTTTCCATGAATATCCGCACGTGTTGCATTTCCATTTTCTTTTTACGAAAGGCAGCGGTATACCCAATAAAATCCATGACCAGAATGCAGGTTTTCGTGCAAATTTTTCGTATCGGATATCTATGGAATTACATTTGGGACAACGTTGTTGAGCTTCACTGTCAGTTTTGTTGTGTGATGGTATTTCATCAAAGTGAGAAAAAATTTTTTTGGCCTTTTCTGAATCAGATTGTCTGACCTGAAGTTTTACACCCCCAATAGCATTGGAATATAACCAATTGACATTGATTGTATTCTCGTCCCGGATGAAACACTCGATACCTTCCGACTCAAGCCTGGTTTTGGCTAAATGCGCCTCTATCCCCTGACTGAAACATCCAATAGTAATTAAATTTTCCAGCTTTCTGGTATGTTTTAACTCCATTATAACTCCTGTAAGGTAGCCTCTTTATTTTATCCCAGCACCTCTTATTTATACCATAGCAACTCTCATGTTTAAAAGGCAGAGGTATTTTGAAAAATTCTGTTTAATAAATATGCTATTCAGTACATAAACGTCAAGAGAAAAATATATGTTTAAAAATTTATTCTGTATTCCCCATATAAAACCCGTGAAATGCCAGGTTAAACTGTCATAACATATTATATTACAATAACATACGATTGATTATTCTCTGATCCTGTCACGCGAGCGATCACCGGAAAGAATGACAAGAGCAAGCAAGCTGCCTACCGTAAAGCAAACGAAAACTGATCTTCTGTGTAAAGACTTTTTAATCCTCCCGGTTAAACGTACTGCTTAATTTTGCCGAATACTAACATTTTTTATGGTACGGTTTTCCGAAGGCAGGTCAACGAATAAAACACCCTTAACTATCAAATTGATTGCAAAACTATCATAATGATAGACGGCAATTATTATTTAATTTCATAATCTCTCTTAAATATTTGTTTTATAAAGTGTAAAAAATTGGTAAATTATTTGCGTATTTTCTCAAACATGGTATGTTATTTAAGAAACGCAAATTTTT
>JAFGMP010000517.1 GCA_016927495.1 Candidatus Latescibacterota bacterium | reverse complement strand
GTCATTGAATGCTCCTCTCATTTGTGGAGTATCAATATACCGGGTGCGCTTTATTAGGAAAATACGGGTTTTACCGGATATTTACAGACAATTAATAAAATCAAAAAAAAGGTTTCCCATTTTTACTTAAAAGGTAATAAAAATGACCGATCCGCTTATTAGCATTATTATGATCACCTACAACCATGCTCCCTATATCTCTGAAGCGATTGAAGGTGTACTGCAACAGAAAACGGACTTTCCTTTTGAACTGGTTATAGGGGAGGACTGTTCCACAGACGGGACAAGAGAGATAGTATTTGAATATCAAAAGAAATATCCTGAAATAATCAGGGTAATAACCTCAGATAAAAATGTTGGAATGAAGGCAAACAGTGTACGGACGAAAAAAGTTCTTCGTGGCAAATATGTGGCCTTCTGCGAAGGAGATGATTACTGGCATAATCCTGGTAAATTGCAGCTACAGACCGAATATATGGAAAATCATCCTGAGTGCGGTGTAACCCACTCAAATTTCGACATCTTTATTGGAGAATCCAATAAAATCGTTAAAGACTATATCGGATTTCGAAAGTTTGAAGTACCCAGGAAAATGAATATTTATGATATTCTCGATGACTGCGGAATAGGATTCTGGATTCGAACCTGTACTGCGATGGTTCGGAGGGATCAATATGAGCGACTGACGTATGCTGATCCCTATCTTTACCAGAGTGGTCACTTTTTGATGGGTGATGAACAGCTCTGGGCCGAAATTTCTTTAACTTCAGAGGTAATATTTTTTCCCGAAGCAATGGCAACATATAGGATTCTAGGGGAATCTGCCTCCCATAGTAATAACCCGATTAAGAAAGCGGTATTCAACCGGTCTGCATCAGAACTGAAATTGTATTTATGTGATAAACACAAATTGCCCGCAGAATTCAGGAGAAAAATGGAACATGTCTGGTTTGAACATTCTCTCCGGCTTGCATTTCTGCAAAAAAATAAGGATTTAGCTTTAGAAATAAAAAAGAAAAAACAGAATTTCACATACAAGGATTGGCTTCGATATTATGGGGCTAGAAATTCAATGTGCCATTATTTATTTCGTTTAATTGACTATATTCGGTCATTGTTTGGCAATGAATTACATATTGGATAGTTTAAAAGAGAAAAGGAAAGGTTTCATTAAAAAAAATGCAAATGAATTCAACTGTAAATATTTTTAACAGTATAAAAACACATCCAATATCACTACGGAAAAACAAGTTTCATCTTGAAGATATGATACCTATTGATAGAATTTGCATCAAAGAAGATAAGAAGATTGAGCGTCTCGCCAATAAAATAAACGATGCGAAAAAAAGTGGCGGTCCTATTATTTTCATGATCGGTGGTGCGGTGATAAAAGAAGGATGTTCGTTACTGCTGATTGACCTTCTGAAAAAAGGATTTATCACCCATCTTGCAATGAACGGTTCGGTTTCGATACATGATTTTGAAATAGCGATGATCGGACAGACCTCCGAAGACGTACAGGATGGATTGGTTGACGGAAGTTTCGGAATGGCAGAAGAAACGCTTGTGGATATGAATTCAGCGATAAAAAGTGGCTATCGGAGAGGAATCGGTTACGGTAGAGCGGTGGCCGAGGCAATAAAAAAAAACAAATTCAAATACAGGGAATACAGCGTATTGTACCAGGCATATAAGGCAAATGTATCTTTATCCGTGCATGTAGCGATTGGTGGAGATATAATTCACCAGCACGGCAGTTGTGACGGTGCGGCGCTGGGGGCGACGTCATACGAGGATTTCAAACTGCTTACGGGTACATTAACTGAAATTGATCGCGGTGTTGTTGTCAACATAGGTTCTGCAGTAATAATGCCGGAAGTTTTTCTTAAAGCTTTGACGATTGCACGGAATGTCGGGTTCCGTCACAATAATTTCACTGTCGCAAACATGGATTTTCTCGATATGTACCGTCCGAGAACCAGGGTCCTCCAGTGGCCCGAATCACTGGGTGCGGAGGCTATTTCAATTAAGGGCCGCCATAATACTACAATTCCTCAGCTTTATGGTTTTCTCTGTGCATGATTAGTACAAAAATGGCTGTTAAAAGATAGTTTCGATTTAACTAATTCGATTTAAGCGGAAAAAGGAACATATGGTTAAAAAAAAAGCAATCATCATCGGTGCTGGTCCGGCAGGCCTTACAGCCGCCTATGAGCTTATTGAGAGAACAGAATATAAACCGATAATTTTTGAAATGAGTAATGATATAGGAGGAATTTCAAAGACCGTTAATTATAAAGGTAATCGTATAGATATTGGCGGGCATCGTTTTTTCTCAAAATCCGACAGGGTTATGCAATGGTGGCAAAATATCCTTCCGATACAAGGATCAGGTGCAAAAGATGAAATTGAACTCAATATTTCCTATCATAATAAAAGTAAAAAAATCAAGTTGCCGGAAAACGGGCCAGACCCGGAATTTCACGATAAAGTAATGCTTATTCGAAACAGGCTTTCCAGGATCTTTTATTTGAGAAAGTTTTTCAGTTACCCTGTTACCCTTTCATTATCTACTGTTAAAAATCTGGGACTTGTTCGAATGATAAAAATAGGGGCCAGTTATATCTGGATTAGGTTATTTCCGTTAAAAAAAGAACAGTCTTTGGAAGATTTTTTCATCAATCGATTCGGTAATGTCTTGTATAAAACATTTTTCAAAGACTATACCGAGAAAGTATGGGGAACTACGTGTAATCAGATAAGCGCCGAATGGGGAGCACAACGAATTAAAGGTTTATCGATTTCAAAAGCAGTTTGGCATGCCGTCAAATCGATTATGGCAAAATCTGATGGTATTGAACAGAAAAAGATTGAAACAAGTCTTATTGATCAATTTATGTATCCAAAATTCGGACCGGGTCAATTGTGGGAAGTTGTTGCCGAAAAATTAAAAGCCGAAGGATGTGAAATTATATTCAATAAAAAAGCAGACCAGTTTAAATATGAAAACGGAAAAATCTCGGCTGTATCGCTTACAGATACGAATACAGGAAAAACAGAAACTGTTTCAGGAGATATCATTTTCTCTACAATACCTGTAAAAGATCTGCTTTTGGGTATGAAAGGAAATGTTCCCGAAAATGTATTGAATACCGCAGCGAATCTGCAGTACCGAGACTTTATAACCGTCGGTTTATTATTGAAAGAATTGAAAATAAAAAACACAACCGACAGTAAAACGATCAACAATATCGTTCCCGATAATTGGATATATATACAGGAACGGGATGTTAAAATAGGCAGATTGCAAATATTCAATAACTGGAGTCCCTATATGGTATCCGATCCGGATACTATTTGGATCGGTTTGGAATATTTCTGTAATGAAGGTGATGAGTTATGGAATAAAAAAGATGATGAATTCATTCAATTTGCTATTGAAGAGTTGGTGAAAATCGATATTATCGAACACGATAAAGTAATAGATCATACCATGATAAGAATGCCTAAAACCTATCCTTCATATTTCGGCGCATATAAAAATTTTAATATGGTAAGAGATTTTATTCTCACCATTGAGAATCTTCATTGTTTAGGACGAAATGGAATGCATAAATACAACAATCAGGATCATTCAATGCTTACCGCAATGGTTTCGGTTGATAATATCGTGAACGGGAAAAAATCGAAGGAAAACATATGGGAAATTAATACGGAAGAAGATTACCATGAAACCAAATAAAATAAATGCTCTTGTACAGAACCCATTGTTTTTTGCCGGATTTTTGACAATAATACTTTTAATAGTTTCTATAGGAGAAATAACCGTCGACGAAGGTATGTGGGGTTATATCGGTAAATGTTTTATTACTAACACTAAACTGCCGTTTCAGGATATTACCGAAAATAAAACCCCAGGAATATATCTTTTATATGCTATCGGATTTTTATTATTCAACTTCAAATCGTATCTTTTTGTCAGAATGACAGGAATTGTCGTCTCAGTTTTTTCTTCCGTCATGGTTTATAAAATCGGCTCAAAAATACATTCAGAAAAAGCGGGTGTGTTAAGCATGTATGTTTTTGGTCTGGCGATGGCATGGAGATGCGTGGACGGGCCATGGACAGGAATAACAGAAAACTTTATGGTATTGTTTTCCTCGTTGGGTTTCTATTTTATCATTCAACAAAAATGTTTTAAAAACCTGTTTCTAAGCGGCCTGATGCTGGGTTTCGCTGTTTCTTTCAAGCAAATTGCAATTTTTACAATTCCAATAATTTACCTGTACGCAAATATGGATTCCGATCTGAACGTAAAAAAACGTATTCAAGGTATTGTATTAGTGTCGTTTGGGATTTTAGTTGGAATTAATATTATTAATTTACCGTTATATTTAAAAGGTGTATCAATCAGTGAATATATAGAGGGTGCCTGGTTGATCCTTTTAGACAGTGGATCAGGCAATTCAAACCTGGGACATCGTCTTAGTTTAATGCTTGAAACCTTTTTAAATCATAGAATTGTAATGCTGTATCCTTTTCTGCTTTTAGTCCTGTACCGCTACTCTACTTTTAAAAAAAGAATGTGTTTCGGTCTTATAATCTGGGTGGTTTTTGAATTTATGGGTAGTAACGCATCAGGATATTATTTTGGACACCAGTTAAAACCTTTTCTTTTACCAATGGCATTAATGATCGGAATTGCTCTGCAGGATACACTTGACACCATCGAAATTAAAAAGTCCTATTTGATGCCATTATTACTTCTAATACTGTTTTTTCCCTATTATTCATTTATCGTCGCACTTAAGTGGATTGCGTTTGGTGAGAATAACTATACGGAAGCGATAAATTACATAAAGGAAAACACATCAGAAAGGGATTTGGTTGTCCCACTTTCCGTTTATTCTCCACCGATAGTTTTTTTATCCGGAAGAGACATACCCGATGAACATATCAGTATTTTTCACCTTTCCAAAGATGCCGTTGTTTTGGAACACCTGAATAAAATTAAATCGGGTAAAACTAAAGTTATCATTACCGAAGAAGGTGAAACCATTGAGGATTTATTAAAAGGAAGGTATTTTAATATCAAGAAAGAATATACCGAGAGATTCCAAAACTATATAAAGAATAATTTCACACTGGAACTTACCAGCAATAAATATTGTATTTATATGAAAAAATAAGATTCGGGACAGGTTTGGTATCTTTATAAAAGGTATAATGAATAGTATAATAGTTTTGATGACTTCTCTGTGGTCATACAAACAGATGGGAAGAATTCAGTGTGCAGGTGGAAAGACATTCAAGAGGTGTATAGTAATTGAAAATATGACACATTGTAATCACCGTCCTATGTTGCTTTATGGATTTTGGGAACCCGTGTAAAAACCATATTTTTTACATTTTTTCAGATTATCAACCGCACTAAAAAGTCAAGGTCGTGCTAATAGCCGTATCTTCTTGATCTACCACTGTTAAAATCGGTCACATTTAAACTGAAGGATTCATTGTAATGATTTCTAAAATCAGGGAATCGTATCTTGAGTCGCAATTTATAATTAATGAATTCTGTACAATGCCGGAAAATTTCGAAAAATCTTTTGAAATTTCACAGTTACTTGTGGAAACATTTAATAACAATGGCAAGATCATGATCGCAGGAAACGGCGGGAGTGCCTGTGATGCAATGCATTTTTCAGAAGAATTCACCGGGAGATTCAGAAAAGACAGAAAACCTTTACCGGTAATCAGTTTTACCGATCCCGCACATATAACCGCTGTCAGCAATGATTTCGGTTTTGAGGAAGTATTTACGAAAAGTATTGAGGCTTTCGGCAAAAAGGGAGATGTCTTTATAGGCCTTTCAACAAGTGGGAATTCACCGAACATCTTAAAGGCGGTTGAAAAATGTGGAAATATCGGAATAACAACCATAGGATTACTTGGCCGGGATGGCGGGAAAATGAAACACCAATGTGATTATGAACTGATTATTCCGGGTAAATCAGCAGATAAAGTGCAAGAGATGCATATGATAATTTTGCATATTATTATCGAAGGTGTGGAAAGAATAATGTTTCCGGAAAATTATCGTTAAAATTTATAAGAATACATAGGAAGAAAACCGGTTTGTCTAAAATAAAAACAAATAAATACCGTACCATTTTTCAATTACTGTTTCTTACATTATTGTCCTGTCTGAAGACTCCAAAGGATGAAGAAGGCGGAGAAATACTGTCAATGGAAGGCTACAACCTCTATGTAAAGGATAAAGGTTCCGGCGAACCGACCGTTATTATAGAAAATGGTCTGGCATGTAAAACACTGGAGTATGATGATCTGCAAAAAAACATTTTGCAATATACCCGGGTAATTTCGTATGATCATGCAGGGATAGGAAGATCCAGAAAATTTATTGATCGGTTACAGTATAAAATATCAAAATATTGTAAAACGATTTCTCTTGATAAAATTGGAGTCGGTAAAACTACAATGAAGACAAGGCCTCGGACACTAGCAAATTATGCAGAAGAGTTGAGAGCTTTACTTAATTATAAACATTTAGCACCACCCTATATTCTTGTCGGTCATTCAATGGGCGGTTTTTTTATCCGTTATTATGCCCATCTATATCCGGAAGAGGTGGCGGGACTTGTATTTATAGAAGCCATCCACGAAGACTGGCTTTTATACATGCGTTCTCATCATACGATGGAGGAATTGATTAATTTCAATAATTTCTGGGAACCTGAAAAAAGCAGTTACACAGGGGGTGATTTAATAGAACTCTCATATTATAAGGGAATTTGCGATTCGATAAGGGGTATTAAAGTACCGCCGGACATCCCGGTAAAAATGTATACGGGAACGGTTGTGGGTGAGTGGGCGAACAGCTTTGGGTATACACCAAAGGATATGCAGGTTTGGGCGGAATTACAGCATAGTACGCTTGATGGAGTTAACGATGTAGAGCATTTCATTGATGAAAAAACCGGACATAGGTTTCATATTGAAAATCCCTTGCCGGTTGAAAACGGTATAAAAGAACTGGTGAATGAATATCGACAAAAAATTAATAAACGTTTGAATGAAACGCAAAAACCCGAATAAATTACAAGATAACGGATTTGTGTGGACAATATCACATCAGGAGGAGTCAGACAAAAAATAGTATCGGCAGGTAAACATACCATAAAATAAGAAAAACATCCAATTTGATGGATAAGATTCTTTTTTAATGATACTATAGTAATTGTTTTCTATATGCTATTACATCTGTAAAGGAATTAGTATGTCAAAATCAGGATCTTATAATGTAAATAATTTTTCGACAACCTCTGAAGGCGAAATCAGGCGTTTGAATGCTCAGATTGACCTGTTTTGGGAAAAGGAGTTCGCATTTTACCGGAAATCCGGTCTCGTTGATGGGATGAATATCCTGGATTGCGGATGTGGGCCAGGTTATTTGTCGGAGATGCTCCTGGGGCTCCTGCCGAAGAGCAAGGTAACCGCTGTTGAAATGGACAGTTACCTGGTGAAGGTTGCAAGTGAACGACTGTCGGGATATATAGGTGAAAAACGCTGTTCCGTCATTGAAAATTCTATACTTAAACTGGATCTTCCCGACAACCGGTTTGATTTTGCGGTAACGCGACTCGTTGTTGAACATGTACCCGATCCATTGCAAGCCTGCAGAGAATTATTCAGAGTACTGAAACCTGACGGGATTGTCATGGTTATTGACAATGATTTTGAAATGCACGTACGGACCTATCCTCCGATTCCTGAACAAAACGATCTCTATGATGCCTACTGCAGGGCTAGAGCAGACGAAGGAGGAAATCCGAAAATCGGTCGGGAACTTCCAATGATTTTAAAAAAATCCGGTTTTTCAAGTATTGACTTAGAGATACTTTGTGCGCACAGTACAATTCTCGGCGATGGTCCATTTTTAAAATCAGAAGGTCCGGGGATACCGACCCAGCTAGTTGAAACCGGATACTTTTCCGGGGAAAGCTATAAAAAACTGATCTTCCGGTGGCATGAAATGCTGAAAAACAATGATCATGTAATCGTAAGGCAGCTCTATGCTGCAACCGGTAGAAAAGTGACCAAGGTTGATATTGCTGCTGTTTCAAGTGCTGGCGACAAAAAAGATGACTCGAATGCCGAAAAAAATACCGGTATATCTTCAGATCCCGATAATCAAAGCAAACATAGTGACAATGATAAAATTGCCTCACTCATAGACCTGATAAAAAGTCATGTGGCGAAGCTGCTCGACCGAAGTACGCCAGAGGCGATCAGCACGGATGTCGCCTTGATTGATTTAGGTGTCGATTCAGAGATGTCGGTCGATCTTCAACTCTCACTTTCCGATGCACTCAATCTCGGTAAAAAACTCCCGTCAACACTGGTTTTCGATTATCCATCGATTCTGTCAATTGCCAGGTTCATTCAAAAAATACTCGAGTCGCAGGAAATGGCCGAAAACGTTTCCGATATGCTGCCTGCGCAGCAGGATACATCTGTAAACAAGAAAGAAAGCGGAATCGAATCGCTTTCAGATGAAGAGATCGAAAAAAAGCTACTTGACAAACTTGACTCCTATGATCGGGAAAAGTAATGGAAACGGCAAAAAAGGATATATCGCTCCTGAAGAGGGCGTACCTAAAAATTGAAGAACTTGAAGCCCGCCTTCAGGATGTCAATCAGCGTACAGACGAGGCGATCGCTGTTGTCGGTATGGGTTGCCGGTTTCCCGGTGGAGTACGAAATCCGGAATCCTACTGGAAACTGCTTCTTGATGGTAAAGACGCGATCGATCCTATTCCATCAGACAGGTGGGATGCCCCAGCGTTACATGACCCCAAGTCCGACACAATGGGAAAAATATACGTTGATTGCGGTGGATTCCTTCGAGAGGATATTTCTCGGTTCGATCCACATTTTTTTGGTATCAGCCAACGTGAGGCAGTGGCACTCGACCCGCAGCAGCGAATGCTTCTGGAAACAACCTGGGAAGCAATCGAGCATGCTGGTATTAATCCGGACACCCTCTCGGGAAGCAGAACCGGTGTGTTCCTGGGTATCGCATCAACCGACTACAAACAGCTTGTGGTAAAGGAGCGGAATGCTGAAGACTTCAATTTGTACTACCTGACCGGAAACGCCTTAAGCACGGCAAGCGGCCGGTTATCCTATTTTCTGGGACTCAATGGACCGAGCATGACGGTTGATACTGCCTGTTCGGCATCGCTCACGGCTGTACACCTTTCATGCCAAAGCCTCCGGACAGGGGAATGCGAAATAGCTCTTGCCGGCGGTGTCAATCTAGTTCTCTCTCCCGAAGACCTCGTTTCCTACTGCAGTGCGACCATGCTCTCGCCGACGGGACGATGCAAATCATTTGATAGTGCCGCCGATGGTTTTATATTAAGTGAAGGGTGCGGTATCATTCTTCTCAAGCGTCTTTCGAAGGCTGTGAAAGACGGGGATACAATATATGCCATAATCCGGAGTTCGCAGGTCAATCAGGATGGAGCTAGTAACGGGTTGACTGCACCTAATTCTCCAGCACAACAGAAACTTATTAGTGATGCCCTGAATATGGCGAAACTATCTCCCTCGGATATAGGTTATATTGAAGCTCACGGGTCGGGAACTCCGTTGGGCGACCCGATAGAGGTGCAGGCACTTGCTTCGGTATTCGGGAAGCGTGATAGTGACGATCCTCTGATACTTGGTTGCGTAAAAACCAATATAGGTCACTGCGCAGCGGCAGCCGGTATTGCCGGTCTTATTAAAACAATTCTTGCTCTTCACTATAAAAAAATACCACGAAATCTTCATTTCAAAAATCCGAATCCGATGATACCCTGGGACGATATTACAGCCATCGTACCCACCGAGACCATGAACTGGAACCCGAAAAAAGGAACTCGCAGAGCGGGGGTCAGTTCCTTTGGGGTAAGTGGGACAAATGCCCATATAATCCTTGAAGAAGCTCCATCCGATGAAATCGATACATTTTCGCGGAAATGGAAGATGCTTCCTCTATCAGCGAAAACCGAAACGGCGTTAGTTTCAATGATTCAGGATCTGAATACATGGATGGAACAACATTCTGACACTTCTCTCGCCGATGTTGCCTATACCCTTCAAACCGGTAGAAAAAGCCACAAATACCGCTGTTTTTTCGTTGGTCGGAATACTGATGATATAAAAGCCGCGATCCTTTCAAACGGCGAGACATCAGGCGGCAGGGATGTTTATACAGGAAAAACCCCGAAACTCTTTTTTGTATTCCCCGGCCAGGGGACACAGTATCCGGGTATGGGGGCAGAAATCTACGAACATGAACCGGTTTTTCGAAGGGAATTCGATCGTTGTGCGGAATCTTTTGAAAAGAGCATGGACGAAGATATCCGCCGGTTGGTTTTTACACAGGGTGATTCTATTGCCGCTGAAAAACTGAAAGATACCTACTATGCTCAGCCGATAATTTTTTCTCTCGAATATGCACTCGGCCGCCTCTGGCAAAGCTGGGGAGTAGAACCGGCAGCGCTTGTCGGTCACAGTATCGGGGAGTTTGCCGCAGCTTGCATTTCAGGAATTATGACACTTGAGGATGGCGCCTTTTTGGTTGCTGCCCGAAGCCGTCTGATGCACTCACTTCCTGCCGGGGCAATGGTTTCAGTACGCTCTTTGGAATCTGACATACTTCCGAAACTGTTACCAGAACTTTCAATTGCCGCTGTAAACAGCCCAGGTTTATGTGTAGTGTCGGGACCGTTTGACGCCATAGATGCATTTAAAGCTCATTGTGAAGCCGAGGATATCGTATGTCGTCCACTTCATACTTCACATGCTTTTCATTCTGCCATGGTCGAACCGGCTTTGCCCGATTTTGAAGAAAAAGCACGGAGTATCAAACTTTCTCCACCGAAGATACCGATTATGTCGACTGCAACTGGAAGCTGGCTCGGAAGTGACCAGGCAACGGATCCTCAATATTGGACAAAGCATATGCGGTTAACGGTTCGCTTTTCAGATGCAATCAAACAGCTTATTGATGAAAGTTCTTCAGGCTTTTTTCTTGAAGTCGGATCGCGAGCGACCAGTACGACGCTTGTACGTCAACAAATACGGGGTTCTTTAAATCATTGGGCAATAAATTCAATGAGTTCTACGGGAGAACCTGATGCTGATCTTCGGCAACTTATCATGGCGACAGGTTTTCTCTGGTTGCATGGGGTCACACTTGACCAATCTCTGTTCTACCGCAATGAAAAACGGTTTCATGTCACGTTGCCAACTTATCCATTCGAGCGGCAACAATACTGGATTAATCAAAGCACCGACGTTTCTTCTGCGTTTCGCACTCGAACGGACAAATTGAATCCTGTGATCGAAGCATCAGAAAAAATAAATGAATCAATTGTATCTCCATCTCCTTCAGAAAATACAGTGGATGAAAAACTGAAGAAAATAATTGCGGTTGCCTTGGGGTGCGCTCCCGGAAGTATAGATACAACTGCGACATTTTTAAATTTGGGAGTTGATTCCCTTCTCATGCGACAGTTTTCCCAGCAAATCAAGACGGAGTTCGGAATCAATATTACCGTTCGACAGTTAATGCGGGAATATTCCACAATCAGTAAGCTATCGTCGTATATTAATCAGAAATAAATACCTGTTTGTAAGTAAGGGGTTCTTGAGGACAATCATGGAAGAAGTTATCACTACGGGATCACTGAGGGAGATATGGGTTTCCTCACAGCAAAGTACAGCGGCTTCCTGCGCATACAATGAATCATTTTCTTTGACCTTGCATGGTATCATTGATGCGAAGATATTAAAAGCTGCATTATTACAAACGTTGGCCCGTCGAGATGCAATGTCGTCGTATTTTAGTAGCGACGGAACCGTTATGCGTAAAAATGCAGACCTGCCCACATTGGTAGCGTATCATGATATTCGTGAAAAAGGGAAGGAAGAACGCCAGGCGTTTTTTGAAAAAATTGTCGAAAGGGAAGTCTCGACGCCATTCGATCTGCACAACGGTCCTTTATGGCGCAGTCATTTGCTGGTACAGTCAGATCTTGAATGTACTCTCATTTTTACTGCACACCATCTCATTTGTGACGGTTGGTCAATCAATCTCCTAATTCGCGATATTGGTTTTTTATATGATGCGCTCAAGGACGAGGTAACAGCAGACCTGGAAAAGTCGGTGTCTTTTTTTAACTATGTCAGGGAGATGGGATTGGCACTGACAAAGGAACGTCAGGATGCTGTCGTTGAGTTCTGGAAAAGCCGATTTAATCCACCGCTTCCCGTACTTGATCTTCCAATTGATTTACCCAGACCTCCGCAAAGAACATATAACGCTCACAGCAGAAGGTGCCATATCGATCGAGAAGTAGTTGATAAAATAAAAAAAACAGCTGCGTCGGAGGGGTGTAACCCTTTTTCCTATATGTTGGGAGCCTATGCTGTGCTTCTTTGGCGGCTTTCAGGCTGTGAGGATTTAGTAATCGGTGTTCCGGTTGCGGGACAAGGTTATTACAATAATTCCGATATCGTTGGACATTGCGTCACAATGCTTCCAATACGCATTTCTGTAGCACCCGATACCGTATTTGCAGACTTCGTCGCTAAATTGCAAGATATGTTACTGGATGCATACGATTATCCAGAATGTACCTTCGGAGACCTAATCAGAGAATTGAAAATACCTCGTGATCCTGCACGCGTACCGCTGGTTCCAGTTGGATTTACATATGCTAAATTACTTGGGGAGAATGAGTTCGGATTCAGCGGTCTTGATGCATCGTATACTATTAACAGTCGTATTTATGAAACATTTGAAATTTATGCTACCGTGATTGATACAGGGAATGGTTGGGAACTTCTCTGGCATTTCAATAGCGATCTGTTCGATGATATTACTGTGGGACGTTGGATTGAAGCATACCGGAAAATTCTTGGAGAGGCTGTAGACGAACCACGAATGATGAGCAGGGAGTTTTCTATTATAACGGCATCTGAATGGGACGCGATACATAATGAATGGGAGAGAGCTGAACGTCCGTTTTCAACCGATTCGACGGTTGTCGATCTTTTTGAGAAGCAGGTTGAGTGTACGCCAAAAAATGTTGCGGTTGAATTCAACGAAAGGATACTTACTTATGAGGAATTAAAAAAGCGCAGCGATTTGTTAGCCTCTTTTTTAATAGGTTCAGGTGCAATACCGTCAGAACCCATAGGCTTCTGTGTTGAGCGTTCCCTCGAGATGGTTGTTTGCATGCTGGGAATATTAAAGGCGGGAGCGGCTTATATTCCAATTGATCCATCGTTTCCTGATGAACGTATCGCGTTTATTCTGAATGACAGCAAAGCATCCATGCTGATAAGCCAATTAAAACTTAAGCAGCGGTTCTCCGATTTAAACATACCAGCCATCTACCTGGACAATCTTCCGGTTGCTCATAATGTTAAGGCCATAAAACCGACAAAGGGAAATCAACGTGCGTATATTATTTATACTTCCGGATCGACAGGAAAACCAAAGGGAGTAGAAATACGGCATTACTCTCTGGTTAACTTTTTACTATCGATGCGGGAAAAACCGGGTATAGGTGAAAGCGATTCATTATTGGCTGTAACAACAATATCATTTGATATTGCCGGTCTGGAAATATTCCTTCCTTTACTATGTGGCGCGAGGTGTATTCTTGCAGAAAAGGATTTATCCGCCAATGGTATACTTCTTACGGAATTCCTGCAAAATAGAAGACCGTCGATAATGCAAGCTACACCAGCAACCTGGGAAATGCTGCTCGCTTCCGGTTGGCGCGATGGAAAAGGAATGAAAGTCCTCTGTGGCGGAGAGGCAATGACCCGCAGGCTTGCCGATCGACTTCTTGCAACGGGAGCGGAAGTGTGGAATATGTATGGGCCGACGGAAACAACCATCTGGTCTTCGCTTTGGAATGTTGTTGCCGGAAAAAAATTACCTCCGATCGGAAAACCGATCGCCAATACACGTCTCTATATACTTGATGACAATTTTTCTCATGTACCGATTGGCGTGGTGGGAGAACTGTATATCGGTGGTATCGGGCTTGCCCTTGGTTACTGCAATCGACCGGAACTTACCGCCGAAAAGTTTCTTGACGATCCGTTTCCATCGTCAACCTATTCAAATGTTGAAAAACGGATCTACAGAACCGGTGATATTGGACGCATGCTTGCAGATGGAAATTTTGAGGTACTTGGACGAAGTGATTTTCAAGTAAAAATCAGAGGTTTTCGGATTGAACTCGGCGAAATTGAATCCACGTTATACTCGTTCCCGATGGTTAAAGAGTGTGTTGTTACCGACGGGGTAGATGTTAAGGAAAACAGAATACTCATCGCTTATGTCGTGTTTCATGAAAATAAAAATGCCGTTGCTGAAGATCTTCGTTCTTTGCTTCGTCGAACACTTCCTGATTATATGATTCCGACGCTTTTCATCTTTCTTGACTCCCTTCCTCGATTGATTAACAATAAAATTGACCGCAAGGCACTCCCCCTCCCTTCGCATTCCAGAGGGGAAATTGAGGAGAATTATATTGCACCTCGGAATGAAACTGAGAAATCACTTAACAAAATCTGGAAGGATATTCTCGGTATTGATAAAATAAGTATTTCTGATAATTTTTTTGATCTTGGTGGCCATTCCTTGCTGGCTGTTATGGTTATCGCGAAAATTGAAGAAGTGTTTGATGTTATTGTACCACTCTCCAGCATTTCAGAAGCACAAACCATTCGCGACCTGGCGAAAATCGTTATTGACAAATGTCAAATACGAGACGGAAATAACAAAAAATAAATTCATAGTCAGTATATACATCGGTGTGCTAATATGCTATCCTAAAAGGATAACATTTATGAACTGTACTACTGGGTACTGTAATTATTTAATACATGTGGATTGAATGGAAACAAGAAGAAATATATTGAAACATATCATATCATTTTGCATGTTCCTGTTTTTTAGCAGGTGTTCTAAGGAAAAGAAACGGAGCATTCGAAAAAAATTTATTTCTGAAAAGTGTACCATTTACCGTTCAGTAAACGGATCCCCTTCCTCTAATATGAAAAAGGTTATCGAAATGCTGGGCGGTATTCAACGATTAATTGACAAAAAGGATGTTGTCATTATTAAGCCCAATCTACAGTGGTGGAATCAAGGGGCACCCAATATTGCAGGAATCGGGACTTTAATTGATTTAATAATGAATCATCCTGAAGGATTTACGGGAGAGGTTGTACTCATAGAAAATGTCCACCGGGGTGCACGGCCATGGGAATCTGAAAATGCCGGCTGGAAACATGAATTTATTCGTAATTCTGACATTTCTGGTATAGACAATTATAATGCATTCTGTGAGATGTTAAAAAACAAATACGATCAAAGGTTTTCTTACAGATATTTATTGGATTATGAAGAAGGAGGTAAAAGAGTTTACACTCCTGAAGACGGTGAAGGGACCGTGCTTTGTGATGGTACAAGGGGAGTGCCCCTTATCGTTCTTGATAATGGTCTTTCTGATAACAATGGAAGAGAGGTCATTATGTCTTATCCGATAGTTAAAACGGATAAAGGTACAATAATCGATTTTAAAAATAGTATCTGGAATAACAGGAAATATATAAATGGCGGATTAAAATTCATCAACATTTCAGGAATCAACCACCATAGCCACTTCTGCGGAGCAACAGGAGCTGTAAAAAATCACCTCGGAATCAGTGATCTCAGTGGAGGGCCAGACCCGGACATAAACGGAAAAATAATCGGAAAATATTTCAATTTTCATTCTTTTCCGTATAATAAGTGGAAAAACGGACCCGTTTCTGGAATGCTAGGAAAAGAAATCGGATTGTTCTTTAAAACAATACGAAAACCTGATTTGAATATCACAACCGCTGAATGGATCGGGATAAATTCACGTACAGAACTACCTGTTGCGCATACACGTACTATAGCTGCAAGCACCGACCCCGTTGCTCTTGATTATCACATGATGAAATATGTTCTGTATCAGAATTCACGTGACCCATTGCATGACCCGGATAATACACAAGGTCCGGTGTTTCATGATCTAAACGAATGTGCGGAGATTAGTGGTTGTTGTTTCGATGAACATTATGTCAATGTTGCATCGTATGATTTATATGCCGATCGAAAGCAGGAAGATGAAGAACTGATTCAAATCGGGAAAATTGAGTTTCCCAAAGGTATCAGGAATCGATTGAAATATTTATTTTCAACGGCAAAGGCCTGATGAATGTGTAAACATAGGTAAAATAAACAGTTGCATTTTTTCGATTCTGCCGGAGAGTTTGATCGGCTCTTCATGCTAATGTGCTTTATAACCTCCGATAATTTAATCAGACACCAATAATGTTAAGGGGTCCACGGCCCCAACCCACAGCAAAAACGTACAATGTGGCTTAAATAAGTATGCACTACGATAAAGTTTTTATAAAATAGGGCACATCCTTATTGGGAACTCTTTTATTGTATTAAAAGCTATGTTTCCAATACGGTGGTGACAATATACGAATATGTTCTATCAATTTTGAATGTACATTAAGGGGATTCATTAATGACATTTAACTATTCTGAATCAGTTGATGCATACGCGAGGTATTCGAATGCTCCTTATATACAGTTTCTTAGAAGAATGGGTCTGCTTATAGAGATTGAAGGTGCTCAAGGAATACTAATAACCGACAGTCAGGGATGTCAGTATATAGACTGTATCGCAGGTTACGGCAACTGCTTTTTAGGGCACAACCCCGGTCGGATAATCAGAGCCGTATCCGAAGAATTAACATCCTTACGGCCATTCAATCTACCTTTTATCAATGGAATTCAGGCACGTTTTTATCAGAAACTTGCTGAAATCGCTCCAGGAGATCTTGAATGCTGTTTTGCCGTGAACAGCGGTTCCGAAGCGGTTGAAACTGCGCTAAAGCTGGCAAGATTATCTACCGGAAAATCCGGGGTGGTCAGCACAACCGGATCGTGGCATGGTTTCACGTTCGGCTGCATGTCTGTTTCTGAGCCCTCGATGTGCGGCCAGTTTATGCCTTTTACTCAGAATGTACGCCATGTTCCATTCGGTGTTGAGGAGGCTGTTGAAAATGCGATTGATGAGCTGACGGGATGTGTAATCGTTGAACCAATTCAATCTGAAAACGGAGCGGTAGTTCCGGAGTCCGGATACTTAAAAAATCTTGAAGAAATCTGCAGGCGCCGCAAGGTCCTGCTGATATTCGATGAGGTAAAAACCGGTATTGGAAAAACAGGCGCGATGTTCGCCTGCGACCATGACGGGGCTGTTCCCGATATTCTTGTATGTGGGAAAGCCCTCGGCGGTGGTGTTATGCCAATCGGTGCCGTAATCGCACGTAGGACAATATGGGGAAAATTTGGTCTGAGCTTTCCCATGTCAAGCTCTTCAGGAGCCGGTAATGCGCCAGCATGCGCCGCAGGTCTGGCGACCCTTGAAATGGTCGAATCGGAAAAAATCTGTCAACTGGCGGAAAGCAAAGGAAATAGAGTTCGAGAGGGGCTGGAAGGGATAGCTGCACGACACCCCGGAACAATTTGCGGTGTTGACGGAAGAGGATTGTTACAGAGTATTTCATTTGTTCAGAAAAACAGTACGATGAAAGTGATTTCCGAATGCGCTCGGAGTGGCGTTCTTGTAATGAATGCATTCTGCGACCGCTCGAAAATACTTGTCGAACCGCCGGTATGTATCGGTGATGAGGAGATTACTAAAGTAATAACGACACTTGAACAGGCAATTATTTCATGCAAATAACTGGGGAACCAAAAAAGTCAGAGAATTTCAAATAATCGCTATATATCTCCTGATTCCTTCTTTCCCTTTCGTGCTTTTCGTGTCCAATTCGATAAATTCAGTAGACTGCTTCTAGGTGAAATACTAACTTCCAATTTCTGGCTACCCAGTATTCAGCTTTGTACTTCTATTTCCCCCCTTTTCTCGCAATCGCGACGCGCGGAATGCCGCTCTCATCTTCTGAGAACTCCACAGAATTATATCCCCTGCTACGTTCAATAAGACGTTGTACCTGTGTGTGCTGCCCGGCACCGAATTCGAAAAACAGGGCTCCATGAGGGTTAAGAAATGCGAGAGCCTCCTTTATCAGTCGCATGTGCAGGCCGAATCCGAAAGGACCTCCGTCGAACGCTTCACGCGGCTCGTGGTTCAGTAGATATGAACGGTCGCCGGCAAGTCGTGAAGTTGCGATATAAGGAGGATTGCAGATAATGGCGTCAAGGGTTCCCTCCAATCCGAGATTAGACACAGGTGTGAACAGATCGCCTTGAAAAACGGTAACCAGATCATTTAATCCGTATAAATCCACATTTTTTTTTGTCAGGGCTGTGCATTTTTCTGAAATATCAATAGACCAGACTTCCAGATTTTTTATGGAACATGCAATTCCGCAGGTCAGATTTCCGCTGCCGCATCCTATATCGATCATACGAAGCATATCAGCGTGAATCGCTTTTTCGTTCAGAAACGTTATTACCGAATGTCCAAGCAGTTCGGTTTCTGGTCGGACAAGAAATATTCCGGGTTCAAATAATATTTCGAGCCCCATAAAATGGACTCTTCCAGTCAGATGCGCCAGCGGCGTTCCCTTAATCCGTTTTTCTACGAGCGACAGCAATGTCGCCTTTTTTTCTTCTGTTAATTCTTCAGGAAGAAAAGTTTTTGCATGGATCGCGGAACAGGGTATTCCCTGTGCGGTGCTCCAGAGTGCATTAAGAGTAGATTCTATCGTCTCATCAGGAAAATCGGGAGACAGAACACTGGCTGAATTGAGGCGATTAAATAATTCCTGATACAATTCATCTTTGTCCATGTTGTGTGACCTTTGATTTAATGAGAAAAATGGGGTGTCGAAACCGGTAGAAATATATAAGTTCCTTGAAGCATAAAAAATAAAAATTCTCCTATTGGTTATTCTTGATATCGTTAACCTTTTTGTTTTTCCCATGAATTTGAGATTTGAATGTGTTAACTCTCCCTGTAATTAGAGTTTCTGAAAAATTGGGAAGAGAGTGCTATAACATTTATCTCATTGGAATCACAACTTTCCAATTCCGTTTTCTTGGTTCAGAGTTCTGTATACTGATTCCTGATTTCCTACCTCAACCCCTTTTTTGTAATTTTTCCCGATTCGGTTTTGGGCAGCTCTGTAACAATTTCAAGGAATTTTGGTACCATGAAGTTTTCGAGACTATCAATACAATGTTTTTTAATCATGGATTCGGTTACTGATTGATCTTCGAGAACGACAAATGCCTTGATTGCCTGTCCGAGGAGTTCGTCTTCAATTCCGATAACCGCTGCTTCACGAACACCTTTCATACTGAGGAGTACGTTCTCCACCTCCACCGGGCTTACTTTTTCTCCCCGTGATTTGATGATATCATCGCTTCGTCCGATAAAATAAAGATCCCCATCCTTATCTTTTTTAAACCAGTCGTGGGTACAAAGGAGCCTTTCCCCTGGGAATTTCCCCGGTATGAGCATTTTACCGCTCTGTTCAGGCAAATTCCAGTATCCCATCATGATATGCGGTCCACGAACATGTAAAATTCCCGTTACACCGGTTGGGCACTCCTTGCCGGCGGCATCAAGAATGAATGTTTCCGTACCGGGTATCGCTTTCCCGACGGAGGTGGGTTTTTCATCAGCAAGCTCAGGTTCCAGATAGGCGACACGTTTGCACTCCGTGAGTCCATACATGCGAAACAGCAGGGCATTGGGAAATATTTCGTGCAGCGCCCCGGTATAATCGGGCGGCAGCGCTGCGGCTGTATTGGTTATACGGGTAACAGATGGCAATTGAAAAGGCTTTCGCCGATGCATCCCTACAAGGGTTGCGTAGATGGTCGGTACACCGGGAAACACGGTAACAGAAAAGTCATTGATCAGTTTAAGGATTTTAGCAGGATAGGTGAAAGAGCGTTCAAGAACAAGTGTCGCTCCCATTAGAACCGACATGAGCAGTTGGTATAAACCGTAATCAAATGCAAGTGGGAGTACATTGATGAGGGTGTGGGTTGCATCGAGCCGGAGGTAATAAGATACACTCTGTGCGGCAAAGAGCATTGCCTGATGACTCATCATCACCCCTTTGGGGTTGCCGGTACTCCCGGAGGTGTAAATCAAAGCTGCAAGATCATTCGGAAGGGAGGGAACCTGTTGCCCGATCGATTGGCTGGCAGTTAGAAGATCGGACAGTTTTCCGGTGGAACATCCCTGATTTCTGGGTAATTTGTAATCACCGGGGGAGACGGTGTAGTAAAAATTACGTAAAGAGCCGCAATCGGCAAATACCGGGTTGATGCGGGAGAAAATATGTGTGTCTGAAATCAGAACGGTCGCACCGCTGTCGTTGAGGATATATTTCAGTTTATCGCTTTTCGTTTGCGGGTTGATAATAAGAAATACGCCTCCTGCAATGAGGGTTGCATAGATACCTATGATGTTCGTGTACGTATTGTCGAGAAAAAGGGCGACGCGATCTCCACGCTGCAGGCCGCCCTCTACCAGTACTGCAGCCAGGCGACGCGCGTCATTAAGGGCTGTGCTATAGGAATAGAAGGTGCCTTCGACGATAAAGGCGGTTTTCTCAGGGAATTCCTCGGCAGCATTGAACAAAGTTTCGTAAAGATACCAGAGTGGCTTGGTTTTCATAAAATTCCTTGCAATTTGAGAAAATTGGCTTGTTTTGGTTTTTTAAAAAATATATTATATAGCATTGGTTAAAAGTATAATCGATGGGAGCGAACTGGTACCGTTTACGGAGATACAGCACCATTTCACCTAATTGTCGGAGTAATGCAAATGCCCAATAAGGATCAGATTAGAGAATTCATTGTCTCAAATTTTCTTTTCGGTGAAGCGGACAAACTGACTGATACCACCTCGTTTCTTGATGCGGGAATTATAGACTCCACTGGTATACTCGAAATAGTCTCCTTTCTTGAAGAACAATTCGGTATCACGGTCGAAGACGATGAACTCCTCCCGGAAAATCTTGATAGTGTTGAAGCGGTGGCGGGGTATTTGGAGAAGAAGGCAGAAGGTGGTAGTCAGAAATCTGAATAAAAAAAGGTGCTTTTTCGGTATTTTTGTTTTTAAAGAAAGACGTCACGTCGGATTTGTCACTACATTCCGGAAATGCATAGGATTCAGAGCTGTCGCACTGATTATAATGTACCGTTTTCGTTAATCCATCATCCACATTTAAATTTGAGGATAGCTGCATTCGCAGATAGAACAAATTATTAAAATTATTAGGAAGTTACTTGAATCAACAATCAGGAGTATTCAAATTCTGACTCCTGAATTATAGTTCCTGACTACGATCTTATCATGTGCGGAATAGCCGGTTTCTTTAACAGCACTCACCACTCCGGGGATACCGATCTCCTCTGCAGGATGCTCGGTTCAATCAGCTACCGCGGGCCTGATGCGGCGGGTGTTTATATCGACGACTACGCGGCTCTGGGCCACGTACGGTTGAGTATTATTGATCTTGCCGGTGGTGACCAGCCGATTTCGAATGAAGACGGAACGGTATGGATTACTTATAACGGTGAAATCTACAATTATCCTGAATTGCGGAAGGAGCTCGAAAAGAAGGGGCACCGTTTTTCGACGAAAACGGACACCGAGGTACTCGTGCACCTGTATGAAGAGGAAGGCACGGAGTTCCTACAGCGGCTTAACGGCCAGTGGGCATTCGCTCTCTGGGACACCGTCCGGAGAAGGCTTTTTATCTCCCGTGACCGGGTGGGAATACGACCGCTCTTCTATACACATTCAAAGGGCCATTTTTTTTTCGCATCGGAAATAAAGGCACTTTTTGCCATACCTGAAATCGAACGCGCCATAGATCACCATGCGCTCGATCAGATATTCACGTTGTGGACTACTTTACCGGAAAGCACCTTTTTTAAAGGTATCATCGAACTACCGCCGGGTCATTACCTGATCGCCGACGAACGGGGGGTGACGACCGGAACATACTGGGAAAATCCACTGTACCCCCGCGATGAATGGTTTTCCTGCAGTCCCGACCGAATGAGTGGAGAGTTGCGGGAGCTGCTCATTGATGCAGTGAAAATCCGCCTGCGCGCGGATGTTCCGGTGGGGACCTACCTTAGTGGAGGGCTTGATTCATCCGGGATAACGGCGATTGTCGCGAAACAATTTAATCGTGATGTTCAAACCTTCGGAATACGTTTTTCCGAAGAACGTTTCGATGAAGGAGAACATCAGCGGGCAATGGTGGATTTTCTCGGAGTACATCACCGTGAAATTTCCGCTGGATACGATGCTATTGCAGATTCTTTTTGCAGGGTGATCTATCATTGTGAAAAACCGGTTCTTCGTACCTCGCCAGCTCCGCTATATCTTTTGGCTTCACTGGTCCGGGATTCCGGAATCAAGGTGGTGCTTACCGGCGAAGGCGCTGATGAGTTTCACGGGGGGTACGATATTTTCAAAGAGGCGTTGGTACGTTCATTCTGGGGAAGGTGTCCTGGTAGCAGTATCCGTGGCAAGCTTCTTGAACGGCTTTATCCCGATGTTTTCAGGGATGACCGGACAAGAAAGGTAGCCGCCTCGTTTTTTGGACGGGATATTGAGTCTTTCAACGACCCGTGCTACTCTCACCGGATCCGCTGGAATAATACTGCGAGAATAAAAACATTTTTTTCCGAAGCGACGAGAGCAGCGATCGGTACCTATGATTGTTTTCAGGAGCTCAGAGAGACATTGCCGGCTCATTTTGACAAAAGTCATCTGCTGCAGCGGGCACAGCATCTGGAAATCGCGATGTTCATGAGCAATTACCTGCTCTCCTCACAGGGAGATCGTATGGGGATGGCGCACAGCATCGAGGTGCGGATGCCTTATTTAGATCATCGTCTGATTGAATATGCCGGAAAAGTGCCACCCTGGTTTAAAATATGTGGTTTGCATGAGAAACATCTTCTGAAAAAGGCGCTTGCACCCTTCCTTCCGCCAGCGGTAACAGGACGCGTGAAACATCCCTATCGTGCACCGATTCATAAAAGCCTGCTTGCTCTTGCCGCTTCAGCTGCCGGAAAGGAACTCCTCGATCGTCGGATGCTGCAGGAGGCGGGAATGTTCAACGGGGTGAAGGTCCAGGCTCTCCTGTCGAAACTCCGAAAAACCGAAATGGCTTCGGAGACTGATTCGATGGCGATTGCCGGGATCCTCTCGGCACAGTCTCTCTGGCACGATTTCATCAAAAAAAATCCCGGAACTGCTGCTTTAAAGCTTACACCCGATCGGGTGATAGACCGTAGAAGTACGGGAGAATAAATATGGCAACTGCTTAGGTATTTTCAAACGGGAATTCGGTATGCAGGTTACGAAAATATTCTAACTTCTGAACTTTGACTGCTCACAACTATTCAAGGAGCCCCAATGCTACATCCCTGGCTGGCAATAGATGTTGAAAAAGAGATCGATCTGATCTGTGGAGTCTTGCGTCAGACACTTATGCGATTCAAACGTCGCGGTTATGTACTAGGTGTCAGTGGTGGCATCGACAGTAGTGTCACCATGGCACTCTGCTGCAGAGCAGTCGGGAAGGAACGCGTATTTGCACTCCAGATGCCCGAACGTCATTCTGCACGTGAAACAGAAACATTCGGCGATCTTCTGATAAGCAAATTCGGTGTTCCTTTCGCAGCGGAACCCATCACAGAAATGTTGGAGGCTGCAGGTTTTTATGAGCGCTACGATGCTACTGTTAGGAAACAGATTCCGGTCTACACGAATGGTTGGACGTCAAAAATTATCTCGTCGAACGTGTTCGATAAAAAAGGGTTCACCATTTTTTCTGTTGTTGCGCAAGCAGCATCAGGAGAGGTAATAAAAAAAAGGTTACCTGCAAAAGAGTATCTTGAAATCGTCGCAGCGACCAATTTCAAGCAGCGGCTCAGGAAAATGATGGAATACTATTATGCAGACAGGATGAATTATGCGGTTGCCGGTACACCGAACCGGCTTGAATACGACCAGGGTTTTTTCGTGAAAACCGGTGATGGATCGGCAGATGTGAAACCGATTGCGCATTTGTATAAGTCTCAGGTGTATGAGCTTGCGCGTCATCTTGAAATACCGGAAGAGATATGCAGCAGGCCACCCACGACAGATACCTATTCGATGTCGCAGGGACAGGATGAATTTTACTTTTCACTGCCGTATGGACAAATGGATCTCTGCCTTTACGGGAAAAACAATGGAAGATCTGCGGAAAGTATTGCAGGTGAAACGGATCTTACGGTTGAACAAATTAATTTAATATTCAACGATATTGACACGAAACGGTCCACCACCCGATATTTGCATGCGCCACCGGTACTGGTCCGGCAGGTTAATGAAATTGGGGAATGAGTTTTTATAAAATCCGTTATTATCCCCTTTTATATCCATAGCATAGTTTCTTGAAGGCATTATTCCTTCAGGATATTCCCGACATTCTGTAACTGGAATGAATAAATGTGAAACAGCTTGTCGGAGATGTAGGTAAATTTGTTGTTCATCAGCTCGGGTGGATTATTCAGCAAGCCATAGGAATGAGATTCGAAAGCTAAGGGATAATTGCCATATAATACCTTTCAAAGGTACTCTTTCCGTGTGGTAATTACAGAAACAATTTCACGAATATTTAGGGATACTTCGTTAAATCATTGAGTTAGTATAAACTTTTTCAAATCAGGGAGTTAATGTGGGCTTTTTTTTCGATGAATTGGATTCTCATGCGAGGAATACAGCACTAGTTCTTAAAAATAGAACACAGATTTCTTATAAGGAACTTTCTGAGTTAGCAAATCAATTTCAAAAAATCATTGGCAATTCAAGAAAATTAATAATGATTGAAATGGCTAACGAACTTGATCCGATTATAGCATATTTGGCATGCCTCAGAGAAAAACATCCTGCAATACTGGTGTATCCTGAAAATCCTCAACTTATTACACAAATAAAAAATAATTACAAACCAGATATTATATACGAGAAAATAGATGGAAAATATGTGATAAACTATCAATCGGAAGAAACCGTTTTTTTAAATAATCTTTCTTCTGATCTGTCGATTGTATTAAGTACTTCAGGTTCAACAGGAAGTGCAAAATGTATTAGGCTTAGTGCTGAAAATCTGAATGCAAATGCT
The DNA here is from genome assembly GCA_016927495.1 of Candidatus Latescibacterota bacterium. Taxonomy (GTDB): domain Bacteria; phylum Latescibacterota; class Latescibacteria; order Latescibacterales; family Latescibacteraceae; genus JAFGMP01. The sequence goes on along the minus strand of JAFGMP010000517.1, from coordinate 160 downwards.
AGATCAATTGTCGAATATCTTGAATTAGATAGTTCACAAAAGGCTATAACAAATCTACCTTTACATTATTCATATCTTACTTTCCGCGCATCGGAGTTGCTGAATTTTTCGATTTTCCCGGGGTGGTTTTAAAAACTGCAGCATAGTCAGCGCCGATGCT
>JAFGMP010000516.1 GCA_016927495.1 Candidatus Latescibacterota bacterium | reverse complement strand
TGCCGTCCGGCTAACAGTTCCCCCTGTCGGGCCTGTAGAGGACTTACACCTCCAAGTGAGTGCGCCCTGCCGGGCGCACTTAAAGAAAAAGGGCAGACACATGGGTCTGCCCCTACAAAAATCACTATCATCTACAGGATAAAAATTCATAATAAAAATATCCGGGAATTTTCAAGGTAGGAGCACAATATCTTGTGCCCCATGCTTCTAAAATTATTGATTTTAAAATATAAATCTTTTCCCCTATCCCATCCATATATGTACCGCATCGCCGATAAATTTTACTCCGAATATCAAAAGAAACACACCGCAGATACCGAAAACGGCTTTCTGAAATTTGATGCCTAACAGGTTGCCGCCGCGGTATGACACAATAGACAGAATATAAAACCACACAAAATCGCACAGCCAGTGTACGACTGCAAAAACGAGAAATCCGAGCAAACCGAATGCCACCGCTTTCGAAATCAGCGTTGCACCTACAGTTGCCCACCATATCAGGAAATATGCATTTCCGAGACTGAGCAGAATTCCCGCCGCTAAAGGTTTTCCGGTATTACTGTTCGAAACGGGATCTGCTTTTTTCAGGCTGCGCAGCATATCGACACCCATCAGGAGCAGAAAAGCACCACCCAGCGCAAAGATTACTATTTTAACATACCCGAGCCCGAGAATATGCCCGAGACCGAAAAACACGAACAACATCAGAGGAAATTCCACGATCCCATGACCGAATGCAACCAGTGCGCCCGCATGAGGCGATTTGGCGCCCGATCCAACCGTTACGGCAGTGATAGGCCCCGGCGCCATTACACCTGAGAGAGAGATGATAACTGCCTGAAATAGAAATGCAATAAATGCCATAAAATATCCTTATACGGATACCATTGGTGAATAGATTTATTTTATGAAATATACTCAATCGGAGGTGTAACTGCAATTGAAGGGGTAATAATTGTTGCGGAAAAATGGAAGGACTATCCGGGTAAATCCGTTGGGGCACAAAATCTTGTGCCCTTATGCCATTGACATGATAATTTCCGGGTAATTTCTAAAGCGCGGTTGGTGATGGTTTCGGGATAGCCTTTCAACGCCAGCAGCCGTATGGCGTTTCTCGAAGTGCACGGCCCGGACTGAACGGCATAATCAAAATAATGCTCGTTATTCTTTATTCTTTCGCTGAAATGATACATTTCAAAATTGTTGTTCAGCATATGCTGCAGTTCGATATCATGAGTGGTAACAAACACCATATTTTGAGAGCTTAAATAGTCAAGTACCGCAGTCGATGCCGATAATCTCTCGACGGTATTGGTTCCCCTGAATATTTCATCGATCAAGAAGAGATAGCGCGGCGGTTCCGCCGATAATTGAAGAAATTTCAGAATCGATTCGATTTCCCTGAAATAGTAACTGGTATCCTCATTGATATTATCCGACCTTTTGATGCTGGTTCGCACCGTAACATCCGGCAGGTTAAACGATTTCGCGAGACATATATGTAATGTTCTACCCAAAATAATATTCAGCCCCACTGTTTTCATGAATGTGGTTTTTCCGGCCATATTGGAACCGGTAATCAAACAGGATTTATTCCGCAATACAAACGTATTGGCTACAGGCTTGGCAAGCAGCGGATGATATACATCTTTGACATCGATTATATTATCGTCGTTGAATACGGGTTCGCAGTGAAAAGGCAGCGAATTCAGATACCCGGCAACCGATATCGCGGAATCGAGTGAAGACACCGTATCGAATATGTCCTGTAATTGCCCCTGATGCTGCCGTATCACCTTTATCGAACGGAAAAACGTGATAAGATTCAGGAGGAAAAAGCAATTCAGATATTCCATTGCGGAGGAACTCAACGCATCGAGGCTGCCGGTGTCGACAATGAGCCATCCGATTTTTTTGTTAACGGTTCGTGCTGCTGCCTCATATTTACGAAGTATCTCAATCTGAGGAATATCATTTTGCGGTGCCATGTCCGACAATTTCACTGCTACTCTCAACAGTTCGTTCAGATCATACAGATTCGGCATGAACCCTATGATTCTATAGGTATAATAGCGATGTACCAGCAGATTTATAATGGCAATAGTAAGTGCGGCAAGAAAAAAATAGGGATAAAAAAAGGTAAGGACGATCGAGGCAGACAATGCTGCCGCCGACAATGGAAATAGAAAACTATGAGCCGGTTTATCCGGCAATTGGAAAAAAATAAGATTAACCAGAAAGTAAGCGGACGGCCTGTTGAGTTTCAACAGAATTCTCTGAATGCTTTCCCTTATATCCTTATGCAAAAGAAAGTATCGATATGTCCGAAACGCATCGGTATTCCCTTTTTGATCCCCGGTTCTTATGGTATGATAAAGGAACTGCCTGCCGGGAGGACAGACGGTATGATCGATCCTGAGAAAGACATCATCCATGTCGAGATCGGACCATGTTATTGCGTCAACTAACTCACGAATACTCGCTATTTTTTGTTTTTCGGTGTGGTATTGTGCAATCAGATTGAAATCACGTTCTTTATGAGTCGTTCCGTCCCATATCTTACGGATAACATCGTCATTCTTTTTACTGAATATATGCCGAATTTTATCTTTAACAGAATCGAACAGGTATTTATAACCGAATGTACTCAAACCGTTAAGTGTTCCTTTTGGGGGTGGAGAAAATTCTAATTAATTTAAGGATCAACCATCGGTATACTGTTTATTATACCTATTTTACCGAATGTTTATTTAAAAATAAAAAATTGATTTTCTTATTTCATCCAATATATACTATTTAATAGCTGAACTGCCATGATCTTTTTCATATTAATCAATGGAAAAAACAATGAAAATCAGTGCTTTTTTTCTTATTTATTTCATATTCAATAATTTAAGTTTTATTCCGTCAGGAAACTGCGAATCGAACCTTAAACCTCCGGCGTTTTTCTCCTATGCATGGCCGATCGGGCCTGATACGGTCCGGGATTTTACCTCAATCGACATGCAGTCAATCACGGTGATCGATATCGGCCCGGACAGCCTCAGCTACCCGCCCTCGGTACGGAAATCCTATCCTGACGAAATATACGAACTCTGGCATAATCGGGGAAAGAAACTTGTACGGCGGTGTTATGACCGTCCCTTTGGTGAAAACAGAAAAAAAGTTGATACTTTCACCGTTAATGACCTGATTGAACGCTGGTCTTATTCAATGGAAGAGCCGGGTGTGGATGGTATTGCTATCGATGAATTCATACGGGATACTCATGCGTTTGTATCGGTCTGGGTCGAAGCGCTCAGAATCATTCGTGCAAAGTATCCGGACAAGCTGATCTTCTGCTGGATTGCCGGCAAAGGTCTGAATGCAAAAGAGCTTCATTTGGCTATACGCGATTATGCCGATTACTGTATGCCGGAAATCTACTACCGTGAAAGCGCCGCAAAGGGATTTCCTGACTTTGACTTTCCCCGTTTCCGGGAGGCAGTTGATATTCTGGAACAAAACGCACCGGGGCTGACCTCTAAAATCCTGTTGGGACTTGGTGTACACGAAAAACTTTTCGATGATGTGCCTGACATCGATTATGGGGATTTCATCGAGGCCCAAATCAGGTGTATTTCAAACGATCCCGTATTACAAAAACTGCCCGGCCTGGCTTTTTATGCCCCGATGGCGCTTTCTCAAAAGAATATCGGACGGCTCGATGAATTGATTTTTGAATATTATTCCGGTCGATAATAGAATAGCATCTAAAGAGCTATTCCGGTTCAAAGCTTTGTGCCTTTAATAATACAGGGCAACCACAGAGGGTTATCGCTTCAATTATCTTTTTCTCTCACTCTAATTTCGCCAATATTCCCCTCCCATTACTTTTTCCCAACAAAATTTTCATAAACCTGAAATTATTTCACCGATAATCTCGTCTCATATTACAAAACAATAGGTATAATCGAAAATAATATGCTTAAGGAGGCTTTCGTTGAAAAAACTTATTGTCGTTTTTCTGATAGTGGCCGTATCCGGAACCGGTGTTTTTGCCTATGTGAAGAAAAATTCCGTGAAAAATGACCTGAAGTACACCGAAATTGCAGTTGAACGTGGGAACCTGACTGAAAAGGCTTTGGCGGTTGGCGAGATAAATCCCGATCACGAGATCGTTATTAAATCACAGATTTCGGGTATAGTGGAGAAAATTTACCGGGAGGTCGGAGAGAACGTCATCCAGGGCGAACCGCTGCTGGTGGTGAAACCTGAGCCGACACCGCTTGAAATGGCCGAAGCTCAACGTCAGTTTGAATTGGCAGAACTGAACCGTAAATATGTGCAGAATGATTTTGAGCGGACTGCAGCACTTTACAAAAGCAATCTGATCTCCGGCAAAGAGTATGACGATGCACAAAAATTACTGCGTGAATCCGAAGTTCGTGAAAAGCAGGCTAAAGAAAAACTCGAACTTCTGGAAAAAGGCAGTTCAAAAATCGGGGATCTTGTTGTCGAATCGGTAATACGCGCCCCGACAAACGGTACGATACTCGAACGCCTTGTACATGTCGGCGATCCTGTTGTACCGTTGACATCCTACCAGCCCGGCACCGAACTCATGCGGGTCGCCAAAATGGATGACCTCATATTTATCGGCACGGTCGATGAAATCGATGTAGGTAAAATCGCAGCGGGAATGAGAGCAGAAATACGTATCGGCGCGCTGCCATCCGAAACACTTGGAGGTGAAATCTACTTTATCAGCCCCAAAAGCAGACTTAAGGATAATGTGGTGGTATTCGATATAAAAATAAAAATAACGGACAACAAAGGAGTGAAACTTCGCGCAGGATACTCAGCAAGCGCAGACCTGATTATCGAGGAAAAAAAGGAT
>JAFGMP010000515.1 GCA_016927495.1 Candidatus Latescibacterota bacterium | reverse complement strand
ATGGGTAAGTGTATGCACATAGCGTAACTTGCCGTTCTCCACCCTGAAAAGATGGCTGTCAGCCGCACCGTTGCTGCCTGAACCAAAGGTGCAGTAACCTCCGGTTCATTTGTGAAGATTAAGGGCAGCCCGATTCCGGCAATTTCGAGGATTTCGTGCTGGGACGATCGAACCGTACTCAGCAGGGCGAAATAATACCTGATGGATTTAACGGCCATGAACCCGGCATACAGCATCAGGGGCATCACCGTCCTGGAGATGATGGTGGCAACTCCCGCACCCATGAGACCGAGTTCGGGGAGACCGATGCAACATTGTGCCGGTCACAACTTGACAACATATCGAAATCCTGGCATATAATTTGTCTCAAAAAGCAATTTTCCATCGACCCGGTACTGGTAATGAAGCTTGAAGCTCGATTAAGGAGAATATATGATCCGAACGACAATTATTTTATTCTTTTACATAAGTATATTTACATACGTGAATGAGATAGCAGCCGGGGAATTTGCACGAGCCGATCTTCAAGCCGCGGTCGACAGTTATCTGGCAGCGGCAAGAAGCGGCGAAATATCCGAGATGGCTCTGGCCCCGGGGGTAAAATATATTGAAAACGCTGAAAATACCACATTGGGTGAGGGGATATGGAAAACGCCCTTGAATATAGATTTTCACAGGAGTCTGCTCGATGTGGTTGCAGGTGAAACATTCACAGAGGTTATCGTTACCGACAAAACCCACCCCTACGTTATTGGTACACGTCTGAAAATCAGCGGTGGAAAGATCCGGGAGATCGTTTCGCTTGTGACCGACGCAGGAGATTGGCTTTTCAATGCGGATATCTACTTGAAATGGTCCAGTATTGAGAATTGGGATGTTATTCCTGTGGATAAGCGCAGTGACCGAGAAGCCCTGGTTGCCGCCGCTGATGCTTACCTCGATATGTTCAATGATCCTTCAATCAAGGTGCCGTGGGGCAAGCCCTGCGCGCGTCTCGAGGGGGGGATATATACGGGAAAGGGACTTCCGGATGATACCTGTGAAGTGGGGATTTCCGGAGAGGGCAATATCCTGCTTGTAGACCGCCACTATGTCGTGGATGAAGATATCGGTTCGGTAGTGGTGTTTTTGTTTTTTGACGGTGAAGACGGACACCCGGACAGTCATCTTTTTCGTATTGAAGACGGGAAGATCCGATTTGTTCATACCCTGACGGTCTGCTCTGAGCCAAATTGCGGTCGTCCGGAAATGCCGCCGAATATGCCCCAGTCTCAACCGAAATAATATAAATCCAGTTCCGGAAAATATACCTGTTCTGAGTTGAGCTTCGTTAGTTAGTAAAAAATATCTGAGAGTGGTCTAAATACAATAATCTATGATATCAGTTTTTACTGATTGGTGATGCCGATTATTCAGTATTGATTGTCTCGTAAAAAAACAAACCTCTCACGAAGTCACGGATATAAAGGAGCTCTTTATCAATGAAAACGAAAAAGATCGGGATTGCTGTTTTAATTCTTTGCTTTCTAACCATAACGGCTTTCGCACAGGGCGGCAAAAAAGCAAAAAAGCCGATCTATCTGAATCCATCTTATTCATTTAAAGAAAGAGCCGCGGACCTTGTTTCAAGAATGACTCCCGAAGAAAAACAAAGTCAATTAGGCAATACGATGCCGCCTATCCCACGCTTAGGTGTTAATCACTATGATTTTTGGGGTGAGGCCCTTCATGGGATCTTGGGTAGAAATAACAACAGTGGCATGACAGCCACTTCTTTCCCCAATAGTGTGGCGATAGGATCTACATGGGATCCGGAATTGATAAGGCTTGAAACGAATGTTATCGCTGATGAAGCAAGGGGTTTTAACCACGATCTTATCTTTACACTCACATACTGGTCACCTGTTCTTGAACCGGCCAGGGATCCAAGGTGGGGAAGGACCGCCGAGACCTTTGGCGAAGATCCCTTTCTGGTTGCACAGATAGGAGAAGGATTTATAAAGGGACTGATGGGCGATGATCCAACCTATCTAAAAGCGGTACCCTGCGGCAAACACTATTTTGCAAACAACACAGAATTTAACCGCCATACCGGCAGTGCGAATATGGATGATAGGGATATGAGGGAATATTACCTTGTCCCTTACAGAACCCTTATTCGAGATTATGACCTGCCGGCCATTATGACAGCGTACAGCGCGGTTAACGGAATTCCCGTATCAGCCAGTAAATTCATGGTCGATACGATTGCCCGAAAAACATATGGAATGGATGGGTATGTTACGGGCGATTGTGGTGCGATCAGTGATATGGTCAGTGGACACAACTACTTGAAAACCAGCGAGGAAGCTGCAGCACTAGGACTTATATCGGGTGTCGACACCGATTGCGGTGATGTTTATCAGAATCATACGTTAAGCGCTGTTGAAAAAGGATTACTTGCCCAGGGCGATATAGATAAAGCACTGGTTAATATTTTTAGCATAAGAATGCGTCTTGGTGAATTTGACCCCAGGGAAATTGTTCCTTATGCCGGCATCAAGCCAAGCATAATCAACGATCCATCTCATAATGACCTCGCCATTGAAGTTGCCACGAAGACACCCGTGCTGTTAAAGAATGGAATCAATACCAAAACAGGAGAAAGCGCTCTGCCTCTCGATGCAAGCAAAATTAAAAAAATAGCTGTTTTAGGTCCTCAGGCGGATAAAATTGAATTGGGGGATTATTCCGGTGAGGTTGAACCTTCGCTTAAGGTTACACCTCTTTCAGGCATTCAAAATTATATTAAACAAAATGGATTGGATGTAGAAGTCGTCCACAGTTCAGGTGGAAATACCGAAAGAAAAAATGACTTCTATACCCTTATCAATTTTTCGACCAGGGAGAAAGGCGGTACCGTAAAAGAGTATGATGCAACTAAATATGACGATGCCGCAAAAGGTCTTATTACCTCGGCAAGATTTGGCAGCGCTTCTGTAAGAGGTATTAAAAACGGCGACTGGCTTGCTTATAACAATATCGATATAACGAATCTTGATACTATAAAATTCAACATGAATGTGTTTGTCAGCGGAGGGGCCATCGAAGTCAGAGTGGGCTCCGCCACGGGTAATATTCTTGCTGCACAAAAAGTTATCAGCAGTCAGACAGGTGGATTTAGAGCTTTCAGAAATATTGTGCCGATATCAGCTAAAATCAACACATTGGGTATATCAGGTCCGCAAAGCATCTACCTGATTTTCCGTGAACCGGAGGCACCGGCCACCGATAAAGCAACCCTCGCGATGGCAGAATCCGCTGATGCGGCATTAATCTTTGTGGGTACCGATCAAAGCACGGGAAGAGAAGAGTCCGACAGGTTTTCTTTGGTATTACCGGGTAATCAGCAGGAATTGATTAAAGCTGTCGCTGCTGTTAATCCCAACACGATTGTTGTTATGCAAACCATGGGAATGGTAGAAGTGGAAGCATTCAAAAATGATAAAAATATTCCGGGTATCATTTGGACAGGATACAATGGCCAGGCACAGGGAACGGCCATGGCCAAAATTTTATTCGGCGAAGTTAATCCGGGTGGGAAGCTGAACGTTACCTGGCACAAGTCGGTAAACGATCTTCCGGATTTTAATGATTATACCCTGCGGGGCGAATCGGGTAAGAATGGAAGAACCTACTGGTATTTTGATAAAGAGGTTTCTTATGAATTTGGTTATGGTCTTTCATATACCAATTTCAAGTACGGTAATTTTGGTATCGATAAAAACAAAATTTCGCCGAACGATAGGGTTACTATTCACGTCGATGTGGAAAACACCGGCGATGTGGATGGGGATGAAGTTGTACAGGTTTATGTCAAGACATCCGATAGTCCGAAATCGTTACAGCGTCCAATCAAGCGGTTGAAAGGGTTTAAACGGGTGACGATTCCCACCGGTCAAACGAAAAGGGTTTCGATCGATATCGATTGCTCCGATTTATGGTTCTGGGATTCGGAAAATGATAAAATCACTTTCGATCGGGGAAAATATATTTTCGAAATCGGCGCTTCATCCAAAGACATCAGAGGACGGGTTGAAGCCCAAATGAGCGGCAGCTATAAACCCGTATTAACTACCGTTGTCGCTGAATGCGGAAAAACCGTTTTCAGACCGGGTAATACCGCGCAGGCAAGTGTAACGGCATCCATGTCCGATGATGGCTTTATCGATATAAACAAAGCTGAAGTTGTCTATAAAAGCAATAATTCTTCGGTAGCAACTGTTGATAAAAATGGAAAAGTGACTGCGACCGGAGTGGGCGCCGCATCAATCTTCGCCTATGTCACTGTGGACGGAAAAACCGTATCAAACAGTTTTCCGGTGAAAGTTATGCCGGATCTGAGCCCTGAATCAATTACGGTTAACGGGGAAAATATAAACGGCTTTAACAACGACGTTAAGGCATACAGTTACCTTTTGAAAAGCGACTCAAAAATCCCTGTGGTCAAAGCATCCGCATCAAATGATAATGTTACGGTTGAAGTCGAACAGGTGAAACGGATTCCCAGAACTGCGATAGTCAGGTTTATCGATGATATCACACTTGAAACCAGCACTTATTATTTAAATTTTGATATCAAATCTGTTAGTGATGAATTCAACGATTCCTCCGTTGGCAAACAATGGTATTGGGTAAGAGAAAATCAGGCAGCTCACAGCCTTTTAAAAAATAAAGGGTTTCTTACAATTACAAGTGAAGCAGGAGATGTCTCCGAGGCAAGTAACAATGCGAAAAATATTCTACTGCAGAGTGCCAACAACGATTGGATGATCGATACAAAATTGACCGCTTCAAGAATTCCATCACAACCGGAAAATGCCGGAATTTTAGTATATCAGGATGACAATAACTTCGTAAAGTTGATGTTCAGGGCAGTGGTTAAAACGACCGGATTCGGAATGGAAGAAGGCGTGCAAGTACAACCCGGAACCATAGACTTGATCATTGAAGAAAATGATATTACAAAATCGCTGGCATCCTTTAACCTCAGAAATGCAATAACTGATGAAAATTCGCTGATACTTAGACTGGATAAAAAAGGAAGCCTCTACACAGCTTCCTATTCTCTGGATGGCGATAAATTTGAAAAGCTGGGAACAGCTGATATTTTGTTGAAGGATATCAAGGCGGGGTTGATTGTTTGTGATGGCGTAATTACACAGAATATGAAAAGCACCTTTTGGTTTGATTCGGATACCACTAAGCCGGATTCGCCGTTCGACGTTGCATTTGATTATTTCCACATTATGAATAGCGGCCTGTAGAAAGAATAAACGTAACTTTTATTAAAGGGAGCATCCACATGAAGAAACTGACCTGTCTTATCGCGCTGCT
>JAFGMP010000514.1 GCA_016927495.1 Candidatus Latescibacterota bacterium | reverse complement strand
TTTTGAAATGAATTATTCAGTGTCGTAAAAACAAGAGCTTATCTTGTCCAATAGGCTGTTTTTTTCCTATTTTGGACAGCAATGATACTGTATATATAATAAAGTCTTTTGTCAATCTTTTTCACAGCACTATCCCATTAATTTATTACAATTTTGCATAAGATTTCACAAAACCTTATTCTCTCTTTTTTTTTGCCGAATTTTTGTTGTAACTATCCTGAAGACATTGTATAATTTCTTGAGTTGGTTAACATAATGAGGAAAACGTAAAACATTTATTCCATAATACCGACCTCATCGACTTTTACAAGGGAGTTTTTCAATGTCTGATAAAGCGTTATTTCATCGTCTGAAAACTGAAATCGATACCCTTCCGACTGTCGATATACACGAGCACCTTTGTTATCCCGAGGAAGATTACCTGAATATGGATGTGGATTTCGGGCGGTTTTTATCAGGGTATACCCTGGATGATCTCCTCAGTGCTGGTTTGGAAATTCCTGATATACTCGAGTATAAGAACACTCAGGGAGCAGTACTCAGAATAAACGGCAAACCGCTCTCTCACGATGAAAAATGGAATTATATAAAACCCTACTGGAAACATATACGCTTTACCGGTTACAGCCGCGCCATGCTTTACTCGTTGAATAAACTACTCGGATTCGATGATCTGAACGATTCAAACTATCGTGAAGTAACGGAAAAACTTAAGTCACTTATGAAACCGGGATTATATACATCGATCCTGAAGGACACATGCGGTTTCACTCACATTCTCAATGACATCGATACCATGGCGGAACCGGGCGCCTATGAACGCATGGACCGGAACCTTTTCAAATTCGTGTCACGCTTCAGAAACTTCGTCTATGCTTACCTTCCCGGAGGAATACGCAGCCTCGAAACAACTTTTAACCGTCCGATCCGTAATATCGACCACATACTCGATGCAATGGACGAACAATTCGACCGCTGGAAAAAAGATAAACGTGTGGCGCTCAAAATTGCTGATGCCTACTTGAGAGACATCCATTACGAGGACAGCACCCGTGACGAGGCGGAACAAGTGTTTAACAGGCTGTTTACACTCCGCCGACTTCCCCATCTCGAAGAAACACTCTCTTTTACCGAGGCGCGACCGTTCGAGAATTATATCACACATCGTATGCTCGACCGGGCAGAGGAACATGGTTTCCCTGTTATTGTCCATACGGGAATTCAGACTCATATGGCAAATGAACTCGCCAATTCACGGGCAGTACATCTTACCAACCTGTTCATGAAATATCCGGGAATACATTTCCATATACTCCACTGCGGATACCCATGGGTGAAAGAAGCGATCTGTTTCGCCAAACAATTCAGCAATGTATCGCTCGATCTCACATGGCTTCATATCATCGTTCCCGAGGGCGCCCGTGAGGGTCTCTCCCATATGCTCGATCTGGTACCGGTCAACAAAATTCATTGTTTCGGCGGTGACATGCTCATTCCGGAATCGGTATGGGGCGCTCTCGAGGTGGCGCGTGAAAACATCGCCCATGTTCTTGCGGAAAAAGTCGGGATCGGACATATGACTGAAACACAGGCTGTCGAAACAGCGCAAAAACTGCTTCACAAAAACGCCGTTGAAATTTTCTCACTGGATGATTGATAAAAATTACAATATAAAGGAGTGCAAAAAAATGAATATCCGATATTTTATGCTTCTGTTTGTGTTGGCAGTTCCTTTCGACTCATGGGCTGATGTCCCTGAGTACACGGTGAAACGTGCCACAGAAAAAATCGTGATTGACGGTATACTTGATGAGTCCGACTGGGCTTCAGCCAAGTCTGTCGGTGATTTTTTATTCCCCTGGAAGGACAAAGCCGGCGATATGGAGCAAACCGAGGTGAAAATCCTCTGGGATGACACATTCCTCTACATCAGTTATCGATGCGAGGACAAGCACATCTGGGCCACACATTTCGATACCAATGCCGATACCTATAAGGATGACTGCGTCGAGTTTTTCTGGAATCCCGATCCAGAGGGTACTCAAAAATATAATATGTTCGAATTCAATGCCATAGGGAACATGCTCAGCGTCTATACCGGTTCAGGCGAATCGATTCATGAGCGTATCAGCAGAATCCTTGTCCCCCATATCGCCCAAACTGTTCATGGCACGGTCAACGACGACAGCGATACCGATACCGCATGGGTACTCGAAGTCGCGGTCAGGTTTTCCGACTATCCCGAACTGTCGAAACGCCTTAAACCCCTGCCCGGCGACATGTGGCGTGTCGGTCTCAACCGGTGCGGCGGCCGCGGTGGCCAGACTGCGGAATCATGGAGTATGTGGAGTCCCCCCGACACTGAGGAACCTAAATTTCATGTGCCTGATTTCTTCGGAAAGATCTTTTTCAGTGATAAAAGTGTTCGATGATTTAAGATGAAATTATTAGTACAAGTTACAACAGACAATATATATAAATATGTTCTTTCTTGGGGCAACCCCCTGTGGTTGCCCATGCTTGTTTGTCTGAACCTTGATTCGCTTGATTACTTGATTTAAAAATCATGGTCACCCTTTAATCATGTGAATCATGTTCAGACTTTTTTTGCTTAAAATCAATTCCCGGTCAAAAAAATTTCTAACATTTTTTCACTCCCAAAATATATATTAAGTTATGTATCTACATGTACTTATACAAAATACAGTTTAGATAGATATATGCTTTATTTCAATTAATATACTTAATATCAAAAATAACACTTGACAAAGTTTCTATCACCTATTATATACAATAGTAACATATATTTTGTATTTTATCATAATAATTACTAATAATTAAATTATTTACAACATGTTGTTTGTGGCGATGATATCATCTTTGGTCTGTTTGAGTAATAAAACAGAGGAGGTATATTTATGATTGAACCGCTGAATATTTCACTTACAACATTAACAACATTTTAAAACAGGAATAATGTCATGAAGAAAGTACGAGTGTATCTGGTTTTTTTGATAATCTGCCTGATCGCAGGCAGCCTGTACGCACAGGAAACATGGAAAAATTTCACGACCGATAACGGCCTCCCCGCAAATGAAATCCGCGCAATCGCCGAGGAAACAAACGGTATCAAATGGTTCGGCACAGAGGGCGGTGGAGTTGCAAAACTGGACGGTGACACATGGACAGTGTATGATGAAAAAGATGGATTGGTCTACAATAAAGCCCGTGAGCTTGTTGTTGATAAGGACGGCATTTTATGGGTGGGAACGCCCCGCGGTGTATCGAGTTTCGATGGCAAAACATGGACAACCTATACCACCGAAAACAGTGGGCTGGCATCGAATCATATCACTTCGATTGAAGTTAGTGAGGATAATGTGAAATGGTTCGGGACTAACGGTGGTGGTCTTGTCCGTTATGATGGCAAGACATTTACGACTCAGACAAAAAAAGACGGCCTCGTCGATGATTACATTTATTCATTAAAGCTGCAGGATAAAGAAATCTGGGTAGGAACCGCTCTCGGTGTCTCGAAGTATGATGGTACGACCTGGAAAACATACACTATGGAAAACTCGGGATTACCGAGTAATCTGATAACTTCGATCCATATCGATGATGACGGAGTAGTCTGGCTCGGTACCGGTTCGGGTGTTGCACGGTTTTCCAATGACAACTGGGAAGTTTTCAGCGCACGTACACTCTATGATATTCTTGATACTCGTATGGTATTGTCAATCACACGCGATAAAGACAATATTTTATGGTGTGGAACATCGACCGGTTTGTGGAGTTTCGATGGAGATCACTGGCAGGGTTATACGAAGTTTGACAGCGAATTGAAGAATGACTCTCATTTCTGGAGCATTTATGAGGATGCGCAAGGTACAAAATGGTTCGGTACGGCAAATATGCTGACCAGCGTTAATTCAAAAGCTGAACCTTTGAAGAAATCCTCAGCGCCACCGTTACAAATGAAAATCACCGGCAACTATCCCAACCCGTTCAATCCCAGCACTACCATCGAATTTTATATACCTGACAGCGGGCAGGTCGGCATCTCGGTATACAACATAACGGGACAGAAAATCAAAACGCTCCTTGCCCGGGAAATGCCCGCAGGCAGCCACACCATTGTTTGGAATGGAAAAGACGACAATGGAGTTAATGTGGCTTCGGGCATTTATTTTTTCCGAATGCAGGCGGGCAAAGAGATTTTGAACCACCGTATGATGCTGGTTAAATAATAAATTATTGTTGGAATTAAATATCTGCAGGTTTTTAAGGAGATTTTGAAATGAAAAGGAATATATTATTTATTGCAGTTATTTTTGGCTGCTTAATAGCTGCCTCTGTGAGTTGGGGATTCACATGGTATGTCAATCCTGTTTCAGGTGATGATGATGAAGATAATCCCTCGTATAATGATCCATTACGAACCATCAGCGAGGCCATCGACAGGGCTGCTTCTTCCGGTGATATAATCAGGTTGTTTTCCGGTGATTTCGCACATGAGGGATTCAAAGAAATGATTTGGAACTATCAAAAATTACGTTTGTTTATTGATGTAGTCAAATCCCTTACCATAGAGCGTGTCAGTTCAAGTTTCCATCCCAGAATAGTCGGTTTTTACAATACAATGTCTGACGCAGACTCGCTAATAAACTCCAACATTATGAGGCTTCGTGATGATAATATATCAATAAAATATATTACATTTGACGGTTATAATTACTACTATCATTATGGTTATGGAGGTTATTTTAATCCTGATTCACTTTATGTTTCAATGCCTCATTGCAGCACAATCTTTATTTCATGTTTTGCACCAAATGCACGAATTGAAGGATGCACCTTTATGCATATGGGACGTAGTTTGGAAACTGAGGAAGACACACCGGATACACTTAGACATGAATCGATTATCGGCGCTCACCCGACAGGTAGTAGTCCTATAAGTGGCATTGAAATTGTTGATAACCTTTTTTATAATAATCCAATAGACAGTCAGCACGGCCATGAAGTCTATTTTACATCATGCTATGATACCGAAATCAGTGGAAACACTATTTACAGCAATGGTGTTGGTGTACCACTTCGTTTTTCCACACTATGTAATAATATAGAGATTGATGATAATTATGTGTGCGGAGCAGCGCAACATGGATTTATTACCGACTATGATCCAACCGGAACAGGTGATTACTGGTCTTATAATATTAAAGTAACCAACAATGTGTTTTCAGATACTACGTATGCTGTGATTGATGGTGTTAATGCTCCATCATCCATGTACCCTGATTATCATGGACCTTTTATCAGTCATTTGGATGGTTTCAATTTAAGATCAGCCTTTATTTCGGAATTTCAGAACAATATAGTTGCTGAAAAGGATAGTGTTATTTTCCCGAATGATCATACAACGGCCGATAAGATTTATGGTGTTGTTTCAGATGCTGATGAAGTATATATTTCAATTCATCGAACGGAAGAAGATTGTACACGTGTATATGCATTCGATGAAAAAAACGGGCCGATTTTACGGCCATTGCTACAGACACCGGATGATGAAAAACCAACTAATGAAATATGCCGCACCGACGATCATATCATAGTAAACACTGTCAGCGGCTCAAATAATTCGTTATATAAATTCAGGAAAGACGGCACGTTAACAAATGAGTTTTGGACTGCATGGGCTAAAAGCTTCAGGGAGATCACAGCTCTTGGTTTGTATAACGGTGACCAGTTTTTTGCCGCAACTATCGAAAGCGGCACAACGCCGAAAATATTTAAGGGTGATATTTCCGACTCTACTTTTGTGGAGATATATGATGCTTCATCGATCAACGCGGTTGAGATAACCGCCATGACATACAGCGGGTCAAAAGTTGTTTTTGCAGTAAAGAAAGCTGACAATAATACGTACATTTATTCGATGGATACTGACGGTACGGATGATACTAACGAACACACATTCTCGACCTCAGATGTACCGGCAATGACCTATTTCAATAATTATCTGTATACCGTTCGTGAAAATAACGGAAGCGGTATTACAACATTATATCAGGGATCATATTCAAGTCCTGAGGGATCTTCATTATCACTCTCAACCACAGAGGTTTCAAGCATCGGCGGCTGGCGTACCAGTAGTGATTATATATTTACAATAAAGAATGTCAGCAGTGATGGTGATAAAAAGTTGTATTTTACCGATGCACCGATGACCAACCTTTTTCAGGATATTCTCTATTATTCACGATGGTGGAAAAGTTTCTGATTAAAAAACCGGAGGGGGACTTGATGTCCCCTTCCCAGATTATTGTTTATTACTGTGAGATGTAATTATGTCAAAAAAACTCGTTATTTTATGTAAGATTCTTTTACTTATCCCTAATTTTGTAATAGCCGACCAACTTTGGACATCCTGGTATAAAGTTCCCGAAGTTCTTTCTGTTGCTTTTGAAGACAGTATTGTGTGGTGTGCAACTAATGGTGAAGGAGTATTTTCATACAATACCATTACCGGAGAACAACAGCGGTACATAACTGATGACGGTTTAGCCGGTGATATTGTATATTGTATAGCTGTTAATAATAACGGAGAAAAGTGGTTTGGCACAATTGACGGTATATCGCAATTTGATGGTTCGCAATGGACTACTCATTATTCATTTCCATTCTATGATATGGCGATTGATCAAAACAACTCCATTTGGGCTATAACATCAAATAATATATATACATATGACGGAGTTGAATTTAAGAAAATTGAAAATATAGATCTTAATTCAATTGAAATTTCAACTTCTGGTAATATTTGGATTGCAGGTGACAAAAAAATTGTTCACATAAAAGATTCTAATATTTCAGAAATAATCATTCATGATATTGCAGCAGCTCGTGATTACATTAAGGACATATCAGTCGACGATACTACAGATAAGCTGTGGTATACATGCACTTCGAAAATATATTCGTACGATTTTGAGACCGGAACAGAAACGGTGGAACTCGATGATACAACACCAGATTACCAGGGTTATACCATGATCGATGTTGACGCTGACGGGAATGTCTGGCTGGCACGGTCACGGACAAATTATATAGCCCTTTACAAGGATGGGGCATTAACTAATTACTATAGTGACATTTTTGATACTTACACCATCAATGACATAGCCGCTGATGATAAAGGCAATGTATGGATATCAACTGAAAAAGGTTTGGTTCGATTTGACGGCCAAAATTTTGAAACAGTATTTGATGAACCGGAACATCTTGAAAACGCTATAGGATCGATAGTTATTGATAACGACGACATCGTATGGTGTTCACACTCTTCGGGTTCATCCTGTTTTAAAAACGGTGCTTGGAAATTTGGTACGACGTGGATGGGAAGCCTTCGTGTTGTAGATAATAATAATCATCTATGGGGATGTTCTTCCGGTAATATATACGAGTATAATGGCACTGAAGTAATTCAACATACTATTATCGTTCCCCTATCCGGATTTGGGTGCGAAACAACATCGCCCGGCCATGTCAATGATATTTGTTTTGATAATGATAAAATCTGGATTACTTCTGCCGGTGAAGGTGATTGTACTCGATGCGGTGTTTTTACCTACGACAGCGAAACGGTTGTCCCGCATCTGCTTGATTATTTTGCAACTGTGGCGATCGATTCACAAAAGAATGTATGGTGTGGTGCCTTATATAAGGGTTTGTTCAAGTATGACGGTAACGATTGGACACACTATAATGATACGAACGGACTGCCCTGGAATCAAATCTGGAATGTGGAGGTTGACGAAAATGATGTGGTGTGGTTCAGTATGTTCCACGGCAGAATCGATACCGGGTATCATAATTTCGGATACTTCGATAATAACACATTTGTCGAATATACTTTCGAAAACAGCGGATTGCCGGAAGCGATGATCTATACGTTTACCATCGATCACAACAACACCAAATGGTTAGGGACCGACTCAGGTGTCACACGTTTCGACGGCGAAACATGGACGACGTTCAACACTCAAAACAGCGGCCTGTGTTGTAATAAAGTAAATGCCATTGCCGTTGATAATAATAATGTTCTCTGGTTCGGAACCGACAAAGGAGTTTCGAGATATACCGGGGAAATTATAACAAC
>JAFGMP010000513.1 GCA_016927495.1 Candidatus Latescibacterota bacterium | reverse complement strand
TGGATAATTCAATGTACGATCTCCATGCTGGTCTCTCGGATGTTTTTATATCATTGAAACTTGGCTGGTCGCTGCGAAAAATGTCTGTAACATTGCGAAGTATGATTATCTGTTGGCTAATTTATATCGTATTCTCATATGCGGCATTAATGCTGACAGCTTCCAGCAGAGCGCTCGGATTCGTCAATCTGTTTCGCTATTTTGAGTTATTTCCTTTATTCCCGAGTGAATTCGGAGGAACCTGGCAGTATGGTATCTATGGTCTTGGAATAGTCCTTTCCATTTTTTACATCATGGAAACGGGAACAGCAGTTGCACGAAGTACCTTTGAAGATATTTGCGGGAAAAAGGATGTATCGATCAAAGAATTAAAACGCTTCGCACGTTCATCAAGATGGACAATTATACTATCTGTCGTTCTACTCGGTCTTGTGTTTCTTGTTTTTCCCGTAAGTATAATGTTATGGAGCTTAACAGCGCGTATTCCGTTGTTCGGCTTTATAATTATTGCAGTTACAAGTATCCCGATGTTCGTCTGGGGATTATCGGGTGTAGCCGTTTTTTTTGTTTTTATTTTTGGTTTTTTTATGGTTCCTGCTATACTTGCCTGTACCGAATATGATAGCACAAGTACGGTAATTGAAATGTTCATCCTGGTGTTATTACATCCTTTCAGGTTTTTTATGTTTGAACTGGCATCTGGTATCATGACTATTCTAAGTGCGATGTTCCTATCGGTTTTTGCATGTGTTTCCATGATATATCTGTATATTATTAACATGGGATTGATCGGTGACTCATTTTATACTTTAGTTTGTGCGTCCATCAAACACATTCCCGGAGTCAGTTCTCTCTTTGTTTTTATTTCCGCTTTTTGGGGAAAATATAATACAATGAAAGATATATTATTTCCGGTTGAAACCCTGTCGCTCTCAGCTCAATATATCGCAGGATGGATACTCGGGTTAAGTCTAATATTTATTATACTTTGGATTTTATCCTATTCGTTCGCTACCCTGTGCAGTTCTCAGGTCATTACATACATAGCACTTCGAAAACAAAATGATGGGGTTGATATAAGATTTAACCATACAAAACAGGTATTATTGAAACAATAATGAAGTCAATATTACTGATTGTTTTTTATTTTTTTTCCTTACTTTAAAAAACTGTTCATCACAAGGAGAACACCAATGGTAATTAAGTCGATCATGTTCAGTGTTATTTTCTGTTTATTTGTTTCTGCTCTTGTATTTGCTCAGGCTGACACCCAATTCGGAATGCTCGATCCAAAAGCATATACCCCTGGAGTTGATCCGGATCCAAAAATGTTTATAGGAAACTGGAGAGAATCCATTCCCCGTGATTTAAATGGCGGTATGATTGTTCGTGACATACTAACAGAACTTGAGGGTTCCGACCACTTACGCCCCACGCGGAAAGGTGCTGTGCTCAGAACGGTGAAGTCTATAAGTTATGCTACTATTGAACCGAATGTAACCACTACCCCTTTTGCAAACAAAAACGAACAGGAATTGTTTTATATTAATTCCGGTGAGGGTATTATTACGTCCAATGGTAAAAAATATGATCTTCGTGAAGGCGTCGGATTGATTATTCCGCCCGGCGTTGAATATACCATGAAGAACACATGCGGTGACGAACACCTTACAATGTACCGTATCGTGGAACCAATTCCGCCATCATTCGAACCGAAAAAGCAGGTTGTTGTTACCTACGAATATGATAATAATGAAGCAATGACGGTACATTGGGCAAATATTGACCGGGGTATTATCTCAAAAAGAGATGGTACCGCCGTTATGGGTGGATTGACAGCGGTTAAGCTCGATCCCATGACCATGGCTCAACCTCACAGCCATCAGGATGGCGTCGAAGAGGTTTGGATAGCGCTTAAAGGAGATATTACACTACTACTCGGTAAGCATCTTTTTAAACTTCCTGTCGGGGCCGCATACAAAGTACCGGAAAACGGAATGTGCGCCCATTCCAACATTAATGCTTCCGATAATCAAATAAAACTTATGCATATGATGCATGTGCCAGAAAATGCGGTCAGACGCCTCAGATAGATAATAAACAATCTCTTTCTTTACATACATGGCATAGAATGCATATGGGAAAAATGCATTCTGTGCCTGTATTGTTATATTTACGCCAAAAATACAATTAATGAACTATAACGACATAAAATCGAGTTAACTCTGGATACTTGTGAAACAGTCAGATAATTCGGGCATAATCTTTTTCTTGTTTCACCAAATCTTTTCTTCGCAATCCTGTTACACAGATGAAGATATTAATTTTATTTTTAATAAGTTACAGTAAATACGGAGGTTATATCGGTGAAAAGAGGCGATTTTATTATATATTTAATTTTTTTGTTTGCTTTTGCCATCATATGGTCTCTTCCGGTCTATGCACAAAAAAAAATTGTCTGGAAAATGCAAACTTTATGGAGTGCCGGGGAACTACCCTATAAAATTCTTGAAAAATTCTGCAAAAGAATTCCGGTTCTTACTGACGGGCAACTTGAAATATCTCTCTACCCTGCAGGCGCCATAGTCCCTACCTTTGAAACACTCGATGCTGTGCGATACAATATAATTCAGGTGATGAATGTCTGGCCGGGTTATTTTACCGGTAAAGAACCTGCCTTCGCACCACTTACCGATTTTATATGCGCCTATAAGGAACCGTGGGAATATGACACCTTTTTTTATTACCGTGGCGGTATTGAATTGCTTAATGAACTGTACGCATCTTATAATGTTGAAACAATCGGGATTATCCAATGGGGTATGGAATCCATGTTCATGAAATATCCTGTACTGAAACCGGAGGATTTCAAAGGGCACAAGTTCAGATCACCGCAGGGCATGACGGCAGATATGCTGAAAAAGTTAGGTGCCGGTGTAGTCGTTCTTCCCGGTGAGGAGGTTTATTCAGCACTTGATAAAGGTGTCGTTGACGGCGCTGACTGGGGAACAATATCAATCAATCACAGAATGGGATTTGATCGTGTCGCGAAATATTATATTTACCCGGGATTCAGATCCATGCCGGTCAGCGATTTCACAGTAAATAAAGAAGCATGGAACAAATTACCTCTGAATATCAAACAAATTCTAAAAACCGCAGTAAGGGAATTGAATCTGGAAACACTTGAAAATTGTTCTATTGACGATTATGAAGCCATGAGAGAAATGAATGCAACAGGTTCAAAAACATTAACATGGAAAGAAGAAGACATAGAACGATTACGCAAAGTGGTTCATGAAGTGTGGGATGAATGGGCAGCTAAAAGCCCGATGTCAGCAAAAGTAATCGAAGCCCATAAAAAATGGCTTCGTGAGATCGGACGGATTCAATAAAATGTCGCAAATCATTAATATTATTGACAGGATTTCAAGAATTACCGGAAAAACTGTCAGCTATATCATATTGATCGTTGTCGGTATCGTATGTTATGAAGTATTTTTGCGGTATTTATTCCACCGTCCGACCGTATGGGCGAGCGAAGCCATTGTTATTTGTTGTGCTTTTCTCTATGTTCTCGGTGCCGCATGGACATTACAGGAAAATCGTCATGTCAAAATTGATATACTTTGGGATAAATTATCTCCAAGAAACAAG
>JAFGMP010000512.1 GCA_016927495.1 Candidatus Latescibacterota bacterium | reverse complement strand
TATTTGTACATTTTTAACACTTCAGCTTAAAAATTGTACCCTTTGAGGATTATGCATCTTCAGAACTTGATACTTCAAAGGTTTCATTATAAAAATTTTCAGAGTTAAAAACATTTTATTCAGGAGCCATGGATGTCACATACAATCTCACGCAGGAATATGATTGCTACGGGTATTGCCTCTGCAAGCCTGTTTGTTGCATCTCCTTTTAAGAAAACCGTACATGCCCGGCCACCGGGGCCAGATAACAACAGACACCGGGATACACACCCCGGACCAACACCAATTCGTCTGGCCACAAGAATGGTGAGGGAAAAAAACGAGACACCGGAAAAAACGGTGAAACGCATTCGTGGTTCAGGTTATACAGCAGTCAACACACAACCATCGCAATGGACAGACACCGAACTTATTGACATGAGATCTGTTCTGAAAAAATATGATGTAACGGTATTTGAGGTTGGTGCATACTCGAATATTATTCATCCTGATCCCAAAAAACGGCAGGAAATCCTTGCCAATATAGTTCAAAAGTTTGAGGAAGCACATAAAATCGGCGGACCGATGGTGGCAACTGTTTCGGGTAGTTGTTCGACATATCTCATTGAACCACATCCTGACAACTGGACAGAAGAGACATGGAAACTAACGGTGAGGAGCGTCAGACAGATTCTTAAGGACACGGCGGGAATGGATGTTTCACTCGGCATGGAAGCCCAGATAACTACGAATATCGACGGTCCGAAAGCACACCGGCGCCTTATCGATGATGTCGGTGATGACCGCTGTAAAGTGAATCTTGATCCTACAAATATGATTTCTCTTGCAACATATTTTCACACCACGGAACTCTTAGATGAGTGTTTCGAACTCCTCGGGGAAGATATTATGGGATGTCATGCGAAAGACACCTATGTTATTCCGAATGTCCAAACCCTTCATATCCAGGAAGTTTGTCCCGGAAAGGGAATTATGGATTATGAAACGTTTCTCGCAAGAATGAGCCGATTACAATGGCCGAGAGCAATTTTCCCGGAACATATAGAACCGGAAGAATTTCCCGAAGCTGATTCATACATTAAAGAAGTGGCATCACGTATAGGTGTTACGATATATGATTAGTATTATTCAGGCTTTATTAGCGAACAAGGAATTACTTTTTTTTAACGAAGAAGATTTATCATAGAGTATCTTTTTTTACACCATAAATGTTCATCGTCACTTATTTGTTTATTTATTTAACACCATAAGGCAGTTTAACTATTGCCGATTCATCCGGGATATCTGCTCACGGTGAAAGCGGCAAGCTCATTCTTGAATTCTGGATCACACCGTTTGATTTTGCACCCTATAACGGCCCCGAACAATCAGCCCATCTAATCTCGCTGAGAACAAAATCATCGGTCTTTCGTGGAGTATTCTGGAATATGACGGGACCCACGATACTAAAAGTTTTTTTGTTCAATTTTGACTAATTGTCAAACCATTCACGACATGTTGTCATTATCATTAAAAAAACACAGGAATCAAAATATACGACAAAATATTGACGTAATATTATAAAATACAATGACTTAAACACAAACGAATATTGTTATAGAACAGCATCACTATTTTGGCATGAAGTTAGCGAAATTATTTATAGAAATTCGGTACCATCGTGTGATTCTGGAAAACCTAATAAATTGAGACTCCATGCAAAACACGGTGGTACCATATTTTAAACACATATTGTTTCCTTGTTTCTACCTCCCTATAAAAAACCTCCTTAATTTTGAGGTTTTTTGTTTTTCATTGCTGCATTAGTTTTGAGGTATCAAATATACTGTAAAGTTATACTCGGTCGTACTTTTTGAACCGTTGTATTCCTCTCCGATTGCAGGAAAAACCTTATTAACTTCACAATTTTTAAACCCGTAACAGTTCACCGAGTCGATTCTTACCCAGATTTTATTGTAGTACTTGAACGGAATTTTGAAACTATCAGGCTCGGAAGCTTCAATTTCAGTTGTAATCGTTGCGACACCGGCTCTATTTGTGACTGTTTCATTATTTTTACACTGACCTGGTTTGCAACTGTGTTCAACGGCAGGATCGGAATAATGTTGTGACCAGCAAACGGTAGCACTGGATAAAGGCATCAGATTTACATTATGCAAAACAGATACATGTATGATTTGCTTTTTCATAGCCTCTCCTATGACTGCGAAAATTTAATCACAAATAATTCAAATATGAATGAATAATAACAATACCAATTTTTATTGGGGATTGAACAATACCGGAAACATAGGATTCGATTGCCCCCACGTAGAAATCATCGCGAGAACAGGATATACACGGACAAGCAGTCTTCGTTTATCCTGAACCGAAAGAAAATCTTTTTCGTTTAAGTTGATTAATTCGGTTGATTCCTCGTGTTTCAGTTTTATCTGAAACGAAGTCTTTTGAAGATTTTCGACTTTCCCGATATTATTTAATTTTTCCCTCAACCATTGCCCTGCCAACAATGCTTTAAATTCATCTCCGCGCAGCATAAGACATAATTCTTCATCACTGCGTAAATCAGAATATGCATTAAAGTTAGAACTTTCAATATGCAGTGCAATTTTCCGGGCTCCGGAGATTTCATTTTTATAACCGGGGTACTTTTTGATCATACGGTAGCTGGCAGCTATCTCCGCCGGAGTTTCAACGGGATAAACCGTTTTATTTCCTTTTCCTTTACCACCCTCTATCAACGGTTCCGGAGCGAGCCTGTCAAGGGAATACATCCTTACAGCATCATATTTTAAAGGAATCGGCGGAGTAAAGGAATGTAGCATTTTTATGACTTCAGACATGTACAAACCTTTTACTTCTGAAGCGATTTGTTGGTTATTCAAAATTATATCCTCGTCAAAATTTTAAAATCATGTTAAATAACGTTTTAAACTTAACATTTAAACTACTTTTTGTCAAGATAATTCTATAGTATTATAGATTATTATAAAAAAATATTTTACACCTAACCCCAGGCTTGTCCAAATTAGGGTATTTAGAATAAAATAAATTTGGGTTGCTCAGGCAAGAAGGTTATAAATAAATCATCCCATAACCCT
>JAFGMP010000511.1 GCA_016927495.1 Candidatus Latescibacterota bacterium | reverse complement strand
TATAATAATGGAATAATATAGATTAACACCTATAAATAACTAAATAGCAGTGATTAATTCTTTATAATTTACAGTGAATTTATCTGTTAAACAAATTTTACTTTTAACAACATTCCGGAAAAGTTTACTTAATAACATTTTATCATAAAAAACTTGTATATCCGCTGCGGTGCTTATTGTCGATTGTCAGCTCCACAAAGACTAACTTAAAAGTATTCAAAAATCTAATACATCCTGTTCTCTTTCTGCAAATTTCACAGATGAAATTTATATCTTTGATCTGCCTTCTTTTTGAGATTTTATAGCTTCGGTCAACTCAGGGTGCAAAATCCACCTGCCGTTGATTAAAATTTGTCTATCCCATGGGAAAACAACCAGTTCATCTGACATTAAGGCGTGAAAATCCGGTTCAGGAACAGCCCATGAGTGAGTGATAAGCACTGCCGTCGTCACTCTTTTTGTCCCTTTTTCATTCAACCTCCTTGACACTTCTCCCAGTGTTTCACCAGAGTCAGAAATTTCATCGACCAACGCGACTTTTTTTCCTGCAACACCTTCGTGCACATCGACAATCCACCGGGGGTTTGTAAATTTTACCTGATCGTTTTCCCGTCTAGTTATTCTTATAGGGTAAATCTCTTTTCTGAGCATTCCAGCGATCAAAGTCGCCGGAAAAAGCCCCCCTCTTGCAAT
Source organism: Candidatus Latescibacterota bacterium (assembly GCA_016927495.1). Lineage (GTDB taxonomy): Bacteria > Latescibacterota > Latescibacteria > Latescibacterales > Latescibacteraceae > JAFGMP01. The sequence goes on along the minus strand of JAFGMP010000511.1, from coordinate 10,452 downwards.
CCCGACAATCAGATCAGAATCAATTTCCGATAGTTTTTTCGCAAGATTTTTGCACATTTCGTGAAATTCACCCCAACTAACATTTTTAATGCCTTTTCTCGCTATATAGTCGTAGCTTCTCATGCGTTTACACACTCCTGCATTTATAACTTAAAAAACCCCTCCGCAAAATCCCAGGATTGTTCCATATTATGTAAGCAAACGTTAAATATGTCAAAACAGCCCATTAAATTTCAAAACTCATTCAATCCAAACAGTTGAACAACCCAGTGCTCAAATACCTATCTCCCTTATCGGGAACTATGGCGACAATATTTCCCTCTTTCAATGATTGACTTTTTTGGCATGCCGCATAAAGAACCGCTCCTGAACTCATGCCCACTAAAAGCCCCTCTATTTTTGCGGCTTTTCGCGCCGCAGAATACGCATTTTCTTTTGATACCTGTAATGTTTCATCTATCATATCCTCTCTGAAAATTTTTCCGATGAAATCCTTGTTGGGGTTCTGCAGTCCTTGAATCTCGTAGCCGGCATTGGGAAAAACTCCGACGATTTTCGTCTTTGGAGAATTTTTCTTTAACCTTTTAGCAACACCGATAATTGTTCCGGAAGTGCCCACACCCGCTATAAGGTAATCGATGTCTGAAACTTCTTCCAAAATCTCTTTGGCAATACCGTGGTAATGAGACATGACATTGTCAGCGTTGTTGAACTGGTTTGGAAACCAGTACAATTCGGGGGAATTTTTGACCATTTCTTTCGCTCTTGAAAGCGCTCCACCGGTGCCAAACCTTTTTTCAGTCAAAATAAGTTTTGCACCAAAAGCCTTTAGAATCGCCTTACGCTCTTCACTCATGCCTTCAGACATTACAATTTGAACCTCGTATCCTTTGCAGGCTCCAACCATCGCAAGGGCTATTCCCATGTTTCCGCTTGTGGCTTCCAGTATGATTTTACCGGGTTTTAACTCCCCTCTTTTCTCAGCTTGTTCGACCATGTAAAGAGCCACTCTGTCTTTAATCGAACCTCCAGGGTTATACCCTTCTAGTTTCGCGTAAAGGTTTACACCAACACCGTCAAGTGTTTTCCCCAGTTTTATCATCGGGGTTTTGCCGATTGTCTGTAATAAAGTATTCATAAATTTTCCAATTTAAAAAAAAAGCTCTCGGATATTCCGAGAGCTTTTTTAGCCTTAATATGTATCAACGAATCAGAAACACATACGGCCGAGTCCCGGAACATTTCCGAGTCTTCTACAACAGTCTATGTTATATCTGTATGCGTTTGTCATTTCGCGAATATACCATAAAGGCAAAAAAAATCAAAATAAAATTTTCTGATGTTTTAACGATTCATATTACATTGGAACAAAAAAATATCAAGTGTAAAAATATCGTCGTTGACAAAAATTTAACCTATTGAGAGAAAGCTTTCCTCTCTTTATCCAAAGCCTAATACTGGCGGTTTGGTAAAATTTTTGATCATGACTGCTATTCATAAACAACCTCATCTCTTGTTGGCAGAAGTTTTATTTTACTTTACAATCTCTTGGTTTGATTTCAAACGAGTATTATTCTATCATGAAGGGGATTCGGCAATTTTCATCCGCCTAATTGAATTATATCTATAAAATAGATGAAAAAGGAGGACATCAATACCTCAAATCGCTAAAGGGGGAAAATTCGTTTTTGGCTGGTCGGTTATTGACCAAAATGGTTTTGTAAAAATCCCTCCGGCAGTTTATCAGGAATATCATCTTTATTCTGATAAAGGGGTAATACTAATTTCAGGAAGTAAAAAATCAGGAGGATTTTGTGTTTCCAATTATTCATTGATGAAAAATACATTATTTAATGCTTTGTTCACAGACCATCCTGAAATCTGTGATTATTCATCCGAAGAGGGAACTTGCATAATGTATAAAAAAAGATTGTATTGCTGGCTGAAGATAAATACCGAGGGAATCCTGAAATTACCTGGCCGGACAATGAAATCCTTCGCAATAAAACCGGGTGATCGCCTTCTTTCAATAAGAGGAAGCAATGTCGCTCAGGTATTTGCGGTAAAAGGACCCATAATTACGGCAGCTCTTGAATACAAAGGCATGATAGATGAGTATTACTAACATTGAAAAAACCGGAAAAAATATCAAACAGGAGTTTTAGTGAGATGAAAAAAAAGTTATCAACACTTTTTTTATTTGTAGCATTATCATCGCAGTTATTTGGTTTTGGCGGAATTAGTTTGGAAAGTTCTCCCTCTGAAGCGGAAATTTTCGCCGAGGGTATTGTTTCGACATGGCTTTATGAAAGGGATATCGCCATTTCACCCAAAGCTGATGAAATTATTTTTACTTTGACCGATTACAGAAGGTCCAAAATGTGTTTGGTGAGGGTTTCTAAAATTGGAGAAGAGTGGAGCAGAAGAGAAATTCTGGATTTTTCCGGAGAATATGCAGACATTGAGCCCTGCTTTGCACCAGACGGCAGAAAACTATACTTTGCTTCAAATAGGCCTATGAACACAGACTCAACTAAAACAGATTTTAATATTTGGGTTTCGGAAAGAAAGGGTGTATCTTGGAGCGAACCTGAACCTCTGCCCTCTATCATCAACACTGAATTTGACGAGTTCTACCCTTCGGTGTGCAGAAACGGCAATTTATATTTTACTTCGGTAAGGGAAAACGGAATCGGGAACGAGGATATTTTTATCAGCAGGTATATCGACGGTGCGTATACTGATCCCCGCCCTCTTGATACAAACATCAACACACCGACCTACGAATTCAATTCCTACGTCTCACCAGATGAAGATTTGATCGTATTCAGTTCATTCGGCAGGGATGACGAACTCGGAGGAGGCGATCTGTATTACAGTGCAAAAGATCAAACCGGAAATTGGAATCCTGCTGAAAACATGGGAGAAATTGTCAATTCGGAATATTTGGATTACTGCCCATTTATCGATTTTCCGAGGAATAATTTTTATTTTACGAGCGAAAGGTTTTCACCGTTAGATAAAAAATTAGACGGTGTAGGTGAATTAGAAAATTTTGTCACCGGAGTTCTCAATGGTTTGGGTAACATATACGTAGTGAGTTTTTACTCGTTAGATTTTCGGCAATAAGCAGTCTTTGGGACTTAACCGTCGAGAATTTTTAGAAGTTATTAAACTAATCAGCTTATGAACGGTAGATATTCTCAAATGAAAGCGAAAGTTTAAAAAATGGATCAACAAATATGGCTTATACCCATGGGTTTTGTTCTGGGTACAATCGGAACTCTCATAGGAGCCGGAGGCGGGTTTATTTTAGTCCCTGTCCTGCTCCTTATCTACCCGAACAAGTCCCCGGAGAGTATTACAAGCATTTCTCTGGCTGTCGTCTTTTTAAACGCTTTGTCAGGATCCGCCGCTTACGCGAGATTGAGACGCATAGATTACAAATCTGGCTTTTTACTCGCTATTGCAACTGTTCCAGGCGCGGTTTTTGGAGCCTTGACAACGGATTTAATCCCCCGCAGAACATTCAACGGTATTTTTGGCGTCCTGATTATAGTACTTGCCCTATACATACTTTTCCACAGAGACAAGAAAACAGAACCTTTGGATGTAAAAAAGAAAGCGCATACCAAAATAAGTATTGTCGAGAAGGACGGCACCAAACATACATTTTCTTACGACTTGAGGCTTGGTGCTGCCTTGAGCACGCTTGTCGGATATGCCTCTAGCCTGCTTGGTATCGGAGGGGGGGTTATCCACGTACCGATTCTAGTCCGGCTTCTCAATTTTCCCGTTCACATCGCCACCGCTACGTCGCACTTCATCCTGGCGATTATGGCTTTAGCCGGGACAATAGTACATATAGCTAAAGGATCTTTTACCGGATCCTCTGTTTACGAGACAGTTTTACTGGGTGTAGGAGTTTTGTTTGGCGCTCAATTGGGAGCCTGGCTTTCTGGGCGAATCCGCGGCGATTGGATCATTCGCGCCCTGGCTTTAGCCCTAAGTCTGGTCGGTATCAGGATTTTAATAATGGTTTTCAAGACGTGATTATTTGACAAACCGGCTTAAAGCTTTCACGCAGTGCCTACTTTTGTCTTAATTAACAAGCTGATCTTTTGACAAACAGGAACCGAAATTTTTTAGCTGACAAGATCATATTCAGTGTTAGAGCACAATTCTAGAAGAGTTTATGAAAATTAAAGATGATATTAAGTTTATTTTTTATGTAAAAACTCATGCCGCAGATATATTGGATAAGGCAAATAAAACCCGCCGCCCCGTCTTTGCAACTCAAAAAGGAGAAGCTAAAGCGGTTTTTTTGGATTCAGAAAGTTTAAAGTTTCCTATATCGCGAACGAATTGTCCCAGATTTGAAGATATTTTTTTGGAAAGATTGTTGCAATGTAATACTTAATTCAATTCGCCGATTTTTTTGATAAACCATGTGATATGTCCATATTGGTGCGGTTTTACGAAAATTACGGCATTTCTTGCTTTTTGCCATCATTCCTTATGTTGTAATACTCGCCCATTTTTTATATACTTTAGTCGACAACATGAAAGGCCTAAAAAAATATAAGCACAAAGAGAGAGAACAGGTTGTTAATGAACTTGTTCCGCTCATAAAGAAAAGGGTTGGGAAAAATCTCGTCGCGTTGGCGGCTCAAGGCTCTTTCGCGAGAAACGAGGACATTGATTATTCGGATCTGGAATTAATCGCTTTCGTCAAGAAAATAGATCGTGATAAAAAAATCGCCGGCATGGGGAAAATACGAAATGGTCTTTTAGTAGAGCTTATCTATACGACAAAAGAATCGTATATCAAAGAAGTCAAAGAACCTACGGAAAGCTGGTATATCGCTGGTTCGGATAAATTGATGCCGATCATCAACAAAACTTTTATAGAGCGATTAAATAGATATAAAGCCAAAAATCTCAAGAAACGTTGCCTGAATCACGCCGCAAAACATTGGTACGAAGTACAGGAGTCGACTGCGAAGGTATTTAATGCTGTTTTAAAGAAAAACAGAACGGGCATTCCTCTTCTGGTTTTTGACATGTATCTGCACATGCTGAGAGTCTTGTCATTTCTGAATCAGCACCCTTATACCACTTTCTCGAAATTCATCGAGGAATCAATGAGGTTTAAAACGAAACCAAGGCATTTTTATGAATTAACCAAAATAGTTGTCGAGGGTAAATATCAGCATTTAACCGGACTTCGTAAAACGACCGAAAAGGTTTTTTCGGAATTTGAAAATATTTTTGACGAGTTGGGTTTTGACCTTTATTACGATAATCTCGACCCCGGAAAACCGATGAAGGATTGGGCGATTGAAAAATAGCATTTGACCATTTTGGTTTGCTAAATCCTTTTATAAACTCCAGAAACGAAAAACAAACCGACTATGGCTTTTATAGAATAGTCATTATAAAATTTAGAATACAGCTAATAAATCCTAATATGCTTCATGGACACCTCAACAAGAGGAGGTTAAATGTCTTTGGAAGAAAACAAAGCTATTCCAGAAAATTCATTCAGATCTAGGGAAATGCTGACCTTGATTTAATCGAGAAGCTTACAGCGCCTTCTTTTACAGTATATTATCCCATTATGCCCAAAATTTTTACGGGTGCGAAAATGTTCAAACGCACAATGCAGGATTTTCGGTCGGCTTTTCCGGATTCAAGCCTTCAAATCGAGGATGAAATCGCCGAAGACGATAAAGTTGTTGTTAAATGGACGTTTTCCGGCACTCACAGAGGTTTGTTCATGAATTTCCCTGCGACAGATAAGAAGGTGACCTGGACAGGCATACCTATAAATAAAATAACCGACGGAAATATAGTTCTGGAAAGAGGTGAAGAAGACTTTCTGGGATTTTTACGTCAAATCAATGCTGTGCCGAACAACTTATTGTAAATCAAGCACAGATTTGTGATACTCGGAAAAGGTTTATAAAAGCAGATGGCACTTGGAATATTGTGAGGTTTATAGCAAAATGAAAAAGACAACTATTACAACTCTCATTCTGATGTTTCTAATGTCAGCCTGTTCCGACAACAGTTCAAAAGGAAATGACAAGAATCGCGGAATTAATTTTCTCGAAGACCCCGAACATCACATCAAAGACAATTTAAATATTTCTTCACACAACGGGACAATACTATACACGGGTTGGTATTATGTCGCAGATGATGAGAACGGATTCGAAAGGCAGCTACACAGATCGACCAATGTTTATTTTATTAATCCTAATCCGATAGTGACAGCAGAAAATTTTGAGGCAATCAGGTCATTCGAAACAAACACGAATGAAGAAACAAGTTGGATTTTGTCAATTCAGCTCGACGATGAAGGAACTGAAATTTTGAGTGTAGTGACTGAAAATGCAATCGGCAGACAACTTGCTTTTATTCTCGACAACTCACTCTTATACGTAGTAGAAATCGATTCTCAAATATCTACCGGTCTTACGGAGCTAAACCGCGACATTTATTCGAAAGAAGAACTGGAAAATTTCATGGTAATTCTAAAAAGCGAAAGATAATTAGAGCAACCTATCAGCAATCAGATTCTCAATTTTCAAAGCATTCGGTAAAATTATCCTTAATAAAATAGAAAAAACATCTCAAATAATACCCGGAATCGTCCTCTGGAATTCAAGAGAGGTCAAATATGAACCGGTCTTGCAGTAAGAATTTGAAACGGGTAAAGTTATATAGAGGCATACTGCATTTTGTTTTTGATATTGGTCATGTAAAAGGAAGGCTGACATGTTTATTTTCTTCGTGATATGGGGAACCTGGTTTCTCTCGGAAGTTTTTCTGGCGAGGTTTATAAAATCCGGATCAGCGGACTCATATAAAATGGACAAAAATTCCCTGAGAATAATGTGGACGACGATAATTACCTCAATTTTCGCAGGAGTGATTCTGATGATTTACACCAATCTGCCTATCACAGCAATGCATCTTACAGGATATGTCGGACTGTTCGTCATTATCGCCGGTATGATCCTACGCATAATAGCCATCATAAGCCTCGGAAAGATTTTCACAGTTAATCTCACAATTCATCGAAATCAGCACATAATAAAAAAGGGTCTTTACAGATTTATAAGGCATCCTTCTTACACTGGTTCGCTTCTTTCGTTTGTCGGATTGGGTCTTTCCTTCAACAACTGGGCAAGTCTTGCGGTTATAGCTATTCCGGTTATCGCATCTTTCATCTACAGGATAAACGTGGAAGAAAAACTTATGCTCCAGCAATTCGGTCATGAATACACAGAATACAGGAAAAAGACGAAACGTTTGATCCCTTTCATATATTGAACTAAATTACATGAACAAGCCTAAATGTTAAACCATCTGATCCGGTAAATCTTTTATTCAGTTTTACCTTCTCTGGTCATAGCGCTCATGGCGGCTAAAAGCTTGTTGCTTTTCAAATTAGTTTTATTTTTTATCTGAATACCAATTCACCGTTTGTCTGTTATGCTGTTTTGTGGATCAAAGGCAATACATGCATGTTTGTTTTGCTGTTTTTTTAGTCACGTCAATATTCTCGGCGAAAATGCACACCGCCTTCACGGCAGGACGAACTTTTCTTTCTGAAGATAACCTCCCGACGTAAAAGAATAAAAGTACGAACCTCCGGGAATTAGGTTTTGAAGATGGTTTATTAAATTATTAAAAAATATTTAAGTTTATGTTTAACCTATATGAAACTTTAGGACAGCCAATAATTTTTACCTTAAATACAAAATTGTTTTTGACTCTCCTGCATTCTCAAGAACAGCAAAATATCTGCCCTGGGGTAATACATTCCCGTCATCCCCCCTGTCTGCCCACTCCACATCCAACTCTCCCTGGAATGTCCATGTCATCACTCTTCTACCCGTTATGTCGTATACGGAAAGTTCTGTCGTGACGGGAGATGTCGCATAAAGAAATACCCTGCCACCCGTGGCATATCTAACTGAAAGATTTGAGTGTTTGCCAACAATCGGTATTTCCGCCACCTCTTCCACTCCGACCGGCGTAGCTATTCCAAAATAGTTCAATATATTGGCTATCAATACAGCTTTTGTAGAATACCCTGGCATGTTGTAGACCCACCGTAAATCTATTGACGAAAATACTGTCTGAAAGTTTTCGCCTCTGACTATTCCATGTCCTAATCCAGGCCAATAGACGCTCCCGGTTCCGCTTCCCGTCACCGGCGTCAGGACAGAACTGTTGTGAATAGGTATATTAAACCACCGAAGCCCATTCCCTACAGGATCTCCTGCTACCCCCTGAAACAGTGTGTCAGATGTAGTCACTCCCGCATACGTAAAACCGAGTGTGTCCGAAAGGAATGGTGTACCCTGAAGCTGTGAAGGAGTTTTGGGGGAAAATATAGCTACAGGTGTGCCGTTCTCAAGAGCATATCTTATCTTCTCTCTCCTGTCTGGAGTCATTGGGTTGTCTCTCGTGCCTGTCACCCAGAATACAGCTTTTACATGTTTTATAAATGAATCTCCAGGCAGTCCGTTCTGGTTTACGTTCCATAAATGTATTGACACTTCCAGTTCATCGAATATGGTTTGATATAGAATCTGCGCGTTGCCTGTACCGTCGTCGTCTACAAGCAAAACGCCGTTCGCAGCTATGCATTGGTCGAGTTTGTAATACAGCTTTGTGTTGGGATCAATCGTAACTGAGTCCGGTTCATCGGTGTTTAGCTTAACCGTTATGTGTGAATAATCCTCCATCCAGTATGGACCGATGACAGTTATTGAGTCATTCTCCCATATTCCGAACTCAACTGGTATCCTGAATATTGCAGGACCGTTAGTCTGAACCTGGTCAGCTCTTATTGTCAGTGTGTCGTCTTCATGAACCCAACCCACCCTCAAAAGAGGGTAGTCCGTTTCCTCAAGCCACTGGTGGAAAAACCAGTCCAGAGAATCACCGTAATAACTCTCCATGACAGTCATCAGTTCTGATATAGATGCATTTCCACCCCTGTAGGTCTGGTAGTACTCCCTCATGGCAGGAAAATATAGTGTATCCCCCATGAGGTTCCTCAGCATGTGGTGAAACCATGCCCCTTTGTAATAAACGTTAAGGCCAAAGGGGTCTGGGCTGTTCAGTATGGGATAGTGACAACTGTCATCATAATCTAGACCTGATCTCCTCTGAAAGGTTATGTTATCCAGGAAACCCTGGATTCCTCGTATTTCAAGAAGTGGAAAACTCTCGTAATAAGAATTGGTTCCTTCATTGAGAAACATCTGGGCGTAATTTATACAAGTCAGCTCGTCTCCCCACCACATATGACCGATTTCGTGTGAGTGTACCTGTGTATCAATAGATTGTCGAATTCCATAAATTATACAGGTTTGATTCTCCATACCAATACTTCCTGGAACCTGGCATTGACCCATTTTTTCATCCGCAAAAGGATAGATATCTATCAGCGTATCATATACGCTCAAGATCACTTCTGTAGTATCGAGCATCATTTGCGCCAGTGAAATATAATCTTGAAGAGCGTAATAAATAAGTGTATATCCGTTGTGCTGTCTTTCTAGTATTGTGTAATTATAAGCGGCAATTGATATAAGGTATGTCGCAATTGGATGGTTGTGATCCCAGTTATACGTGAAACGGTTTCCGGAAAGAGTGTCAATGGAAGTTATAAGACCGTTGCAAACAGCATAAATCGTGTCGGGAACCGTGATGTGCTGTGTGACGCCACTGTCCGCTTTGTCCCAGCACTGGTCAAAACATGGATACCATTTTTTTGAAGCTTCCGCTGATTCAGTACATGTAAAAAAACCGTTATATCCAGAATAAAATCTATTTGCTGGTTCACCACAGTAATAAGTTTTAACAGAAAATACTTCGTCAATGTAATAGGTCGAAGGCAAAACGATATAAACAGTGTCGGCAATCCGCGTGTATGATGCTACAACTCCGTCCACCATAATGCTGTCAATTATCATGTTCATTCCAAGATGATATTCAATAGAATCTATGGTCTGTTCGGCTCTGGAAGTCATTGTGCAGTACCCCGCCAGACTGTCAAAGGGCTCAAACACTTCTATGTCAATCTCATAATGAAGCACATTATAATCATGCTCAATAACACTGTCCGTCGGATACTGGAAATTTGGGCTGCTCTTGCCCTCAAAATTTATTGTATTGTCCCATGATTGGGGATTCATGGATAATATGCAGAATAAAAAATAAATCATTTTTACTCCTTTTCTGATATTCTAAGACAATCAAAAATTCAACTCAACTCCTATGTTTTGCTATATTGATTTTTAGGAATAAATTGACAGGTAAATAATACTTATCGATATTTTTCGGAGAGGGTGGGAGTCGAACCCACGGAACGTCTCCGTTCACACGATTTCGAGTCGTGCTCCTTAGACCACTCGGACACCTCTC
>JAFGMP010000081.1 GCA_016927495.1 Candidatus Latescibacterota bacterium | reverse complement strand
GTCTGAAGGTATACGGGCACCGATTTCAGCTTATTGATCCAGTCATCATTGATACCGGCTTTTTTGCGTTCATCCGTTTTATGCTGTGTCCACTCGAGCCAGCCGCTTTCGGTATAAATACCGTTATTAGGAGATTCATTTTGTATCGAGAAATATCGTTCGCCATAATATGGATTTTCATTATACATATCGACTTTATCATCGTCACGGGGAGCAAAACATATAATTACCTCCCGGTTCAATGATATGGGATTGATATATGACCCCCTGTGGTCAGAATGCATACTCAAAGTATTCAATCTCCCAGGTGCACGGGAGAATCGGACTTTTTTGTTACCGTATACCACCCTGAACCGTTGAGCAACCTGATGCAATGCATGCAATCGATCATCGATAATATCATCATGCTGACCGTAGATTGACTTGAGCTGGGAAATTAATCCGCTGTTTTTGGATTCGATCAGGCCAATCCATTCATCCGTTGTTCTTTTACCGATCATACATTCCTCCGTAACACCTGAAATCAAATATTTATTGTGTATGTAATTCAATAATATTCAATAGGTTATGTTTAGTATAGACAACCGGTACACACTTACGTTATTCTATCATGTCGCAATTTTCTGATCGCGATCAGGTTAGTTTTTAAGTAAATACAAAATTTCTCCGGCATTAGGGACATACAGGATACCCTCGTCTTCACGGTCTTTCCATTCTTCCGGATTGATGGTTCGGTAGTCGCAATAACCGAAATTTATTTTATCGCATAATTCTTTACTCAACTGCGTAGCCAGAGTTACCTTGATACGGGATTTTTCAATGCCGTTTTCGTACGTACCGATACCCCGTACGTTGCATGACTGCGCAAGAACATTGGTGTTGTAATCTTTGAACCTGTCCCACTGTTTGATGAAATAGTCACGGACATGGTAACCGACTTCTTCCAATAAATGTCCGTACGTTCCCGACAAATGGGTGATATATGGTGAATACAGTATAAGTTCCCCGCCATCCGCAACTACAGATTCGAGTTTGACCATGCCTTTGCCGCCCGTCCATATCTCGTCATACATTGGTGACGGGCAGGACAAAACACGCTGGAAAGGATGGTCCATATAGACAATATGAATTTTATCCGACAAATCGGCCGCGGCAGAAAATGTCTCTTTCGGTGGGCCTATATACAAACCGTAGATATCGCGTTTTTTAACGACGAGGTTTACACACAGATGTTCTTTCGGTATAAATTCCGCAGCTCTGTTGATGAGCCTGCGCATAGGTGTGTTTTTTATTCCCACTGATGCCGGGCATGTGACAAGGGCTCCGATCCAGTGGAATGTGTTAATGATCTCCTCTCCGCAGATACCCGGGAAAAAATATTTATGACCACCCGAAAATCCCATGGTCTCATGCGGGAAAGTCGGGCCGATAATAAGCAAAACGTCGTAATCGTAAATCATGGTATTGATTGTGACATTAACCTCTTTTCTCAAAAGACCGCAGGATATTTCAGCTATTTCATCCTCACTGAAGGTCACAAGGTGTTTCAGATGTCCTGTATCCATTGCGTTGTGACTATAAAACCGCGTTTTCCAATATGTATTGATATGCTCTTCTTTCGTAATTCCGAGATGCTGGTAGATAGCCTCCTGACTCATCGGATGGTGTGTACCTGTAGCGACAAGGAAATCCAGAGTTTTGGAACCGCAGGCAAGAAGCCCGTAAACAATCCGAAACATCATATCCATAGGGCCGGAGCGTGTCGTATCGGGAATAATGGCGAGTATCTTTTTACCACAGAGGTTCTTCAACGCAAAGGCATCAGAACAAAGTTCCCGAACCTGTATCTCACTCAACGGTTCGTTCTCTGAACCTTTTCCGATTATCATAGTGCACACCCCGTGTTGTATGTTCGATTTATGGTCATTTTTACCTGTCTGAGTATTGAAAACACGTTATTATCTAAAAGGATTATTCTTCAACAAATACAGCATCTCTCCGGCTTTGGGTACATAAAGAATTCTTTCGTTCTCACGGTTTTTCCATTCATTCACATCAATTGATTCGGGGGCGCGATATCCAAGATTGATTTTTTTGCAGTATTCTTCACTTATCTGTGTTGCCAGCGTCACATTAATACGCGGTTTTTCCACTCCGTTTTCATATGTTCCTATTCCTCTGACATTACAGGAGTGGGCCAGAATATTGCCGGAATAACCTTTAAATGTATCCCATTGTTTCAGAAAGTAATCTCTGACATGAAATCCGATTTTTTCTATCTGGTGACCATGGGTAATCGACAAATGTGTAAGGTGAGGCGCATAAATGATTAGTTCGCCGCCGTCCTCAACAACCGATTCGAGCTTATACATACACTTACCCGCTGTCCATAATTCGTCATACATCGGTGGTGCGCATGATAACACTCTTTTATAGGGGTGATCTTTATACACAATATGAATTTTATCGGAAAGATTGGCTGCTGCGGTAAAAGCTTCAACAGGCGGACCGATGAATACTCCGTACGCATCACGGCCTTTAACGACAAGGCTTATACATATTCGTTCAACCGGAATGAACGATGCCGCTTTATCTACCAGCCTGCGCATGGGTGTGTCTGCCATACCGATGACTGCCGGAATGGTGAGTAGCGCACCGATCCAGTGGAAGGTATCGACGACTTCCTCGCCGGAAATACCCGGAAAAAAGTATTTATGGCCGCCGGAAAAACCCATAGATTCATGGGGAAACGTCGGGCCTATTATCAGCAGCAGATCATAATCATTCACCATCCTGTTTATCGTCACATGAACCTGACGACGCAGAAGACCTCCCGATATTTCTTCGGTTTCATCCTCGCTTATTGTCCCGATATGCAGCAACTTATCGCGATTACCCGACTCATGATTGAAAAACCGCGCTTTCGGGAATCTGCTGAAATGTTCTGATTCAGTTATTCCGACGAGTTTGTAAATCGCCTCTTTACTCATCGGTGGATGAGTACCCAGTGCGATGAGAAAATCAAGAGCCTTCGTGTGTTTTGCCAGAAGAGAATATATAATCCTGAACATTATATCTATAGGGCATGACCGTGTATAATCGGGTAAAATCGCAAGAACGCGTTTACCATCAATGTTCTGATGAGAGAATGCTTCACTGCACAGCTTAAGAATTTCTATCTCATTAAGAACATTTGTTTCCGAACTTTTGGTGAAAATCACAGGATTAACCTTTCATTCAGAAGTTATATAGTCACAGTTCTGTTGGATTTCAGTTCACGATTCCCGTATACCGCACCATTCTTTGATAAATTGAGTCAGTACTGCTGATTCCATTGTCAGGCCTTCCAAAGCCACATTCTCACAGCATGAATAGGCATTACACAGGTCTCCGCAACCTGTCATAAGGCCGGGAATGCCAAGTACATTTGTGTAAAACCAGGCGTCTGTGGATGCTGTCATAACGTCAGTTTTACTCTGTACATTCATTAACCTGTAGCTATCTGTAAGCGCTTGCACAAAAGGCAGTCCAGGGTCAATTATCGATGCATCGTGACAGTATCGATACATCATATCGAAATTTGTGCTGAGCCATTCCGAACCTCTGGTTTTAATACGTTCCTTAATCTCTTTCATCGCCTGTTCTTTGGGAGTTGTCAGTAAGCCGAACACTCCTTTCAAAACAGCTTTTTGTGGAACTGACGATTCCCAGTCACCCGCCGTAAGCTGTCCGAATGTTACCGGCATCGGATCTCTGTGTCGTGCAAAAAGCGGATTATCGTTAATGGTTTCGGCGAGTAATTCATCGTGATATTCCTCGATAATCCGCATTGCTTCTTCAGCAAGTTTAAGGGCGCTTACCGTGACCTGTGGATAACCGTTATTCTTCGAGTTTCCGTAAAAAGTGCCGCAAAAACAGACAGCGCCTTTCACTGAGGTGCAAATGTTGTTCGAGCAGGGGCCGAGAATAATGCTGCAGTCAGCTTTTTCACCGCGGCGCATCATTGCGAGCGTTCCGTTTCCTCCGGTCACCTCTTCGATGACAAAGTGAAGAATCACATTGCCGTTGGGTTTGATACCGAGTTTTTTGAATGCCTTACAAATCGACCATAAAACAGCTATTTGCGCCTTATCGTCACACGTTCCACGGCCGTACATTCTGCCGTCTTTAATTTTCGGTTCAAACGAACATTCCTGATTTTCCAAAGCAGCCACTACATCCGCATGAGCATTGAAAATTACGCTTTTCCCGGCGCCGGCACCTTTGAGTACAACCCGTACATTGGGTCTCTCTTTATATGGTGTATCGTTGACTCTGAATGCAAAACAGGGGTCATGAACAATATCTTCCGGAACAGGAACCAGTTCACATACATCGGCAAGATCATGAAATTGTTCATAAATCCATTTCATCGCCGGGCCTTCATTCCCGCTGATGGATTCGAACCGTACAAGTCTGTCGAGAAATCCTATGGTTTCGTCGCTCAGGCTCCGGAACGTATCGAGAATTGTTTTTTTGGTTACCCCATATGTTACACCTTTTTATTTAAGCTGCCTCGATACCGCACCACTCTTTTACAAACAGCGTCAGAACTGCCGCAGAAATGATGATATCCTTTAGTATCACCTGTTCCTTACTTGTGTGGGCATCCATAAGATTGCCGCAGCCGGTCACAAGCCCGGGTATTCCAAGAATATTTGTGTAAAACCAAAGGTCGGTCGATGCTGGCATGGCTCCTATCTCACTTTTCACACCCATCGCCTTATAGCAATTCGCAAGTGTTTTCACAAAAGGAAGTTCAGGGTTGTTTATCGATGTATCATGCCGGTATTGAAATGAAATCTCGAAATTGTCTCTGAGCCAGGCGGGCCCGCGGGTTTTGATACGTTTCTCCAGTTCGCTCATGACCTCCTCTTTCGGCGTGGTCAAAAAACCGAACACACCTTTGAATACCTGCTTTTGAGGCGCCATTGCAGGCCAGTCGCCACCTTCATTCTGACCAAACGTCACCGGCATCGGATTTGTATATCTCGAAAAGAAAGGGTCGTCGTTGATGGTTTTGCCCAACAGTTCGTCATGATATTCCTTGATTATGTTTATAGCCTCGATAGCCATATCCAGAGCGCTCACCGTTGTTTCGGATGAACCGGAATGTCCCGCTCTGCCGTAAAACGTGCTGGTAAACCATACAGCGCCTCTCACCGAAGTAAGAATATTGTTCGAGCATGGCTCCAGATTTATACAACAATCGGCTTTTTCCCCGCTGCGGATCATTGCAAGAGTACCGTTCCCCCCTGTCTCTTCCTCGATTACAAGGTGTAAAATTACATCGCCTTTCAGCCTTACTCCGAGCTTTTTCAGTGCTTTGAAAAGCGTCCAGAGAATCGCAACCTGCCCTTTGTCATCGCATGCTCCACGGCCATACAAAATCCCCTCATCCACATATGGGTCAAACGGACGATTCTGCCCTTTCGATGGGGGTACCACATCAACATGGGCATTAAATATCGTACTCTTTCCTGTGCCGTCGCCCTTGAGAACAGCACGGACATTAGGCCTGCCTTTATATGGCCGGTTATCGATTCTGAAGGCATAATCGGGATCTTTCACAATGTCTTCGGAAACATCGATTTTTTCACATTCGTCCGATATATCTTTAAACTGCTCGTATATCCAATCCATTGCAGGACCTTCATGACTGCTGATCGATTCGAATTGCACCAGCCGCATGAGAAATATTGCGGTATCGACAAGAAGATCATCACAGACCTGAAGTATTTTCTCCTGAGAAACCATGGTATTAACTCCCAAAAAACTGTATGAATGTGCCATTACAAACTGCTTAGATCTATTACCTGGCCGCCTGTTTCGGCGCTCTTGTGCACTCCGACACAGATTTTCGATACTTCGAGGCCGTCATATGCATTTGCATACAGCCCGTCCAGTTTTCTGATATCCCCGCCATTCATGACAAAGTTCATATGATACACGAATTCCATAATTGACTGGATTCCATAACCGCCATATAACATCCTGCCATCGGGTGTACGTTTCTCCGAATAAAAACCGAGATTAAAGGATTGCTGGCTTTTCCCCTTGAGGCAGGCTCCTGCGCCGCGGTCCTGGCTGTCGATTTCGATGATACCCTCGGTGCCGATAAATCGTAAGCCCTGATTGACAATTGCCTCAAATCCATCAGGCAGCGTCCACGCCGCATCGACAGTGAATGTCGCGCCATTTTTGAACACAATCTGTGCCGTAATGTTATCCCAGAAATCAAGGCCAAGGCTTCTCAGTTTCTCTCGCCTGCCCGTGGCAAACACCTTGTCGCCTTTGGATTTTATTACCCAGTAAATAAGATCGACAAAATGTACACCGATAAACCAGAACGGTGATGAACCGGCAGGCCAGTTTTTGAACCAGTCACGCGAAACCTCTATTCTGTCCTCCATGTAAGCATAACCATATTGAACCTTGCCAATTTCGCCCTCCCTGATAATTCTTTCGAGTTCGAGATGATAGGCATCATACCGCTTGTGAAAATCTACCATGAGAATTTTGTCCGGGTGTTTTTCAGCGACCGATACAATTTTATTGCAATCCTCCATGGTGGTAGCAAGAGGTTTCTCGCTGAGAACATGACACCCCATTTCAAGTCCGGTGGTCACAATATCGGCATGGAATGCATCGGGAGTAACCACCGTGATAGCGTCGAGTTTTTCCTTATCTATCATTTCTTTGTAATCGGCATATGCTTTGACACTGAACTCCTTCGCTGCCTTTTGCCGTCTATCCTCGATGAGATCGGCAACCGCCACCAGCTCCGCTTTACCTTCGTTTTGAAGCTGAGTAAAAGCTTTCATATGCATCTGTCCGAAAATTCCCGTACCGACAATACCTATTCTTGCGATCTTCGACATATTCCACTCCTTTATATTCATGTATGACTTCGAATGCAATAATCAGTAAATTAAATCATGCTGTATATAAATAATATGATGAATAAGCTGCTTTTTTACCCTTATTTCATAAATATCTTGCCTGATTCGATAATTATGTGAATTACTTTTCTGTCACACCGCACCAGTCAATCGCAGTACATGCATAAATGGCTGCTGCTTTAAGGAGTCTTGACAATCGAATTTTTTCGTGTGACGTATGTATATTTTTCGTCATACCGGGGCCAAGGGTAATTACCGGCATATGTGCCACCCTCGGATAAAGACGGGAGTCACATGAGGAAACCCTGCCTTTCAGTTCATCAGGTAAGCCCAAATCCCGAACCACCGATTGAATGCAGGTAACAAAAGAATCGTCAGGCGGAATTTCGTATGCGGCGTTGTGTAGTTTATCAAACCGTAACTCGAAATGATCACGAAGCCACGGGCCGCTTTTATCCAGAAGCCACTGCCTCATTTCCTTTTTTATCTCTTCGATATCCTTGTACGGCACAAATTCTACTCCTCCTTCGACATTGCAGCATTCCGGCATCATGCAGGGTTCGACACCGGCCTGTATCATGCTGATGCACAGTTGATTCGGATTGTGGTCGAGATCCCTGTAATACGGATGGTCAGCACAATGATCTACAAAATATTTTTCGTAGTCTTTGAGCAGTGAAATAGCCTGATTAGCCTTGTCGAGAGCTGAAATTCCCTCATCCACATCGATGGTATGCGTGGATGTACCTGTCGTGGTCAACTGAAACCATAAAGCGCCGCACCCTGAGGGACAAATCACATTGTCGGTACACTCAGTAACAATGGCTGCATCGGCCGTATACCCGTCACACAAAAGCGAAAGTGTGCCGTTTCCACCGGTCTCCTCGTCGATGACATTATGCATGCTCAGACGTCCCGAAAGAGGAATTTTGCGATCGGCAAGAGCTTTCATGGCAAGATAAGCTGCCACAGCGCCACCTTTATCATCGCTCGATCCGCGACCGGTTATAATATTGTCATCACGCATAGGTTCAAAAGCTTCTGTCCACGTTCCACCCGGAACAACATCAAGGTGGGCATTGAGAATCATGCTGCGACCTTTACCGTTTCCGCCATAATCGCAAACAAGATTTCCTCTGCCGTTCCATACCGGTTCTTCAGTATAATTAGTATATTCCGGGTGGGATTTAATCGACTCATTGAGCGGTATAATCTCAGATGCGAGTCCTGCCGCATCGAGGGTGCCTTTCATGAAGGAAACAGCGCCCATTTCATTGCCGAACACAGATGGGCGCCGTACCAATTCCATTAACACCTCAGCAGCATGTTCTTTCATCGCATAAATATGATCGACGACATTTTTTTTCATATCCGATATGCTCATGCCGAACTCCTTTGCATGTGCTATTTCAGCAACTCAGTTGAAAATATCACTTTGCCAAAATCCTTTGGCGAATGAAACTGTGGTTGTGCCGTTGACGAAGGTGCCCACTGGCTGTACTGGGAATTGGTCTTTCCGCCGCAGCGATTAAGGCCAATATGGATTACCTGCCCGTCACGTGGGGGAAATAATGCGGAAAATCCCTTAAAATGCGAAAAGGGTACTGAAAATTCCAGTACCCATCCCCTGTCGATATCACTGTCATTGTTGCAGCTTCCGTTTATGACTCTGCCGATTTCAAGGTGTTTGCAGTCTTGCCAGCTTTTATGCACCACCCCCCGTGATTCGGCATGATAACCGACTTTCCATGTTCCTATACAGTTTATTTCGTAATTAATGTAATCATAACGTTCCGGTCCATCGGGGATGGGACAAATAAATGCCTCGCAGCAATCATCTTCACTTACCGGATCATTATGCGAATAGTGTTCCGCCCAGATATGCTTATCATCACATCTGAAGGCAAAATAAATGCGCTCGTCATCCCATACTATTTTTGCCTCGGTCTGCTCTTTCTCGCCCGACACAAACCACGGAAATTGAAAATCACCCACCGGCATGGCTTTCTGCCAGGCGGGCTCATCGAGAATACCATCCATGATCATCGGGCATCCGGTTTTTTTTGCGACATATTCGGGAACAGTGATTAATCCCATATAATCTTCCTTATTTCTTAGTGTGTATCATTTTTTTCTTATAATATGAGGTTTTGCGCCATATTCTATCTTTACGAGTTCCCCCTCATTAAGTATCGATGCCCGTGCAGCCTCGGTAACCAGTTCGTTAATGTAACTGTTCGCCGGTGTGGCAATAAGCCCGCGCTCGTCAACTTCTTTTATCAGTTCACGACGCCGTGCAAGCGCATTATTCCCGGTCAACTGAGCAGTTTCATTCTCAATGCGCTGAATTGTGTCGAGAATCCCGGATACCGATTCGGGGCCATAGCCGATTGGTTTGTATCCCGGGCCATCCCACGGTACCATCCTGAAAAAGTCGGGGTTGATATAGTTGAAATTCGTGCCGCCGGGTCCGATACCCTCAAGGTACGAGTACGCCATCCCACGGTACTGGTCATTGTGAAGGATCAATCCGGTTTTGCCTTCACCCTCGCAGTACATTTTAAGCCCCTGATCATTGGAACCGGCACCGTCATCAGGATATCCGAGCCCGTCAGTGACATTAAGCAATGCATCATTTTCAAACCGTACACGGCCAAACGACCACATAAATCCTTTATTGCCGTTGGGGAATTTACGCACTACACCTTCGACCGATACTGCGACCGGTTTCAGGCCGGTAATAAAGTAAACAAGGTCAACATAATGGCATCCGACATAGACAAACGGATCGGTTTTATCGGTGGTAAACCAGTTCTGAAAATTCGAAAACCGGTAATAATACGGCTCGATCATCTGTGCTTCACCGATAATGAATTCACCGAATCGACCCTGCCGGTACTCCTTCCTTGAAAGGAGGGAACGCCTGTCAAACCGCTTATGATATTCAACTCCGATGAACAGGCCGCGATCGAATGCAAGCTTTTCAAGTTCAACAGATTGCTCGTATTTGAGCACCAGCGGTTTTACACAGAGAACATGCTGATTGTTCAAAAGCGCTTCTTTGACGGCGCCATAATGGAGCTGATCGGGAAGCGCTATAATAGCTGCCTGCCGGGGCTTCATCTCGGCCAGAACTTCCTTGAACAGGTCAGGATCTTTATTAACTTCAGGTTCATCGAACGGAGGATATGGTGTGAATGACTGGCCCGGAAATGAGTCACTCAGGGCCGGATTGTTTTTTAACTCAAGAAGCGGTGTACTGTTCAATGCGCAGATTTTTATAGAATTTACCGCTCCGGTGCGCTGTAAATGATACACGGTCGGAAGGATAAGGTCGTTTGTTATCATCCCGCCGCCGACAATGGTTACATCAATGGATTCGTCCATTAAGAATCTCCGGAGGTTTGCGGTTATTTTTAGTCCGCCTTAAAAACCCACATGCTCAGCATGTGGTCATGTTTTTAAGGTTATACCTGAT
>JAFGMP010000510.1 GCA_016927495.1 Candidatus Latescibacterota bacterium | reverse complement strand
TCCTTCAAAAAAAGTAATTTGTTCTTTGTTCTTCGTTCTTAGGGAAAAAAATAAAGTCCTCGTTGAACTCGGACTTTTATTTTTTTGGCTCCGGTGGTAGGACTCGAACCTACAACTTAGCGGTTAACAGCCGCTCACTCTGCCATTGAGTTACACCGGAACTCTTAAAATTTGACAGGTTTCAAATTTACAAAATCGAGTAGTGAAAGTCAATAAAATTATCGCCAAAAACAAGTAAAAAACATATATTTATTGCCCTCGCACCGTTTTCAATTGTTCATTAAGGTTGTTTTGACGCTCTATCAGGTTAGTTTTTTTCTTCGTATCTTTTTCCGCAGCGATTTTTTGTCGCAGCCGTGCCAGCTCCCCGTTAATTTCATGAATTTTGAATCGTTTCAGGTTGTCCTCGATTATTTTCGATGCCCGGTCCTCGGTAATAGAGACTACCGCCAGCGATGCCACAAGTTCCTGTGCTTTTTTGTCGTCAAGGCCGCTCATGAGAGCCGATGGCGTGGTGTCCAGCCCCTCCACAATACGATGAAACAACTCGTCGACTATATTCTTAATGGCATCATGGGGGAACGGTTTCGAACCTGCCTCTTCCATAAAGTGACGGGCCAGTCCGGGGAACTGAAGAAGGCATGCGAGCAGGTCGCGTTCGCCCGATGTCCCGATTTTTTCAACTGCGGGCGTCTGGGTTTCCCTGTGTCTGCTACGCTTTTTGATACGGCCGTTGACCGCTTTGCGCATTGCTTCGATATCGATGCCAAGTTTCAGCGACATGTCACGGATGTAGATGTCACGTTTCAGTTCGTCACCGATCAGGGCGATGGAATCGGCAACCTCCCCGGCGGTCTTTGTTATGCTGTTGATATCGGAGGAACCCTTTTTCATCGACTGAAGTTTGAATTCCCAGAGATCGATTGATTCGAGAACTTCGCGAAATCCCTCAGCGCCGCGTTCCCGTACCAGCGAATCGGGATCATGTCCCTCGGGCAGCACAACCACACCGATGTCAAGGTCGGTAACCAGCAGATTATCAGCGCCCCGTGCCGCCGCAGAAAGTCCGGCCTCATCGCTGTCAAAAAGCAAAATCACCTTACGGGCCATGCGTGAAAGTATCTTTGCCTGGTCGACCGTGAATGATGTTCCCGATGCCGCAATCACATTGGTTATCCCGGCCTGGTGAAGGGAAATGACATCCATATACCCCTCGACAACAATGGCAGTTCGCTCACGTTTCAAGGAAGATTTTGCCTGATATATGCCGTAGAGGACACGGCTTTTGTGATATACCGCCGTTTCAGGTGAGTTGACATACTTTGCGCCGTCGCCTTCGAGAATCCTCCCTCCGAATCCCAGGATACGGGCTGTCTGGTCGATTATCGGGAATATCACCCGCCCTCCGAATCTCGCATAGGGCCCGACACCGTAAGAGCTCGACAAAACAATGCCGGCTTTATTAAGGTCATCCGGATTTACGCCCTTCCCACGGGCGAAGGCAAGAAGACCGCGAGGATCGGTGGGTGAATAACCAAGCCGAAAAGCCCATATGGTCTCAGGAGCAAGTCCGCGTCCGGTAAGATAATCCATTCCGGCTTTGCCCTCATCTTCATACAGGGTTTTATGGAAATACTCCGCTGCGGCGAGGTTTGCTGCCATGATACGGTCTGATTCGTTTTTACGGGTTGTTTCCATACCGGTACGTTCCGGCATCGTCAGGCCTGTCCGTTCGGCAAGCTGTTCAAGGGCTTCCATAAAGCTCATGCCGGTGATATCCATCAAAAAGCTTATAACATCGCCGCCTTTCCCGCAGCCGAAACAATGATAGAACTGTCCTTCCGCATTAACATTAAAGGAGGGAGTCTTCTCCGTATGAAACGGACAAAGACCGATGTGCGCCGTTCCTCTCCGTTTCAACTCGACAAATTCACCGATAATATCGACTATGTCGACGCGGTTTTTGACTTCTTCCTTGAATAATGTAAAATCGTCGATCACTTCGAGTACTCCGGACAGCAGGATGTGAATTGTATATAACAGGCTTCAATGCGGTAAGAACACATAACGGGTATGATATTAATAATTCTGTATGTTGTGTGTATTTATCAAAACATGATGTTTTATATAATCTATTGATTCATCCGTAGGGGCACAACATTTTGTGCCCTTATGGATCAGGTTGTTAAGGTTACTATTGCAGGATGAACTCACCCCGCGATATATGTCATAACTTTATCATATGCCGACCTTCTCCTCTCTTTGAACGGGAGGGGATTAAGGAGTGAGTTATTACCAAAAAATTTATATTTCAGTTCCCATGAACTTCAAAACGATCTACGGTCAATCTTGTACATTGCCAGGCCGGAAAGGGTTTTGGGATAAAAATATGTGGATTTCTGCGGCATGCGGTCTCCATCCAAAACCCTGCGGAATAATTCCTCAGACCTGATTGCATTCAGAAATATCCCCATCTGGTCTTTTCCTGCGGATACATCATCGATACAATGTTCCGGGCTTTTGCTGAAATGGAGATACCGACCTGCTGCAATGTCCTCACGGGTTATGCCAAGTCTTTTTTCGATAATATCGTTATGAAGTATATCGACATCCAGTTGCTTGGGTACTTCCGGATTTTTTATACGGGCAATTCGTAGTCCGCTTGCGGTACAAAAACCAAAAATATTGTTCTTTTCAGAATCGATATGAATACGGTTCAATAAATCATCCACACTGATTTTTCCAACGGGCTCTATCTTATATCGATCATCAAGTTTCCTGAAAAACGTATCTTCGTCGAATGATTCCAGTCCCAAAACCTTGCGGTGAGTAGGTAATATCGTCATACCCGGAGCATCGGCGCTGGAAAAGTACATGGATACATAATCAAATGGCTCGTCATCGCTCGTCCGGTTTTTTTCCATAAGCTCTTTGTAGGCCAGCGCCGTTTCATATCTGTGGTGGCCATCGGCAATGATGATATCACGGTCCCGGAGACGTCCTTTAATCCCCGCGATAAAATCCTCATCGTTGACAACCCACATTCTTCGTATAATGCCCTGCTCGTCCTCGAACTCAATTTCAGGTGGTAGTTCGGTTGTTTTATTAAGTAACAACCGGTAAACCGTATCGCCGGGATCCTTGAAGATCGAAAAAATCTGACTTAAATTCGTGCGCGTAGCTTTTACAAGGTTCAAACGGTCGACTTTGGGACCGGAAAGAGTTCTTTCATGGGGGTGGACATTGTTTCCGAACTGTTCGATGCGAAGCAGTGCAATAAAGCCATATCGTGTTTTTGTCTCATTTCCCAGCGTATAGGTGTCGGACCGTACATAGATCGAGGGCTTATCTTCATATCTGAGCACACCTTTTTCTATCCATGATTCGATATAATCGCTTGCACGTTTATATTTATTCGGATTCTCACCGTCACCGGGCTCATCCTTGGCTTTGATAAGGCGGATTATGTTGTATGGATTTCGATCATATAACCGTTCACGCCATTCATCATAAATGATATCATACGGCGGAGCCACAAGCTCCGAATAATCACCGGCTATTTCGGGATTGTATCGCATTGCCCTGAAAGGCTTTAGAGTCGGCATAATATTCAACTACCTCCATATTATAAATACATCATGATATGTAATATTATATTTTTCGAGAAGTATTGTGTGTGTGAATTATATATATAGCAAGAAATGTATATTAAAACAGCCGGTAACACAACAAAATATATACGTAATGAAATGATCAACCCATTGTCCTGTCAGGGCGAAGCTCACCTTTCTCTTCACCAAAAAGTTTTCGGTATCCATCCTGTTCCTCTATCGACGGATTCCCCGAATGTCCCCATGGTACGCCTATTTCCCAATCTTCATCAAAATCATCGAGGCCGACAAGATCGCCATTCTCTCGTAATATTGAATAAAAAGCGGCAACAAACATGGCTGTTTTTTCAACTATCTGTTCGTGAGTATGGGGCATTAAACCCGTTTCAAACATAATCTCGGCTTGCTGAAGCATATGTATCCACATAAACTGATCCCAGTCAGACTGTCCGAATCCATAATATTGATCGGAGTCTCTGAACTTGATGGCACAAAGATATTTCTCGGTGCTGTAATCATGGATCTTTCCCATAAACGGCCCATCGCCGCGGTCTTTGTAGACGACATCCGTTATACCGCCACCCTGAATCCAGCTTTTCGTCCTGTGGCCGACAGCTTCCATGTTACCACCGACACAAGCGTATGTGAACAACAGGCCGTGAACACCGTGAGAGTAAAAATCCGATGTTGCATTATAGGAATCGAAATCTTTCACGGTATTGAATGGGTAACGGTTTTTAACGCTCATGGTCGATTCAAGAAACTCGAATGATGAACCGGTCATAATCGGAGTGTTATGTTTTTTAGCAAGCTGAGTAATGTCTTTTGCCTTTCCCACAGAATCGGCTAAAGGACGGTTAATAAATAACGGAACATTCGCTTCAATATATGGTTTTGCTAAATGGTAATAATACGGTGTACCAAAAAAGGCATCGATGAACAACCCGTCAACTTCCCCTATCATATCATCGAAACGCTTCACAACATTTTTTACACCGAATGTATCGGCAAATGTCTCAGCCCACCCGGGAATAACCGCCCACACATGGGTTATTTCCATACCGGTGCGCCGCGGTGTATAAGGAATATTATTGACATCTGGAACAGCATTGATGAGAC
Organism: Candidatus Latescibacterota bacterium; assembly: GCA_016927495.1. Lineage (GTDB taxonomy): Bacteria > Latescibacterota > Latescibacteria > Latescibacterales > Latescibacteraceae > JAFGMP01. The sequence continues at coordinate 1,332 of JAFGMP010000510.1, read as the reverse complement.
GTGCCCACATATTTTGGGAGTGATTTCCTCCCCCGAGAATAATACCGGTCTTCAGAAATTCTGACCTTGATTTCACCTTTGTTTCCGTGTGCGCTTGTGTTACCGACGTCATTCCGGCACAAACCCCGGAAACAGTTCCGCCCCTGATAAAATCCCTGCGGGTAAAATAGTGTGAAGACATAGTACTATCCTGTAATAATCGATAAATTCAACGTTTTTTTATTGCATCGTAATTTGTATAATTAGATTAGAAAAAAATACCGCACAAAAAAATATGTGCGGCTCCGGATATATCAACACAACGAATAACTTAAACTTTTAATCCTTCGGCGCCACCTACTATTTCAGAAATTTCTTTAGTAATAAGAGCCTGGCGAGCACGGTTATAACTTATTGTGAGTATGTTTAAAAGGTCGTTGGCATTCTCAGTGGCCGCATCCATTGCGGTCATTTTTGCACCCATTTCCGATGCGTGAGACTCGAGTAAAATCCGCCACATCTGTATTTCGAGATTATAGGGAATAAGTGTATCGAACACAGTATATTCATCGGGTTCGTAAATATAATCAATAGGGGTTAAAGCCTCTTCAGTTTCGGCAGGAACAAGGGGTAACATTTGCTTTGTCCTGAGAATCTGAGCTATTGCGCTTTTAAATTCATTGTAGAGAACATCAACCCTGTCATACCGGTCATTAAGAAAAAGATCTTTTATTTGAGCAACGGCTTCCACTGCATCGGCATATTTCAGATGATTGAAAAACAAAACTTTTGATCCGACAATTTCCAACTCCAGCCTTCTGAAAAAATCCCTGCCTTTTCTTCCGATACAAAAAAGTTTAATATCTTTATCTCTATTTTCTTCGAGATATGACCGTGCCGACCTGATAATGTTTGTATTGAAACCACCGCACAGTCCCGAATCCGCCGTAACAACGACTAAAAGTGTTTTATGATTTTCGGGATGATCTGCGAGAAGAGGATGAACATCTCTCTTGGTTCTCATGGCAACCTGAGCAATAGTTCTGTCCAGTGTAATAGCGTATGGCCGTGCTTTGATAATATTTTCCTGGGCGCGGCGCAATTTTGCTGCCGCTACCATCTGCATTGCTCTGGTAATCTTTTGGGTCGATTTAACAGCCGTGATGCGACGTTTAATTTCCCTTATAGTCGCCATAATCTTCCTTTATTTCACTACAAACGTTGTTTTGAATTCCCCGATGAGTTTCGAAAGGGTATCCGAGATATCAGTAGTAATCTCTTTTTTCGTTTTAATCGATTCCAGAATGCTTTTACCTTCGGAATTCATGAATTTAACAAATTCCGACTCAAACC
>JAFGMP010000080.1 GCA_016927495.1 Candidatus Latescibacterota bacterium | reverse complement strand
GAGGTATGCCAATGGTTGTTTTATGCGGACAATTAGTGAGCGATATCATAACCGCAGAGGTTTCTGATGTTTCCCCACACAAGTGAAATAATTATTATTGTTCTTGGTGTCTCAGGGTTAATTGCCGGTGCCATGCTTTTATGGAAGATAAGGTATTGCCTGGATGACATCGGAGATGTGGCAGAAAGCACACGGGCAACAGTGATTATTCCAGCCAGGAATGAAGCTGGAACACTGCCTGAACTTCTTACATCATTGAAATCGCAGGAATGTAACATAGAAATGCTCGTTGTGGACGATCATTCAGAGGATAGTACCGCCGAGATAGCTCAATCTTTGGGTGCTCGTGTCATTTCATCAGATCCTCTTCCCGTTGGATGGTCTGGTAAAACATGGGCATGTTATCAGGGAGCTCAGCATGCCAGTAACGAAATCCTCATATTTCTTGATGCAGATACTATCGTTCATCCTGGTGGACTGAAGAGAATGATAGCAACTTTCAACAGTGAATTAGCGGTAATGTCGATCGCTCCGTTTCACATTACTAAAAAACTCCACGAACAGTTTTCTGCAATATTTAATATGATTGTTATCAGCTCTGTGAACGCGTTTTCTGCTTTCAGTTCACACAGGACTCCTTCCGGTCTTTTCGGCCCTTGTCTGATGGTAAAACGCAGTGATTACAATCGAATAGACGGTCACAGCTCGGTCAAGAGTAAGATTCTCGAAAACCTCTATATGGCGGAAAAATTTAAAGAAGCTGGTATTCCTATGACTTGCTTCGGAGGAAGAGGTGTTCTGTCGTACAGGATGTATCCGGTCTCCTTAAAACAGTTGATTGAAGGATGGGGAAAGGCTTTTGTATCCGGAGCTAAACAAACCGAAAAATTTCTGACTTTACTCATCAGTTTCTGGTTCGCTGGCCTGGTAAGTGTTCCTGTGTATCTTCTGGCAACTGCTTTACTACCTAACATTTCCGTTTCATACGTAATTTTATCCTTATATTTTTTGTATGTAATCGAACAAATATGGGCGCTAAGGCGGATAGGATCTTTTTTTCTGATTACAGGGGCGTTTTACCCTTTGACCGTTTTCTTTTCCCTTGGAGTATTTTGCTATTCGTTTATTAAAAGCATACGCGGTTCTGGAGTGCAGTGGAAAGGCCGTAAAATATAAAGCAAGAGGCATCATGAGATGTTGATTTCCCTCAGTATTCCTGTGATAATCATACTCGATTTTGTGGGCTGGTTTCTATTGCATATGAGCATGGCCTATTTTTTTACCCGTTTACCGATCGAGTATTTCAACCCGGCATATTGGCTTTTCAAAACGAGAAGCTGGGAACGAACGGGGACTTTGTATCAAGCTCTCGGTGTGAAGCGATGGAAAGAAAAGCTTCCTGATGGTGCAGCGCTTTTTGAAGGCGGGTTTAAAAAGAAGCGATTGTCTGCAAGCGACGGTTCTTATTATCGCCGTTTTATCAGTGAAACCTGCCGGGGGGAAGCGGCACATTGGGCGGTAATACTCTGCACGCCAGTTTTTTTTATCTGGAATTACTGGTGGGCTAATATCATCATGGTTCTCTATTCTATTTCAGCGAATATTCCCTGTATTGTCACTCAACGGTATAATCGTATAAGACTTGAAAAAATCCTGGAGAAACATGAAAACCGTTAATAATACAAGTATTTGTATGTCTGCAACTTCCTTGATACAGAAAACGGTCATCGACCAGAAGACATTTTTCAATACTGGTAAGACACGCTCTTTCTTTTTTCGCTTTGAGCAACTACGAAAACTGCGCTATATGATTGAGGAAAATGAATCTGACATAATGACAGCTCTCAGTAAGGACATGGGAAAACCTCAAGTTGAAGCTTTTACCAGCGAAATAGGAATGTTGCTCGAGGAAATAAAATATACCGGGAATCATCTGAAAAGTTGGGTTAAGCCGAAAACCTGCAAAACGATGATTTTCCATATGGCAGCCAGCAGCTACAGCATTATGGAACCTTATGGTGTCGTATGTATCATTGGACCATGGAATTATCCGTTCCAACTGCTGATTTCACCGCTAATTGGCGCTTTGGCGGCTGGTAACTGTGCTATCCTTAAGCCATCGGAGCTATCCATACATTCTGCTTCTCTTCTTGAAACACTCATTCGAAAGTATTTCGAATCCTCAATTGTGGCTGTCATAACAGGCGGTGCGGAAATTTCATCTGAATTGCTTAAACAAAAATTTGATTATATATTTTTTACAGGTAGCCCACAAATCGGGAGAAAAGTTCTTAAGGCCGCAGCACAAAACTTAATTCCCTGCACCCTGGAGCTAGGTGGGAAAAACCCCTGTATTGTCGATACGCACAAAAACATTAAACAAACAGCAAAGCGTATTGCCTGGGGAAAATTTTTCAATGCCGGCCAAACCTGTGTGGCACCTGATTATGTAATTGTTAGAAACGAGATAATGGAATTACTCTCCGAGGAACTGAAAGCTGCCATCGACTCTTTCTATCATAACAATAAACAAGATTACGCCCGAATAATTAACAAGCATCATTTTGACCGCATTATTTCTCTTTTTGACGGCAGATCAATTATTCACGGAGGAAAATATGAGCGTAATGAACTCTGGATCGAACCAACAATTGTCAATCAGGTGACGTGGAACGATAAAATAATGAAGGAGGAGATTTTCGGCCCAGTCTTGCCTATTATCTCCTATAATACAATAGAAGAACTCATCCCTATACTCATTGGGAAACCAAAACCTCTCGCGTTGTATATCTTTTCAAATAACAAAAAGACAATCGATGTGATTCTTCACCATGTCAGTGCCGGTTCAGTGTGCATTAACGGCACAATGTCACAGATGATTTCCTTCACGCTACCTTTTGGCGGAGTCGGTGAAAGTGGAATGGGTAAATATCATGGACATCACAGTTTTTGTGCGTTCTCTCACGAAAAAGCAGTACTGAAAAAACATCCGCATATAGGAATTAACGCAGTTTTCCCGCCATATACGAGACCTGTATCGTTTATCAGGAAAACTATTCGGCTGTTATTTAAACATTTATAATAGGATAAGACTTTAACAGTTTGGTGTTATGGACAATGAAATATTTTTTTTGCATAGTCCTTTTTATTCTCATATCGTTTAACGTGATAACGGATGAGCCGAAAAAAAAAGGTATGGTCAAGATAGTTATAACCGGTTTTAAGAATGACGAAGGAGTTGCCCGGATAGCTTTGTTTCGCGACAAGCATGGTTTCCCAAATGATACTGAATATGCTTATTTGAAGGGCGAATGTGACATTCAAGACAATGAATCAAGACTTAGTATAAACAATATCGAGTATAGCACCTATGCTGTAAGTGTATACCATGATGAAAATAATAATGGCAAACTTGATAAAAAATGGAAATTGATACCCTCAGAAGGATTCGGCACTTCGAATAACGCCAGAAAAGAAAAAGAGGGGCCGAGCTATGACCTTTCTACGTTCGAGGTTAATGCAGACACGATTTCAGTAAAGATAAAACTGGAATATTTATTTGACAGATAACTATCTTTTGGGCTATAACTTTCCGTCAAGAAAAGAGTGTATAAAATGAAAAAACATGTTATAGTGGTCGGCGCAGGTCCGGGTGGGCTTACAAGTGCCATGATACTCGCTCACCGTGGTTTTAAAGTCACGATCTTTGAAAAAGCCCCTGTTGTCGGAGGCCGAAATGCACCCTTAACTATCGGTGATTTTACGTTCGACACCGGCCCGACATTCCTCATGATGAGTTATATACTCAAGGAAATGTTCGAGGAAACAGAACGCAATGTTGAGGATTATCTCAAATTTACTTCCCTCGATCCGCTGTACCGTCTGAAATTCGATGATTTCGAGTTCTCACCATCACCTGGTGCCGATAAAACAAGAGAACAGATTTTTCGTTTGTTCCCTGGAAACGAGGCCGGGTTTTCAAGATTTCTGAACCGTGAACGAGCCCGCTACGAACATCTGTTCCCATGCCTACAGAAAGACTATCACAGCTATAAGGCTTATCTCGATCCAATATTCATAAAAGCGCTGCCGCATCTTGGACTTGGAAAGTCGATTTTTGATAATCTCGGCTCCTATTTCACTCCAGATGATCTGAAAATATGTTTTACTTTCCAGTCAAAATATTTAGGAATGTCACCTTGGGATTGCCCCGCACTTTTTACGATGCTTCCATTTATTGAGCATGAATATGGAATCTATCATGTGGAAGGCGGATTGAACGCTATCTCACGGGCTATGGCTAAAGTAGTGAAAGAGGAAGGTGGCACGATTAACACTAAAACAGCCGTTAAGAGTATCATAGTTGAAAATCGTAAGGCCTGTGGTGTCGAACTTGCAAATGGTGAGAAAATTGTATGCGACGACGTTTTTATCAATGCAGATTTTGGGTACGCTGCAAGTGAGCTTTTCGAGCCCGGTCTCATGAAGAAATACACTGATAATAAACTAAAGAAGATGCGCTTTTCATGCTCGACATTCATGCTCTATCTTGCGGTGGACAAGAAATATGACAACCTGCCGCATCACAGCATCCTGTTCGCTCAGGATTACAAGAAAAATGTCGAGCAGATCACCAAAACCCTGGAACTCCCCGAAGATCCGTCGATATACATTCAGAACGCAAGCGTAACTGACAACACACTGGCACCGGAAGGCCATTCCACTATATATATTCTAGTACCCATGATGAATACAACAAGTGCCGAACCGTGGGAGGACATCGTTTCCTCGTATCGTGAAAAGGTTATAGACATTGCAGAAAAACGTGGCGGATTTACTGGCCTCGCAGATCATATCGTTGGAGAAAAGATAATAACGCCACGCAACTGGGAATCAGATTACAACATATACAACGGAGCCACATTTAATCTGGCGCATAACTTTTCGCAATTACTCTCCTTCAGGCCGAAAAACAGGTTTGAGGAATTCGACCACTGCTATCTCGTTGGTGGAGGAACACATCCGGGAAGCGGCTTGCCTACAATTTATGAGTCCGGCCGTATATCAAGCAACAGCATGTGCGACTATTACGGCATCCCATACAAGACACCGAGTAAGCTAGAGTTGAAAAAACGAATATAAAATCTTTAATTTCAATAAAATACAATGTAAATTAGAGGTTTAAGGAGAACTCATGCATCTTGCAGAATATTTTGAAAAAACAGCAGGCCGGGGCGTCTTGGCAACAGCTAACGCCGACGGTAAAGTCGATGTCGCATATTACGCCCGACCACATGTAATTGACAGTGAAACTTTGGCATTTATAATGAATGATCGCCGCTCACACGCAAACATTATCGAGAATCCAAGTGCCGCCTACCTGTTCACGGCTCTTCCAACGGAAACAGACTCTTCCCTAAACGGTGTCCGGTTGTATTTAACAATGATCGAAGAGGAACGGGATACCGAGCGTCTTTACAAACTCAAGCGTCGGGCTGTTAACAACTCCGATGAGACAAGGTATCTGGTATTCTTCCACGTTGACACTATACGACCATTGATAGGAGATGATAATCTTTTGGTAGGAACAGCAATTTCCGGTTAGGTTTTTGCGGACGAACGTTTTTTTGAAGTTGATCCCCAGATCATACAAGCGAGGGGATCGAAATCGGGTTCACGTGATTCCGTACGGATAGCGTTTTTGAGTTGGCGAATCCGTTTGATAGATATCGGCTCATCCAATTCATGACGGCAATAAATAGCAAGGAACAGATAGGTTAAGACCGTTGAGCAAATGAACCATCATGCCATAAGGACCACGTGCGAGACGATGGTAGACATTAAGATGCTGTTTCCACCAACCGAAGAAGGTTTCAGTGTTCCAGCGCAGTTTGTAAATGGTAATGATGTCTTCGGCAACGCTGGTAGTACCGGTCGGTAACACATGTTTGCCCTGGATCGAGAATGGCGAACATATAGGGCCGTTCATCACTTTTACCGGTGTGAAGATGGATTTTCATTGGTATCGAACGGTTCAGATCAAAACCGACATGGGCTATTGCCTTGTTGGTGCCGTTCCGGTAATCGGCCCAATCCATAGTCAGAGAGGTCT
>JAFGMP010000079.1 GCA_016927495.1 Candidatus Latescibacterota bacterium | reverse complement strand
TCGCTCGAGTGTGAAATCGACCTGTGTCTTGCGTGTGATTTGCCGATTAATCATATAGAAAAAGAAATCGATATGTTAAACAAGATGCTTTTAACAAAGAAAATTTTCGATATTTATTCATACAGAACGGAAAATGTACGTGAATTATTTTAAAAATGACTTGATTTCTTGTTTTATCACCACTATATTCGGTCTATAGGTTAGGAAGAACCACAAGATATTGTTTACATGCGGGGAAAAGTATGTTAAGAAAAGCCACAAAATTGTACAAGAATCTTTGGGTAAAACTGTATGACTCGACAGTTACATTATGCGAGTGGGATAATTGTATAGTTTGAACCGTGTTTCAACTGTGCGAAATGTTCCGAACGAATCAATAGAAAATCTGTTTAATACATTCCGGGCCTTCGTATTGCGGGTCGTTTACATATGACTCTACCCGATAGAACGTCATCAAATCCGGCGGGTACGGTTTCAATAACGATTGAAGTTCTTCCTGACGGCTTTTTTCAGAATCCAGCCACACATCATAGTCTTCCTTTTGTAAAATCACCGGCATCCGGTCATGAACCTCTTTCAATAAATCATTTGACTGCGTTGTTATTATACTAAAAGATTCAATCGTAGTATGATCGTATGCTTTCCAGGTTTCCCATATTCCCGCAAACGTAAATGGTTTTTCATCCTGCATTCGTATGAACATAGGTTGTTTTTTACCATCATATTTTTTCCACTCGTAAAATCCGGTAGCGGGTATGAGACATCGCCTGTTTTTGAATGCCGACCTGAAAGCCGGTTTTTCAGCAACCGTTTCGGCTCGTGCATTAATTAACTGAAATCCTATTTTTACATCTTTTGACCACGGCGGTATCAAGCCCCATCGAAACATTTTGATTTCTCGTTTATTTGATTGTTCCCGCTTGATAATTACAGGAGCAAACTCGGTAGGGGCGACATTGTAGCGCGGTGTGAATTCAACCAATTCTTCGATATTGAAATATTTTACCGCATCAAACGGTGGGATTCCGATTGCAAACCGTCCACACATAAGAAGGTGACCTCCGTAATATTCTATTAATATAACAATAGTTTACATAATAATTGTTATGCGCATTATATCCGACGGCCTTTTTTCTCTTTTAAGATCAATCCGACACTATCGGTAGTCACCTGAATGTTTTCAATGACAAATTGTTCCGACTATCTATGAATTTGAATTATCATAGGTAATTAATTTTTTCTAATATTTATCTTTTTGAAGTTCTTTTTTACAAATCTCTATCGCTTCTTGTTTAGATTTTGCAGGTGTTGAATAAAGCTTATCATTTGCCGAATTGACGCCAGAACTTGATAAAGGACCTATTAAGTATGCTTGTTGATCCCCTTCATGAAACATGACATGATAAGCTTTCCCACTTTTTGAATAAAGTGTATCTACGCAATTAGGAAATTTACGATTTTCATTCATTTTCTATTCTCCCTCCGGGTAGTATATTACAAAAGCACGATTGCGTGGGCAGGTTATTACAGATAATACTGAATATACCTTCTGTACCGTACTGTCTCTTTTTACATTATCCTCATTATCGCAAAAGTATATGTATAAATAATTCACGTGTCAAGAAAAATATTTAATCAGGCTATCAAAAAAACTGTCTGAACATGATTCACATGATTATAAAGATAATCATGATAGGTCTTTGTAAAAATGACTGTTACGAAGCGACACATCCGATGACTTCCCCCGTTTTTAATCCTGAAAATCGTGTTCAGATTTTGTTTATGTGTAGAGGCAATCCCCCGTGGTTGGCCTTAATTATTATGTCTGAACCTTGATTCACATGATTCAAGGATTATCTTGATTTGTTTTCTCATAGAATATAGCTACGGTGTGAAAAATCAATTTTTTAAAATCAAGTAATCAGGTAAATCAAGAAAATCATGGTTCAGACACTTAATGAATAGCAGGATTATTGGAAGACTTTTTTAAATTGGAACTTATATAGCACCATAGCTGTATAACAACCATGACCCTAAATTATAAGAAAAAAGCGCTTGTCCTGTCGTACATCACCGTAATCTACAATATCCTTGAAGGTGTTGTCTCGATTACCGCCGGGTATTTTGCCGGAAGTATCGCTCTTGCGGGTTTCGGTCTGGACAGTTTTGTCGAATCGCTCTCAGGTATGATCATGATCCGGAGATTCACCGGCCATGAAACCATGTCCGAGGATGAGGAAAAACTTGCCGAAAATAAAGCAGTGAGATATATCGGCTACACATTTTTTATTTTTGCCGCCTATGTTTTGTATGAGTCTGCCACTAAACTGTATTTTCATGAGAAACCCGAACCGAGTTTGTTCGGTATCGGGATAGCGATAGTTTCACTGATTACCATGCCGGTTCTGTATTATCAGAAACTGGACACTGCCCGTAAAATCGGCAGCAAAAGCCTTATCGCCGATGCGAAAGAGACGTTGGCGTGTACCATGCTTTCGGTTTCTCTTCTGGCCGGTCTCGGGTTCAATTTGTTATTCGGCTGGTGGTGGGCTGACCCGCTGACCGGCTTAATAATCGTGTATTTTCTTGTCCGTGAAGGATTCGAGATTATCGGGGATGATGATGACGACGATTAAAATGTAAAAAATTGACGAATTTTAACAATTTCTTCCTTTTTTCTTGCACCACATCGAATACTGCCGCATATTTGATTTTCAACAATAT
>JAFGMP010000509.1 GCA_016927495.1 Candidatus Latescibacterota bacterium | reverse complement strand
TTAATACTCATAAAAAATGGGAATTATTTTATTGGGTAATATGAACAGATTGTTTAAAGTTCAGGTACTAGAAACACAGAACCCCTTTATTTATTCTATTTCAACGAATTATGCCTTTGGCAATTTCGAAAAGAACCAAAATGTTATTTTAAAAGATTGTTTTTAAATACTTTACATTTTTCAAGGTTGAATTTATGCGCTGGATTATTGTCTTTCAATTTTGTATTGCTTTTACACATTTTGTAAATGGTGCGCCATATTGGGTCAGTCCTACTGGTACGGTTTCTTGGGAGGCTGCAAAAAGCAGTCAAATTCTGAACGGGACAGCTTGTGCTTCTTTAAAAACTGCAAATACAAATGCAAGCGCAGGTGATACAATCATTTTGAGAAACGGTGTTTATGCCACAGGAATAAGCCCTTCGGGATCTGGAACCGGAGAGGGTCATATGATAGTTTATCAGGCACACACCGGTGAAACACCAACAATAACGGGGTCGGACAATTCCGGCACCTTTTTTGGAATATTCATAAATAACAAGCACTATATAAAAGTAGATGGTGTTTTAATTAAGGATGTGGATCGTTGGATGAGTATTCGGAATTCATCATCCTATATAGAAATTGCTAACAGTACATTTACTGATACAGATGGTAGATGTGTTATGATCTATATTTGGGGGCAGTGTGATGGTGGTACCCCATATACCTGTCATGTTTCAAATATTTGGTTTCATAATAACATAGTGTATAATAATGGCCATGTTGGCAATGACTGTGATGATGTAGGATCGCTGATGTATGTTGGTACTCCGACTTCTGGGGACTCAAATTCTAACTATATTACTATAGAAAATAATACGTTTTATTGGGGGGCACATCATTGTGTAGAAACATTTACTAAATATAATGTTTTACGAAACAATTATTTTCATAATGAAGGTTTTATGGATCCTCCGAACGGAATAAGTTGTACATTTAAACCAGGTGAAAATGGTAAATATGGAAATAGAACAATTGAAGTGTATGATGGACATGACCGGGATGGTCTTTTTAATTTGATTGAAAATAATCGTTTTGGAACAACAGGATGTCCGCCTGATGATAATGGTGGAAATGCTTTTATTCTTGTTTCAAAAAAAAATATTGCACGATACAATTATATGTTCAATTCAATGGGCGACGGGATATATTTCAAACAGGGAGCAAAAGCGGATTCTGACAGCAATGCTGTTTACAATAATACGGTATTTAAAACTGGAATCGCTCCGGAATGGAGAACCGATTTTCGAAGAGGTGGGATTTCGATATCTGATAAATCTGTTGGAAATAGAATAAAAAACAATTTAATTTTTCTAAATGGAGAAGATTTTAAATGCATCGGCTCTGGATGCCGATTCGCTAATAATTTTATTGAGAACAACTGGACAACTGACAGCGGGAACCCCCTATTTAATAATACTGATGTATCTAATCCTATGAATGATACCCTACCGGATCTGACCTTACAACCGGGAAGCCCCTGCATCAACGAAGGAATTCATTTAACCATTACTTCTGGAGCAAACAGCAAATCGACAGCGCTCAAAGTAGTGGATGCCCTCTATTTTCAGGACGGCTCCTGGGGCTCTTCACTCGCATCTCTTGAGTCCGACTGGATTGCCGTGGGAACCGTGGATAATGTGGCAGAGATTGCTTCGATCGATTACAAAACAAATACTATTACTCTTGCGACTCCCTTAACCTGGGAAGATAAGGCGAAGGTCTGGTTATACCGCGATTCATCGGGAAGAGTTGTTCTGAAAGGCGAAAAACCGGATATAGGCGCTGATGAGTCCAACTATTTTCTCTGTCTTCCCAAAGAATTCGAACCAAAACCCACCAGGCAGTAGGATAGTTCATAGGCATTCCAGCAAAACACCTATCAGAATGAAAGAGATAGATGAAAACACTGATCATTAAAACCGGTGCAACCGGTGACGTTCTTCGGACTACACCTCTCCTTCGGGTTTTACCGGGAGATATCTACTGGTTGACCGAAGATAAAAATGAATGTCTGCTCAAGGGGCTCGAAAGAATCCGGGAAAGTTATTCATGGTCGTCGCGTAATAGACTGCACGGACGCAATTTCGATACAATTATTAACCTTGAGGATTCCACCGAGGCTGCACTTATAATTAAAGAGATTGCGTACGAAAAGCTTTCCGGTGCATATATCGATAAAAATGATACATTAACCTATACCGACGATCTTGCCGACTGGTTTGATCTCAGCCTTATCAGCCGTTATGGTAAAAAGAAGGCAGATGAACTGAAACTGCTCAACAGGAGAACCTACCAGGAAATGCTGTTTTCCGGATTGGGATACCGGTTTGAAGGTGAAAAATATATGCTGGCGAATTATACTGAAACTGATCTTCACGGTGATGTTGCAATAGCACCAAAAGCCGGAAGTGTGTGGCCCAATAAAAACTGGGCTTTTTTTTCTGAATTGAAAAAAATGCTTGAGAATGACGGTTATCGTGTCAATTACCTGCCCCAGCGGGCTACTCTATATGAGCATTTCGGTGATATCAGGAATCATCAGTACTGCATTTGCGGGGACAGTCTGCCTATGCATGTTGCGCTTGGATTCGACATTAAATGTTGCTCAATTTTTACCTGTACCAGTCCGTGGGAAATTTATGAGTACGGGCTGTTAAAAAAAATAATTTCGCCCAGGCTAGACGAATATTTTTACAGTCGGAATTATGACGTGGATGCGACAACCACCGTGGATGTTGAATCAGTACATAAGGAAGTGCTTACTCACTTGAAATAAACTTTGTAAAATATGGTTTTCGGGAGCGATCTGTATGTATACCCTAAAATATTTTCAGTTATTTCTGATTGTTGTTGTTTCAATGTTATTTTATGTAAATTGTTCAAACACAGATACAAAACAGCCGGACGAGAGCATCCTCAAAAAACTGCCGGCATCCTCACCTTATATCAACAACAGTGATTCACTGACACTTTCCTGGATCAAACCGGATACAAATGCAGATCTTATTGATTTTTATGAACTGTTTTATCGCTATGATACCTTGCAGTCATGGGTTCAGTTTGATACTAATATTGTAGCTACCGATACAAACAGGATTACGCTTTTCAGAAATCGGTTTTCTGATACGGCAAAAGCTTTTTATTTTGCCGTTCGTGCTGCAAATTCCACCGGTGCACGATCGGGGTATCTTTCCTCTACAGATTCCAGATCTACCTCAAATAAAGACCCTTGGTACGTTATCTGGGGATCCAGGCAAAAGTAACATTTCCGCATCGTTAATCTTTCCGTTATGAAACACTGATGTAAAGGGTGTTTTCTTCCATTTCAGTAAATTTAAAATTAAGCAATATAATAAAGATATTGTAGTTAAGACGCTGATTACACCAGACAAAATAGGGAAGAGTACGAATTCGTGGAATCATAGGGTGGAAGAGTCGAAACAATACGCTTATCCGATAGTGTTGACACGAGTAAAACAATCGATAAAATTAAGACAATTGTAAGTCTCCGGTAAACCACGTCCCTAAACCGGCATCCGCATCTGCTAGCCGGATCTATTTTAAACTTACACTATTGCAGGCTTTG
>JAFGMP010000508.1 GCA_016927495.1 Candidatus Latescibacterota bacterium | reverse complement strand
GTTTTTCAGAAATTCAAATAATGACCGTATACTTATACCATCTCTCAAGGCGCTATAAAGGCCTTCATAGATATGCTTCGATAAAGAATCAATATTTACCATACCTCATTCGACAGCTTTTTCCCAATGGATAGCCCCAGGGGGACAAAGATTATGGATCAGTGTGAAGCAGCCAGTCATGATTATTTGATCCTGGCAGCGAGAACATGTGGCATCCACCGGAGCCGATGCCATAGTCCATTCCACAGGTACAACAAACGATGAAAGCATGTCCCCGGCCGTCGTCGCTCAAAACATCAATGCTATCATTGCTTTCAGTCATCATGGCCACCTCATTGTTGACGGTTGTTTAACTGAAAGCAATATATTATACTATTTGTACTATGTCAATTCTTACCCTAAAGCATATGCCCTCCGGGAGAGAGAATTCAATCCATTCTCAGTAGTAGTAACTACTACGCCCGTTCTCCGTAGTACTACGAAGGATGAAAAGGACGAAAGGGTGAGGTATATTTTGTACTATTTATATTCATAATTCCCCTGACCTCCATATTACTTCTACAAAGTTAGGGATTATACCATAAAAACATTATTGCCATAACCCGGAAAATTGTTTTATTACATATCATATCCGGTAACAAAATACTAACAAACACAGGGAGTAATCTTATGAAACGCCGTGATACCTTTACATTAATACCGCTGGCGCTGGCCGGTGCCGGTAGCTTGACCGCCAAATCATTCGCTCAAAGAAAACCGTTGATGCCTCATCCGATGAGAGACGGATCACAACCGTTGTCGCTAACCTACACCCGTAATGTGATAAAAATGCTGAAGTGGGTGCGGGAAAATCAGTCGGAGAATATTCTCGAGGCCGCTTATGCTATCGCCCGTACTTATATGAAAGGGAAACGGATATGGAGTTGCTGGGATCTCGGACATACCGCTGAAGCCGACTTGTTCCCCGGCCGCAACGGGCAGCCGGATATCCTTACCGCAGGATATGAGATGGACAAGGTCAAGGATGGTGATCTTGTTCTTGCTAACTTTCCCTGGCCGAGAGGCTATATCGAGGATCTTGCCAAGAGAGACCTGTTTATTATCGGCGGTCCGTGTCCATGGGGCGGCGATGTTAAGGGATACGAGAATATCGTACCCGATATTCAGAAACTGAAAATTCGTCCCTTTGCCGATATATGGATCGAAACAAATTGCGACCATATCGGCGCACAGGTGAAAATTCCGGGTTCTCCGGCCCCGTTAGGACCCGAATCAGGCCCATTGAACGGTACAATCTTCTGGATGATGATGGCCGATGCCTGCCGTGTACTCGCCATAGAGGGGAAATCCGCAAAGGTTAAAGGCGATGAACCGAAACTGTCGGGCGGTAATGTCCCGTTGGTAAATCTGGATGCGCCTCTTATGGACAATTATTTCGATGAGGTGTTGCGGCAGCTTGAATTGGTCGGTTCCGAACTCGGTAATATACGTAAAATGGCAAACATGGCTGTTGATACCCTTCTCGACGGCGGCAACGTCTACTTTTACAGCCGTTACGAACCCTCGCTGGCCGGTGAAGCATCGGGTCGGCGCGGCGGTTTCCTTTTCGCCAAAGGCATGTCGGACGGACACATAGCGGGTACATCGAAAGACTGTGTCATCATGGGAACCTACAAACCGGATGACGAAGCCGACCTGAAAAACCTCGACGAGATGAAAAACAGGGGCATGAGAGTCGCCTCGATCGGCCCTCTGACTCGTGATTTCAAAATCCCCGATGGCCGTGCCGTATACAAAGAGACCGAGGTTCATGTGGGAAGAATGTGCGATACTTACGGTCTGTTCGCTGTTCCCGGATTTGATCAGAAGATTTGCCCGACTTCGGGGATTCTCGCAACATCGATTCTCTGGACAATGAGTGTGGAACTTGCCGAGGAAATCATCAGACGAACCGGCGGTAATGTCCCGGGTATATTTTTCAATGGCGCTCTGACATGGTCGGCAAACCACAACGCATCGATGTCGGCGCTTGCGGCGGAAAGAGGATATTAAGATAAATGAGTGAAAAACTGTGGGATTCTTTTGCCGTTATAGACGGCAAAAGAATTTCACTTCGCCCTGCGGTGGTCAATGACAGACATATAGTTTACGATTGGCTCGTTCATTCCGACTGCACCGTTTCTTTCATGGGTGAGCCGACATACCCGGATATGCCCCTACCGACATGGAAGGAATTCTGCAGCGATTATAAACTTCACTTCTTCAATGGTTCACTACCGGAAAAAGGCATAAGTTTTATAATCATGTGTGACGGCGTACCGGCAGGCCATATCAACTATAACGATATTGACTGTGAAAAAAAACGCACGGAACTCGACATCTGGATGAGCAGTGAATTATATTGCGGCCACGGTTATGGTACATACGCTCTTCAGTCGCTCTGTGACTATCTGAAAAACTACCACAATGTCTATGAATTCGTTATCAGGCCGTCCGCCCGAAACAAACGTGCAATCCGGTCTTATACAAAAGCAGGATTTGTTGTGCAGAAAATGACAACCGAACAGCAGGAAAAGAAATACGGCCCCGGGGACTGTTACGACAGTGTTGTTATGGTGAAAGAATTATTAAGAGAATGAACCATGAAGGAAATGAAGTTCATGAAGAAAGACAGAATTAATAATTACAAAGCCATGCCATAACAATAAATGCAACATATTATACATCAAAATTGTAAAGGCAAACCCAAGTGTCTACCCTTGCTGTACTAATCTCAAAATTACATAAGACCGGAGAGATTGCTTCATCATTCTATTCCTCACAATGACTAATAACATTGAGCAGGAGTGCATAGCAATATATGAATTAATGCTATTTAATGCCCGAAACGAGCATTTCTTCATTCTCTTCATGGTAAAAAACCAAACATTGAATGCTCAGGAACAATACCCCTTTTGCCCTTTTGCCATATCGATAAATGCAAGCATGTTCTCCAGCGGGACATCACCCTCGACCGAATGAGCCGGAGCAAGAATATATCCGCCGTCCCGCCCCAGTTCAAGCAGGTGTTTGACTTCGGCTTTCACATCGTCCGTCGATCCGTACGGCAGTGTTTTCTGTGTAGATAAACCGCCGTAAAATGCCAGCTGTCCCCGGTATTTCCCGATCAGCGAGGACACATCCATAACCTCCGGCTGAAACGGATTGAAGCAGTTCAGGCCGATTTCGATCAGGTTGTCGAACAATTCATCCACATCGCCGCATGAATGGATCATCACATATTTTCCGGCATCGCGAACAACTCCGTACATTCTTCTGAGCACCGGATAGATGAATTTCCGCCATGCATCGGGACCCATAAGCAGACCATGTTGCTGGCCCCAGTCATCGCCGAAATAGATAGCATCGATGTCATAGTTCAGCGCTTCCTCTATCTGGGCAATATTGTAATCGGCAATGGTATCAAGCAGTTCATGGACAAAATCAGGGTGATCGTAAAAATCCATCATCAGATTCTCCATACCGCGGAGTGTCCATGCGCGTTCGAACAGGGAAAACCCGATCTGGTACACCCGGAACCGGTCGCCGTAGGTATCGAGAAGCCCGGGAATGTCTTCGAAATAACGGGAATCGCACGGATCAGGGAAGTTGTAGCCGTCAAGCTTCGGTTCCGGCAAAACTATGCCCTCGACATTACCGATATCTTTGTCGATACTTCTGTCCCAGACGACACCGAACACATCACGGACACGGTTGTTCCCGATATCCTTAAAAAATCCGATGTCGTTTCCAAGCCCGATGATATGATTGTCCACCGTTTCGATAATATCGTCGGTACCGTAATGCGAAACCAGTTTTTCACGGGCTTCTACGGTGAATGAAAACGACCAGGGTACATAGGGCGGTTTTTTGCCGTCGAGCACACGTTTTATGACTTCACGTTTGGTCATGGAGGTGTCCTGAGAAGATTTAATGAAATTTTTGTATGAATATGCGTTATGGATAGGGTAATTGTCAAAAGGTTTGGGGATAAAATAGAATACAATACAAATAATGATAAGCTTCAAATATGAGTAATTTATCATGTCTAGTTTTTTGCATTATATTGTACTTTCAATAGTTCGATTATCTTGTTGATACCGGAATTTCGCATATCAGATAAAATTTGTCAATATTCAAGAAA
Source organism: Candidatus Latescibacterota bacterium (assembly GCA_016927495.1). Lineage (GTDB taxonomy): Bacteria > Latescibacterota > Latescibacteria > Latescibacterales > Latescibacteraceae > JAFGMP01. Next base: position 2,468 of record JAFGMP010000508.1, on the reverse strand, counting down.
TAAGCTAACTGGTTATTATAGATATCTATTCTACATCCGCAGCATTGATTAAACCTGTGTCAATTTTTTTTGCCCATTCATTCCAGTAAGGAAGCCGACGTACAAGAAAATCTTTACGTTTTTTAGAAATGTATTTATTAGATAGAATCGCATTATCAAGATCACTAAGTAGCGCACGTTCCTTTGCAAGTATTGGTGACCATTTGATTGTTGGGGGAACTTCTAATGCTTTATAACCATTTTGGTTTAATTTCATACTAACCAATTGACTTGCATTTTGATTTGGTCGAAGACGATCATAGGTCATAATAATAACATCATCAGATTGCAAAAAGTAACGTTTAGTTGTTAGTTGGGTATTAGCGTTTGCTTCTTTTTTACGTCCATAGATTAATAAATATGAAGGATGGAATTGGCGACAATACCATGATTCACGATCAAGCCCATAAAATGCTTTAAAAGCTTCAACATTGCGTGATTCACTAAACCAAGCTTTCCATTCGGCAATTTGATTTAATGCTTGAGTTAACTGAGCTGATTGGTTTCCTTTTTTGGTAAACCAGCGCTTATTTGTATTTTCAATTTCAATAAGTACAGGTTCCTCAGCACAACTGTTCATGGATAGCCACATAAAATCTGGAATTCGTCGATCATATGACGGTAATATAGGTTGAGATATTACGCCACAAAACCATGGGTAATGTCCACTCTCATTTCCTATAAGTTGAAAGGCACCAGGTAACATAGAAGGATGTCTTTCAAAAAAAGATTGAAGATCATTTTCAGTATTTGACTCTCTATTCAATAAATCATTCCACTCTTCATAAATTATTTTTTCATATGCATTCCATTCAATTGCTGGCTCTGGAGGTGTTTTAATATGATATGTTCGTTCAAGCATTTTTAAGGCACTTTCATCTATAAATTATATACTCATATTTTTAATATTTTTTTATCAACTGTTTCGATATTAGTAGACGATTTGTTATATCAGAATAATTTGCTACGCTTCTTTTGTCTTTACCGTATAAGCTTTGGGACTGTTAAAAAGCCGTAATTGCGGATCTATATGGCCTTTACGTTTTGCCACATCATGGAAGGAATTTTCTTCGACATCCTCGTTACCCCACTGATGCCAGCCTTCACGTGTGAATCGCGCAAAAAGTTCCAGATAGGGCCCGGAAGAGCATTCTTCAATAATGTTGTATATTTCATCAGGTTTGCGTGAATGTTCCCGTTTTCTCGTTGAGAATAAATTAACCTGAGTGCGGCCCGGCTGCAATGTTCGCATGGAGCCACGAACACCGAACAGAATCAATTCGGTGACATTTCTGAAATAAAATCCCACACCGCGACCATCAGGGCCACCGTCTTTTCGGACCTTATACCAAACAATGTTCGTTTTATAGGTAAATCCCCATTCACGCATGACCTCGAGACCTTCCTGAAGTAATGCATTGGGCACCCATAAATACAGATGAGATTTTGCCGCTGCTAACTTATCAACCGGTAATTGTTTGATCTCATTCAAATCCATCGTGGGATACCGTAATAAACGACGGTGTTCCGGGGCAACTTTCCCTGTACGGTTTTGAAATTGCCAGGGGGGATCGGCTAAAATTGTTGAATAAGGCCCATCTGCTTTCGAAAGGAGATCTTCGGATGGATTTAATTCTGTTAGTGTATATATTTTACTCATCTATAACCTCAGTATTCTAAAATTATTTTACTACAACATCTATTGGTATTCCTATTAAAAGCAAAGGACAGGGATTTCCTACACCTCTGTTGACACGATCTTCAAGCTTACGCCAATGTGTGGTTGCTTCTCCGAATTTGTCCGAAACAAATGTATGTGCCCATCCTTTGGCAAATGATCCTTTCGATTGAGCAGCTTTTTCTATTAATTTTATTTGTCTGGACGTAGGTGTGTAATACTCGGAAAGCTTTTGAATGTCATCAATATTATTCATAATAGCGTAATTTTCTATCGCTTCACGTAATCCCTCCTGAAGAGAAGAGCCGCGAGTTATTATAGCACCGATTGAGATCACTCCATCAGCATGCAGACGTTTAAAATTATCAAGATCCCTGTCGAAAAACGGATCTTTGTTATTCCATTCTATTTCTAAAACAAATGTACCGTTCGAAAATTTTTTGACATGATCGATTTCATGGGAAATCGATTCTTTTTCGACACCGTCGATGATTTTTTTTATCTCAAATTTGTGTTTTCCCCATCCGAATTCGTCTGAAAATTCCCTTCGCATTCTTTGGGTTAATTCACCTTCCCCTCCACCACCGTATACCAGTTCTTCAACCGGAATGGAAATATTTTCCAATACGGATTCAATTTCTTTTACGGCAGAACCCATATCATGTATTATTAACCCGGCAAATAAATAGATTGCATTTTATAGAGAGATTGATTATATTTCTGACATGGAAAAACGAGATGCCAGAAAGTT
>JAFGMP010000507.1 GCA_016927495.1 Candidatus Latescibacterota bacterium | reverse complement strand
TACAACAAGTATTGATTGTAGAAAACGATAAACGCTTTTCAATTCGTACCGAATGCATAGGTAATTGCGGGAAATTATTCCAAACGGTTGGGGTCACTTTGCCACCTCACCGAGTTTCTCCGTGGTTGATCCGGGAATCGGTACTGCAATGTCGGCATATGCGGCGCCCTTTACACCGACAAGGTTGACTCCCTCGCCAAGACACGCAATATCGCAGCCTTTATCCCCGGCCTCATCGGCAACACGGCAGAATTCATCCACACTTTCCATGCTCGGTGAGTTATCCCTTAGGTAGCAGTTGACTGTGCCCACCCGGACGATTCGTTTCGGCGGCGCCGATACCTGTTCAAGTTTGATATCATCCCACCAGACAGTGCCCTGATCGCAGAATCGCAGGAAAAGCTGGGTACATACGGCGGCCACACCCTCAGGGGCATTAAAAACGCCATCGACTTTTTGCCAGTCACCTGAGCGGACGCCAACAGGCACGAATTCCGGCTGTCCGACATGTTTGTCGCTCCCGTCGTGGCAGTCCAATAATGCTAACACCTGATAATGGGGAAATGCGACGTTCTGGGAGGTGTAAGAAGCATCGAAACGGTAATAAAGCCCTTCTGAAATGTTCGAGATCAGGGTTTGCCAGCATCCATTCTTCGAACCGTTCGAATTTCCGGAAATTCCGAGACAACCTTTTCCACCAAGGTTCGGGTAGTCGCTGATAAAAAACCGGGGACGGATTTCGTTGCGCTGACTGTACATTTCCCAGCCACTGGAGACAGCGGTATCAATCGAGGTGAATGTGTTTGCCTCGAAAACCCCGTTTTTCAGTGATGGCTGCGCATGTGAAAGTGTCGGGCAGACAACAGTGCATACAACCAGGGCCAATAATAAAGATTTCATTGCCGGTTTCTTGATATATCCTTTCGTATTGAGGATTAATATTTTTTTAATTGTTATCTGTAAATTTATAATTTTATGATCTTGGATGCACAACCATTTTCAGTTATTGTATAATATTAGGGTTTTCGCTATATTACACGATAATTTGTTTCAGAATATTTTATTATGGGAGTATGAAAATGATTACTCAATGGAAACTCAAGAGAATCGGCATTTGGTCGGCGATTAAAATCGGAAGCGCCGTTTCATGTGTATTAGGTTTCTTACTCGGATTCATCTGGGCGATAATTATTGTATTTTTTTCATCGCTTATCAGCATAATGACATCAAGTAAACTTCCCGGTTTCGGCATACCGGCTCTGATCATATTCCCAATTTTCTTTTCCCTCATATATGCTGTCCTCGGAGCGTTGGGCACTTTTCTGTTGACATTGCTGTACAATCTTTCTGCCGGTATTTTTGGGGGGATAGAACTGGAAATCGAGTCGCATTCACCCTATGAAATCGAACCGAAACAAGATATAAATGAAATGTGGAGTATATAATACTTTACCATAAAAACGGTGCCTGTGTGGAGATACATATGAAACCATCAGATTTAAAAAACGAACACAAAAATACAGAGAGTAATCAGAGTTCCGTTAACAACACAACGGAATCTGTGGCTTCGTCAAATTTTATTCGTGATATAATTGACGAAGACCTTAAGACTGATAAATACAAAGGCCGTGTTCATACACGGTTTCCTCCCGAACCGAACGGATACCTACACATCGGCCATGCGAAGTCGATATGCCTGAATTTCGGCATCGCTCGTGATTACAAAGGCCTGTGCAACCTGCGGTTTGACGACACCAATCCGAGCAAAGAGGAAGTCGAATATGTGGAATCCATCAAAGAGGATGTCCGCTGGCTCGGTTTCGACTGGGACGACCGTGAATATTACGCCTCCGACTACTTCGAACAGCTATACGAATATGCTGTGCAGCTTATAAAAGCCGGGAAGGCATATGTCTGTGAACTGAACGCCTCACAAATCAGGGAATACCGCGGTACACTGACGGAACCGGGAAAAAACAGCCCGTACCGTGAGCGCTCAATCAGGGAGAATCTTGATTTGTTCGAACGGATGCGCGCCGGAGAATTTCCGGACGGCTCCCATGTGCTCAGGGCGAAAATAAATATGGCCTCGCCGAACCTGAATATGCGTGACCCGGTCATGTACCGTATTCTCAGGGCCGAACACCACCGCACAGGCAACACATGGTGTATTTATCCGATGTATGATTTTACCCACTGCCTGTCGGATTCAATCGAGGGAATCACCCACTCCATCTGTACCCTCGAATTTGAGAACAACCGCCCGCTGTACGACTGGTTTCTCGACGAATTGAATGTATATCATCCGCAGCAGATCGAGTTCGCCCGCCTTAATCTCAGCTACACCATCATGAGCAAACGACTGCTTCTGACCCTGGTGAAAGAGGGCTATGTGGACGGCTGGAACGACCCCCGTATGCCCACAATCGGCGGTATCAGACGGCGCGGTTATACGCCCGAATCGATGCGCAGATTCTCAGAACGTATCGGTGTTGCAAAACGTGACAGCATGGTGGATATTGCGCTGCTCGAATACTACATCCGTGAAGACTTGAACAAGCATGCACCTCGTGTAATGGGTGTGCTTCGCCCGCTCAAGGTTATCATCGAAAACTACCCCGATGGGCAGGTCGAGGAGATGGACGCCATCAACAATCCCGAAGACCTCAGCCTCGGCACACGCAAAGTGCCGTTCTCAAAAGTGATCTACATCGAACGTGATGACTTCATGGAGGACCCGCCGCGTAAATTCTTCCGCCTCGCACCGGGCCGTGAGGTGCGTCTCCGGTACGCCTATTTTATCACCTGCACCGGTGTGATCAAGGATGAGAACGGCGAAATAACCGAACTGCGCTGTACCTACGATCCTGCAACCCGCGGCGGCGATGCCCCGGACGGCCGCAAGGTCAAATCCACGCTGCACTGGGTGTCCGCTGAGCATTCCATCCCTGCCGAAGTTCGCCTCTACGATCGTCTGTTCACCGTCGAAAATCCCGCCGCCGAGGAGGATTTCAGGTCATGCCTTAATCCGAATTCCCTCGAGATTCTCTCCGGTTGCCGTCTGGAACCATATATGGCGAATGTTAAACCCGGTGAACGGTATCAGCTCGAACGCATGGGGTATTTCTGTGTCGATACGAAGGACACCACCGGGGATAATCTTGTGCTGAACCGTACGGTGACATTACGTGACCAGTGGGTGAAGATACAGAATAAGGGGGAGTGAGGGTGGTAATTTGAGAGTAATCTTTAGCCCGGTAAAGTTATTTCATAAGAACTTGTATTCCAATTGTTTGTCATTGCGAGGAATGAAATGACGAAGCAATCTCATCGAATTATAGAAGAATTGAAACATGAAAAAGGGCAGACACATGGGTCTGCCCCTACGATATTTAAAATATTACCTTATAATCCCGGGATATAAATAGCTTCCTCTTGAATCGTCTTGCGCAGCCTTGGTTTTATTGCATTGCTGATGACAAGGTCAACCTGTCGTTTAATATGATTGTCAAGAAGTTACACAAAACTTTCCCGTTCCTCCTTGGACAATGTTCAATAATATTTTATATTACATAACTTAATAATCAATCAATTTGATAAATTACAATGTTAAATCATACATACGGAACATATTTATGACTAATAATGAACGTCTTCGTTTCGCTCCGAGCCCAACCGGCGACCTTCATGTCGGCGGTGCACGGGCTGCACTTTTTAACTGGCTGTACGCACGTAAAACCCAGGGGAAATTTCTTCTCAGGATAGAGGATACCGACAGAGAACGGTCGACAGAGGCATCGCTGAAATCCATTTTAGGAAGTCTGCGCTGGCTCGGCCTCGACTGGGATGAGGAATTGGTTTTTCAGTCTAAACGCGGAGAATTGTACCGCAGCGCTGTGGAGAAACTGCTCGAATCCGGCGCTGCATACCGGTGTTTCTGCTCCAAAGAGGAACTGGAAGCCGAACGTGAGCGGGCACAGCGTGAGAAACTGGATTACCACTATTCAGGCAAATGCCGTAATCTCGGGAAAGAAACCGTTGAAAGTTATGTACGGGAAGGCAAGCCCTATACCATGCGGTTTCGTGTTGGTGAGGGCGAAACATCGTTCGATGACCATCTGCATGGTGTGACCACGTTCAGGAACGAGACTATCGGGGATTTTATCATAGCGCGAGCGGATGGCAGTCCGGTGTACATTCTCAGCGTTGCGGTCGATGATGCCGACATGGGGATCACACTTGTGATGCGCGGTGATGACCACCTGTCCAACACACCGAAACAGATTATGCTCATGAAAGCTTTGGGATATGAGATACCCCGGTTCTGCCATTTGCCACAGGTGTTAGGGCAGGACAAACATAAATTATCGAAACGGCACGGTGCTGCATCGGTGCTTGAATACGAGAAAATGGGATTTCTGCCTGGCGCTGTAGTCAATTTTCTTGCATTACTTGGCTGGGCACCCGGCGATGACCGTGAAAAAATGACACTCGATGAGCTTATCGAGGCATTTTCGCTCGATGGCCTGGCAAAAAAAAGCGGTGTCTTCGACTTACAGAAACTCGAATGGCTCAACGGCCAATATCTCAACGACATGCCGCCGGAAGAGCTTTTACCACTGGTTAGCGCTCTTTTTGTCGAACAGGGCTTTATTCAAAAAGATGAAGTCGACAGCAGACGTGATTTTCTTTTGGGAGTAATCATTCAGTTGAAAGAACGGTGCAGGCTGATTCCCGAATTTGCCGAAAAGGGAGCTTTCTTTTTCAGGGCACCCGAATCATATGATGAAAAAGGGGAACGAAAATATTTCAATGATATTGAGGTAGCAGACCGCCTTGAAGCGCTTGCGGATTCATTTGAATCGCTCGAAATCTTCGACGAGGCATCGACAGAAGCAGCGACACGACAAGTAGTTGTGAACTACAATATTGGTGTCGGAAAATTGATACATCCGACACGGCTCGCTGTTACCGGAATGACCACAGGTCCCGGACTTTTTGAGCTTGTTACCCTGATCGGGAAAAAGCCTGTTGTTGATCGTATGCGGCGGGCTGCTGAGTATATCCGCAAGAACAGCGAAGAGACAAACGGATAAAACGATTGGACCGGTAAAACAAACAACAAGAAGAAATATTAGTAATAACAAAGTTAGAAATATGTATTTCATATGGGCATAATGTTTAGGGGCACAAAATTTTGTGCCCCCTGTTGGAAAAAAATCCTGTAAAATCTTTTCCACTAAAAACTGGATAGAATAGTTATCTGAATGTGAAGCCGAATCGTATATTTCCCGCCTCAAAAACGTTTTTCATTCCTACTGTTTTGCTGACAATGTTGAAATGTGGTTGTTTATTAAGTGATAATTTATTATAATAATTTGATGTGAACGTTTTTTTTACGAAAGTTTATCTTATTAATAATCCATGAAAAATCAAAGTAATATAAGCGATATAAAAAAGCGGCTCGAACCGTTTCTTGTGAAAGTATCTCGTCCCGCACGGTATCTTGGCGGGGAATTGAATATAATCAGGAAAGATCCGGAAGCGCAAAAAATTCGTGTGTGCCTTGCTTTTCCTGATGTTTATGATATCGGTCAGTCCTACATCGGATTTGAAATTTTTTACCATATTCTCAACAAAAGGGCGGGAACTCTCTGTGAGCGGACATTCGCACCCTGGAGTGATATGGAAACGATCATGCGTGAAGAAAATATCCCGCTGTGGTCAGTTGAATCATTTTTACCTTTATCATCGTTTGACGTCCTCGGTTTTACCCTTCAGTATGAGCTTCACTACACCACAATCCTGAACATGCTGGACCTTGCTGGAATTCCTCTGAAAGCATCTGACCGTGGGGAAAGCACATATCCGCTGGTAATCGGAGGAGGTCCGTGTTGTGTCAATCCCGAACCTGTGGCGGATTTTTTCGATGCGTTTCTTCTCGGTGATGGTGAGGAAGCTTTTCCCGCAATGCTCGATATAATCGAGCGGTGCAAGGAATCGCAGGCGTCAAAAAAGGAGACGTTACGTGAACTTACCGGTATAGATGGCGTGTATGTTCCGTCATTTTACTCGCCGACATATTCCGGTGATGGTGATTTTACCGGTATGAAAGCTGAACGCGGTGCGCCGCTGCCTGTGAACGCAGGTTTTGTGGAACGTTTGAAGCCGGAGTATTACCCGGAGCATCCGCTCGTTCCTTTATGCGAGGTTGTTCACGACCGTCTGGCAGTGGAAATTTCCAGAGGATGCTCGCGAGGATGCCGTTTCTGTAATGCCGGTATGGTCTATCGGCCCAAACGTGAGCGGCCTGTGAAGGAATTAGTCGGTCAGATTGTGAAAGGTATCGAAAACACCGGATGGGAGGAAGTGAGCCTTATAAGCTTATCAACTTCGGATTATACCGGGCTGGAAGAACTTGTACAAAAAATAGGAACCTCATTGGGTGAAAAAACAGTCTCGATTTCTTTGTCGAGTATGCGTGCAGACAATTTTTCGGTTAACATGGCCGAGGCAGTTGCCGGGGGAAGAAAATCAGGCCTTACTTTTGCTGTCGAGGCGGGTACGCAGAGGCTTCGCGATGTAATCAATAAAAACCTTACCGAAGATCAACTTTTCGAAACTCTGACAACGACGCTGCAGGGCGGCTGGAACAGTTTCAAACTGTATTTCATGATCGGACTCCCCTCCGAAACAAATGAAGATGTAATCGCAATTGCCGATCTGCTTAACAGAATCAACTCTCTCCTTAAACGTTACAAAGGCCGTAAAATTAATGTAACCATTTCACCGTTTTCACCAAAGCCCATGACGCCGTTTCAGTGGGAGGCTCAGGATTCGGTTAAAACAATCACCGAGAAGATACAACTGATTAGAAGAAACCTAAGAGCAAAATCAATCCAGCTTAAAACCGACAATCCCGTAGTAACCATGCTGGAATGCCGCCTTGGAAGAGGAGGTCGTGAACTGGGCAACGTCATCATGGATGCTTGGATGCAAGGCAGCAGACTCGATGGCTGGTCCGAGTTTTTCAACGCTGATATATGGCAGCATTCTTTTAAGAAAGCAGGAATTGAACTTGAAAGCGGCAGTGAAGCTCTGGATACTGTTTCACATTTACCCTGGAGTCATCTCAGTTTCGGCATTAACGAATCTTACCTGTTGACCGAGCGGGTAAAAGCAGAAAGTGGAAAGTGCACAGAAGACTGCGATGAAAAATGTCACAATTGTGGTTCATTCGCATCATTTTGTGCCATGATGAAAAAAGCTGTTGATTCAAAAACAGAGCTTTCCGATAAAAAACCGGAACAAAAATCGGTAAATACTCCGATGTACGGCCGCAAACGGAAAATCATTCAATCCTTAAAACCGATCGGTTTTTTAAACGGTACACGGTTCAGGCTCAAGTTTGGGAAAAACGATGTTGTCCGATATACAGGGCATCTGGACATTGTCAGGCTTTTTGACCGTGCGATGAGACGTGCCGGTGTGCCGATGGCTTATTCACAGGGATTTCATCCTCACCCGAAAATATCTTTTGGCCCGCCTCTTCCGCTTGGTATGAAAAGTACTGCGGAATATGTTGATTTTTCATTAAATAAACCGTTTCCCGATATCGAGCACGTTTTAAAGTCACATTTAGTGCAAGGTTTTGATTTTATCAAAATACGTTCAATTCCCGAAAAAGCGGAATCGTTGAACAGCATAATTTCGATGGCTGAATATTATGTTCACTGCGATATTGATGAAAAACTGAAAAATACGGTCAGAAAAATTCTCGGTCAAAACCGGATCATTGTGGAACGTCAAACAAAAAATGGTTTAAAAACAGTCGATATTCGTCCTGGAATTATCGATATTAATTTTGATAATAACATTTCGGGAATTACTTTACTTATCGGAACACAGGCGGAAAAATCTGTAAAACCGTCCGAAATCCTCGATCAGATATTTAATGGACATATACCAGATGGCGTAACACGTACGGAACAATATACGATTATTAATGGGAACCGTGTTACTCCGATTGAGGTAATACAGTAATAGATTCAAGGAGGAACATTGAAAAGTGAGATAATTATAAATGAAGCCACCCATGAAACACGAATTGCAATTCTTGAAAATTCGAAATTAGTCGAAATCTGGGTTGAACGCCCGGATAACGAACGAATGGTGGGTGATATTTACAAGGGGAAAGTTAATGCGGTAATCCCGGGTATTCAAGCCGCTTTTGTCGATATCGGCATGGAAAAAAGCGCTTTTCTGCATGCATCGGATGTAAGCGGAACTTCAATCGACTTTGCAGCCCAATATGATCTGGATGATGAGGAAGATGATGAAGCCCCTGTGCAGTCAGTAAGAAAATCTGCAACACAGCACAAAAAATGGAAAGGGCATACCGCAAAAAAATATCCTCCTATTGAAAACATCATCAAGAAGGATCAGGATATTTTCGTACAGGTAACTAAGGAACCAATTTCCACCAAGGGTGCACGGTTGACATCGGAAATTTCGCTTGCCGGAAGATTTCTTGTACTTGTACCCGGTGGTTCCAAGGTCGGAGTGTCACGTAAAATTGAATCATGGGCGGAACGAAAGCGTCTTAAACATCTTGCATTAAAACATAAACCCAAAGGTTTCGGCCTCATTATACGTACACTTGCTCAGAAAAAGGGCGAGGATGAGTTCAAAGCTGATTTGAAGGAACTTTTAAAAAGTTACGAGGTTTTGATAAAAAAAGCGGAAAATTTGTCCTCTCCGGCTCTTGTCCATAAAGAAATGGGCATGACATCCGGCATTATCCGCGACCTGTTGGGTGAAGATGTTGAGAGAGTAATTGTCGATTCCGAAAACCATTTTGAAGAAATTCGCGACTACCTGAAAACAACGTCCCCGAACCTTGTAAAAAAAGTGGTTCTTTTCGATGGTAAAGAACCGATTTTCGATAAATATGGGATCGAACGAGAAATCGAGAATATTTTCAGCAGGAAAATCTGGCTGAAAAAAGGTGAATTTCTTGTGTTCGATCACACTGAAGCCCTTACCGTTATCGATGTGAACAGCGGGCGCTACCTCGGCAAATCCAATCAGGAAGAGACCATTCTTAACACCAACAAGGAAGCAGCCCTCGAAATTGCACGTCAGTTACGGCTCAGGGATATCGGCGGTATCATTGTTATAGACTTTATTGATATGCCGAATCTGGACCAGCGTGTAATCGTTGAAGATATATTTGCCAATGCTCTTAAAAACGACCGCTCGAAAATTACCATCTCCCAGATCAGCGAATTCGGGCTTATGGAAATGACACGTCAGCGTGTAAGACCAAGTCTGATACATACATTTGCCGAGTCATGCCCGACATGCGGGGGAATCGGCATGGTCCAGAGCCGTGAGACCACAATTACCAAGCTTGAACGCTGGCTTATGCGCGCCGAAAGTTTCGGAAAAGAGAAAAGCTACACATTATTTGTCCATCCCGCCGTCTTCGAGTTTCTCATTGAGAACGAAGAAGAACGGCTCAATATGCTTAAATCATCAACAAATCTCGATATCGATCTTGTTGTGGATGCAAAAATTGCCATCGATGAATTTCATTGTTTCAGTTCAGCCCGTGCGGTCGATGTAACGGAGGAATTCAACGCGGGTGCAAAGGTGCCTTCATATTCGGATAATTTGTCAGCAGCCCCCAAACCGCAAAAATCATTCGCTAAAATGCGTAACGGAGAAAACGGTAAATTCGGCCGTAAACCACGGGCAAAAGTGCGGAGATAGAATTGTTCAAAGTTCAAAGAAAGTTACAAAGCGCCAAAGACAGAAGAAATAGCGAATGTTGAAATGACATTATGAAAATATTGTCTCATCTGCTGATAATCATGATGATTTGTCATTGCATGAAAGATTGCTGCGATTGACATGTCTTCAGAGCAGACACATGGGGTTACCTCAACGAACGGCGAGTCCAAAACATTTCAGGGCACAAAATATTGTGCCCCTACAAATACAATATCAATCGTACCTGTCTTTTCCCTTCTGCCAAACAGGGCAACCACAAGGGATTGCCCCAACAATATCATACACCTTGTACCATCTACGTTGTACCTGTCTTTTCCCCTTCTGCCTTTGTGCCTCTGTGCCTTCTGCCTCGTCTTTACCTAACCAATACCATCCTGCCGGTCGCGGTGTTTTTCCCTGCCTGCAACCGAGTGATATAAATTCCCGACGACACATTGATACCGTTTGCGTCTTTGCCATCCCATAAAAGCGTATGTGTTCCGGCGGGCAAAAATTCGGCAGTGAGTTCGCAGATTTTCTGGCCTGCCAAACTGTAGATG
>JAFGMP010000506.1 GCA_016927495.1 Candidatus Latescibacterota bacterium | reverse complement strand
TCCCTTTCTTCCGAAGGCGAATGACCTGTTTGCGGAGTTCGTATTGGGTCTGGGGACTTAATGTCCGAGCATCTGTACTTTTCATAAGTGTAATATAATCAATTGCTTATGTAATGTCAATGTTTATTCACCAAAGCAATAACTTAATAATGTCGATATGACTCGCTCGGTGATTTATCGATTGAAACTCAAAGAAATAACAGGATTTGTTTTTTACAAGCTCTTTTATCTCGTCAATTCCTTACTTCAATCAACAAAACGCATTCGACGTACCATCTATAATAACCCCTGTCACTCTCGACTTACACTCTTTTGAAAAAAAACGGGTGTATACAGTAATATTGAATAGACAGTAATTTTTTTCTTGACAAAGGATAATTATCTTATATCTTGTGAAAAAAAACACAATTATTGTGAAAAAAAACACAATATTATATATGACGAAGATTTCGGAAAAAACTATAGAGCGTTTGTGTTTGTATTCAAGGATTCTTTCCCAGATGGAAAAGGAAGGCAGAATATCCTGTTCTTCCTATGAAATTGGGGAACGGGCCGATATACTTGATACAAAGGTGAGAAAAGATCTCTCATCGTTCGGACAGTTCGGTATAGCCGGCAGAGGATACAAAATAAAAAACCTCAAAAAGAAAATTGAAGAAATCATCGGTAAAGATTCGATCTGGAAAATTGCCGTTATTGGTGTTGGGAATCTGGGGACGGCTTTATTGAAATATCCCGGTTTCAAGGAAGAATGCTGCAAGATAGTATTGGCTTTTGACAGTGATCCCCAAAAAATCGGCAAAATAATCGATAGTGTTCCAATCTATGACATTGAATCAATTGAAAGGGAAATCAGGAAAAACAACTTAAAAATCGGAATAATCGCTACTCCTTCAGAAGAAGCTCAAAATGTAGTTAACAGACTGATCAAATCGGGTATAAAGGCATTGCTTAACTTTGCGCCTGTTTCGTTATCAGTACCTGATGATATAAAGATAATTGATATTGATCTGACAGCACGTCTCGAAGCACTGGCTTATTATTTAACTCATAAATGAGATACTTATGATATGGAAGAGCAAGGAAATACCGTTCTTGTAATTGATGACGAAGAATCCATACCCGGTGCATGTTATCAGAATCTCTCCCGCAAAGGTTATAGATTCAAGTATGTTTCCAATTGCAAGCGCGTTATCAGTCTCGTAAGACAATTAAACCCCGGTCTTGTCCTCCTGGATTCCGCAGTAGCCGAAGAAGATATCATTCATAAAATATTTCTGATAGATCCAAATATCGTCATTGTTGAGACATCCGAGCATGCAACTGTCAAATCCGCTGTGGATGCCATGAAATTAGGTGCGTCGGACTATCTTCCCAAACCATATACCTGCAGTGAATTGATGATGAAAATCAGCCACGGCATGGAAAAGCGTAATCTTCTTAAAAAAACGCAGCAACTTCATGAAGAAAACAAAAGAATACGGGAAAACTTCGTATCAATAATTACCCACGAAATGCGAAGCCCGCTTGTTGCTGTTGAGCAGTATATTGAGGTGCTTCTCGGAGGATTTGCCGGTGAATTACAGTCAAAACAGGGCGAGATACTTTCAAAATGTAAAAAACGTTTGCAATGGTTGCTTTCGCTGGTAAACGAATGGCTTGATATGGCCAGAATCGAGGATATAACCGCACGGGGAAAATTTGAGGAAATTGATATTCGTAACATTCTCGATGAAAGTATTGAACTTGTTAAAATTCAGGCAGAGCTTAAAAATATTAATCTGGAATTTGAGGTGCCCGAACATTTCCCTGTAATTGTGGGAAATCATAATGCACTTATACACTTATTCATGAATGTATATTCCAATGCTATCAAGTATAATTGTGAATGCTGCAAGGTTACAACTACAGCGTTTGATAACAAAGATATGGTGTCCGTCAGAATTTGTGATAATGGTATCGGCATTCCCAAGGAGGGGCTTCCGTTTATCTTCGACGAATTCTTCAGGGTACAATCGATAAGGAAAAAAGGCAGGCAGTCTTCAGGTGAAGCAGGCACCGGTCTTGGTCTTGCAATCGTAAAGAAGATTGTCGACGCTCACGGAGGATATATTGATGTTGAGAGCAAGGTGGATAAAGGTACCTGTTTTACCGTCTACCTTCCCAAAAGCAATAGCATTTTTTAAATAGATGTGAAAATAATGTGGTTATCATGTAAAGCGACCAATACTGAGAGATGCAAGCATGGCAGACCCTGAATCTACATCTGACAACAAATTAAGAAGTATTCTCTATATGTTTTTGTTTCTGTACCTGATATGGTTATGTTTAAGCGCCAGTCTCCACTATCAGGAATTGCTCGCCGGAATTTTCTTTTGCCTTCTTCTAACAATTTTTCTGCACAGACAATATTACTCACTCGGGTTACCACCATTAACCATTAAGAGATTCGTGTTTTTCATTATTTATCTTGTTGTGCTTTTTAATGAAATAGTACGAGCGAATATTGATGTGGCATACAGAGTGATCCATCCCAAAATGCCGATAAAACCGGGAATAATTGTTATTTCAACGAAACTGAAGCAAGATATTGCCAAGATGATTTTAGCCAATTCCATCACATTGACACCGGGTACTTTTACACTGGATATCATAGAAGACAAATTTCTTGTCCACTGGATAAATGTGCAAACTGAGGATATTGAAGAAGCCACACGTATTATTGGCGAAAAATTTGAAAAATACTTACGGGTTATTTTTGAATGAGCGAAATATTTTTTCTTACTATCATTGGAATCGGTATTGTACTCTGCTTTTTCAGAATGCTGAAAGGGCCGACAGCTGCGGATAGAGCTGTCGCACTGGATACTGTCACTACGGTAACAGTGGCCTTTCTCGTAATTCTGGGATATGTATTCAAACGATATGTATATCTTGATGTATCCCTTGTATATGCCGCTTTGATGTTTGTAGGCTCGGTTGTAATAGCGAGATTTCTGGAGAAGGGAATATAAATGCAGATAGTGGGAATCTTAATAACCGGAATTGGGGTACTATTCCTCTTGTTAGGAAGCTATGGAATAGTGAGATTGCCCGATGTCTATAATCGTCTCCAGGCCGGGACGAAGTGTACTACATTCGGTGCTCTCTTTACAATTATCGGTGTGGGAATTATGGAACCTTCCTGGTTTTGGAAAACACTGATTATTGCCTTGTTTATTCTTTTGACCAATCCTATTTCAAACCATGCTCTTGGCAGGGCATCCCGAAAGAGCGGAATCCCTCTCTGTGACAGGAGTGTCGTGGATAAAGCCTCGGAGTTCGAGCAGTATAAAGGAAAAGTATGATTATCGTTTATCTATTGGTACTCTTGATGCTTGCAGCGGCAATAGCGGCATCGGTTTTCAAGGATTTGCTCAGTGCTGTTATTGCGGCGTGTTTGGTCAGTCTGATAGCAGCTATTCTGTTTTATTTCCTTCAGGCTCCGGATGTGGCTATGGCGGAAGCCTCGATCGGTGCGGCATTGGTTACCGCCGTATTTATTGTTGCCATCAAAAGAACGAAAAGGCACGAAGAATGAGAAAAATAATAAGCATAGTTTTACTGTCAATAATAGCTATTGGAATAATATTGTCTATAGCGGAAATCCCTTTTGGAAAACCGAAAATGAAGGTTGGTAAATACTATATAGACAAGGGAGTTAAAGATACGGGGGCGACTAATATTATAACTTCGGTGGTTGTTAATTACCGCGGTTTCGATACACTGGGTGAGGTTACCGTGCTTTTTATTGCCGCTGTTGGTGTCGGTGCTGTTCTCGTTACTGCGGAGAAAAAGCAAAAAGAGCGTGTAACGGAAAAAGCCAGTCTGGTTCTCTCCACCGGCTGCCGCTTTCTTTTTCCGCTTATTCTTCTTTTAGGCGCGTATATTTTTGTCAACGGGCATCTTACGCCCGGCGGTGGATTTCAGGGTGGTGCGGTTATTGCATCCGCTTTTCTCCTGTTTTATATGGGGTGCCGCTGGAAAAGAATAAATAAAATAAAGGCGCAAGCTTTAGAATCTCTCGGTGGACTGGTTTTCATTATCACCGGATTGCTTGGTTTGATTATCGGTAATTATTTCATGATGAATTTTCTTCCGAAAGGTATCCCCAATCAGCTTTTCAGTGCCGGTATCATCCCTGTTATTTACATTGCGCTCGGATGTAAAGTTGGTTCGGAATTAGCCGGTGTCATTGATAACATGATAGAGGAAAGTGAATGAACGTATTGAATAACTTCATTTATTACATAGGCTCCTTTGGACTCATTTTCATTGGTTTATATATAATTTGCGTCAAACGTAATCTCATCAAGGTTATTATCGGTTTAAGCATTCTCAATACCGGAATAAACTTGTTTCTTATCACGATTGGTTATGTGGAAAGTGGTACTGCTCCCATTTTTTCCGGAGAAAGCATTGAATTTCCCCGCATGGTTGATCCTGTGCCCCAGGCGCTGGTGCTCACAGCCATTGTTATCGGTGTGGCGATTCTGGCTCTGGCCCTTTCACTGGCCATCAGGCTGTATCAGCATTACGGCACATTGAATCTTCAAAAGATACGAGAGCAAAGATGGTAAATCCTGTTCTGCTT
>JAFGMP010000505.1 GCA_016927495.1 Candidatus Latescibacterota bacterium | reverse complement strand
TCTCTTAAGAACTCCAAATTGAGTCATGAGAGCATACAAGACAACAACAAATAAGCCTATAAATAGAACCGATGTTATAGTCGGAATAAAATAATTGAAGAAAATCTGGCTGTTAAAGTTTTTAAACATAGAATTATGTATCAATTCAAATCCCATTTGTTTAGAAGCAGAATCCCATGTATAAACCCCAAACGGTAATATCCAGGGTAACATGAGACTATAAAGAATCCAAACAGTAAAGGTGTATGAGAGAGCACGGAACCGTTTATGAGGTATATCACACCACCACAACCATGCTAATAGAACGAGAACGATATACAGCACATGATGAGATGAGATCAAAAACACAGGATTACGACTTTTTAAATACACCATTAAACTTGAAATATGATAATAATAACCGTGTGAAGGCGAAAATGCGATCTGATTTCTGTTCAAAGATTCTTTACTTTCATTCGGCAAATTATATCTCTTTAAATAACGGGTTCTTCGCTCGATTGACTGATTGACACCAAGCATTATTGGTGAAAATGCCTGGAGGGCAACAAAAACGGCAAGAATCATGACATACTTTGCTATACTTATACGCTGAAACCATACAGGCTTTTCCGAATTTGAATGAGTCTGCCATCGCGACAGTATAAACCAGAGCAAAACAGGAATTGAAAGCATTCCCACTTCGGTAATATATGAAGATAAAAAATGCCATTTATTTAACTCAAAAAACCAGTGCAAATCATTCACCACCGGCAGCAGCAATTCCACACCTATGGTTGTAACAACAACAGCACCTATCCTCCGACCAAGCGATCCTTTCGCCTGGGCGCCGTGAACCTCTTCAAGCAGATTCCTGATATGTTCGGGTTTGCCGAAATGCTCACGGACAAGGACCAATCCATCCTGTTCCGAAAGTTTCTCCTCGCCATTAAGGTAGGATAACAGTTTATCCTCGATGTGGCCGCACAATTCCTCCTGGATATCTTCATTGAGGTCATAAGCAACGGTAACTTTACGGCAGAAGGATCGAATTGACTCCTGCGTTTCGGTACTGATAGTCCTGTCAGGCATATTGCACCTCCGTGATACGAACGACAAGGTTGTTGAACTCGGTCCATTGAACGGAATAGTCCGCAAGCGCTTCCTGCCCGCGTGAGGTGATATAGTAATACTTGCGCCTGCGGCCGGTGTCAGCGGTCTGCCACTGCGAGCGAATGAGCCCGTCCTTCTCGAGTTTGTGTAGCACCGGATAAACCGTGCCCTCCTGCCATTCAAATAAGTCCTGAGCCTCGGTGTTAATCCGTTTCACAATCTGATACCCGTAACTCGGGGATTTTGCTATCACCCCCAGGATAAGCAGCGCAGTCGATGCGCCAACCAGTTCTTTGTTTATTTTCATAATTTCCTCCATACTTTGATCTTCAAGGTATAATATACATGGAACTTCTAAGTATGTCAAGCAGAAAATATTTACGAAAAGCAATTATGTGCAGTTCCCTGACAATTTACCATTCTTGACTTTGTTCATATTTTTTTTTATTATTATGGATTAAGATAATGAAGCACAGTTAATCCGGTTCGAACCATAAGATAACGGTCAAGGGACAACATGATCAATCAGCAGGAAAGGCGTGACATAATCATTGAAGCCGTAGTTTCATCCTTTCTGGAAACCGGCGAACCTGTCAGTTCGGCGCATGTTGCGGAAATGTCATATCTCGGCCTGAGTTCCGCAACAATACGGAATATCATGAAAGAACTGGAAAAAGAAGGTTATCTGGCACACCCGCACACCTCCGCAGGCCGGATTCCGACGGTGGAATGCTACAGATATTATGTCAAACATCTGATGCACGGCGTTGATCCCTCCGATGTGGAACTGCAGGATGCAAAACGTCTTCTTGAAAGCGTTATGAGGGAAAAAGACGCCGAAATTTTTATGAGTCATATTGCAAAAGCCCTATCGGAAGTTACCGATCTCATCGGTGTCGTTATGTCCCCGTCGTTTGAAAGCGGGATTTTTGACCGGTTGGAAATTGTGGCTATGGGTGGATCACGGTATCTGGTTATCATTTCGCTTAATAACGGCATTGTGAAAACGATTAATCTCACGGTTGACCGGGTATTACCCAGAACCAGGGTCGATGAAACCGCACGGCTTCTTTCCGGTCGTCTTCACGGGCTGACTGTCGCTGAAATAAAACGTTCTATCGGTGAGCGCCTCAAAGGTTTAAGCGGAGGAGACCGCAGTCTGTTTGATGTAATTCTCGACAACCGTAATGAGATCTTCAATTTCACCGGTGACAATAATCTTCATGTTGCCGGTCTTTCACGGCTTCTTGCCCATTCCGAATCAGTACCGATTGATTATACCCTCAAACTGGTGGATTTATTCGAACATAAAAGCAAGATTGCTCATTCCCTCAACCTTATGTCCATCGATGATATCGACGTGAAAATTCACATCGGAGGCAGCGGCGTCTGGGGATCAGCACCGGAACTTACCATGGTTTCGGCAGGTTTTCGTTTAGATGATGCAAAAGGTGCGGTTGCAGTGATCGGCCCTACCAGGATTCACTATCCGAAACTATCGGCAATTATTAAATATACTGCCCAAATCACCGGACTTTTTTTCTCTAATAATTAGAATTAACTTTTCTTCTTTTTATTATGATAAATAGCAGGAGATTAAATACATGGCACACAAAACAAAAAAAAAACCTGAAAAAACGATGAAAGACAAGCATAAAAAAAACCCTGTCTCCGAAGAAAACCTCACCGGTATTTCGACAAACGAAAAAGAATCGGTACAGACTGAGGGGATAAAACCGGATCAGGCTGCCGCAACCGAAATCGAAAAAAGACTCGCGGAGCTTAACGATAAATATATCCGGTTGTTAGCCGAATATGACAACTATCGCAAAAGAACAGCCCGTGAATTTGAAGATATAATAAAACGGGGCGCAGAAAAACTGATTATCGAACTTTTGCCAATCCTCGATAACCTCGACAGGGCAACCGAACATAAAAATGACAAAACTACTTATGACGAATATATAAAAGGTATAGCGATGATCGAGGAACAGTTCAGAGCGATCCTCAGCCGTGCCGGACTCGAACCGTTAAATGCTGAGGGAAAACCTTTTGATCCGAATCTACACGATGCATTGCTTCAAATCGAATCTGACAAACATAAAACGGGAATGGTGACTTCAGAAGTTGAGAAGGGATACATGTTTGAAGGTAAAGTTATACGTCACTCGAAAGTTATTGTCAGCAAATGATACTTACAATTCATATATAGCAGGAAAACATGGGAAAAGACTATTACAATGTATTAGGTGTTGACAGAAACGCATCAGCTGATGAAATAAAAAAAGCATACCGCAAATTAGCGATGAAATATCACCCCGACCGGAATAAAGGCGACAAGGGAACCGAAGCTAAATTTAAGGAAGCGGCCGAAGCATATGAAGTACTTTCCGACGCTGATAAAAAAGCCCGGTATGACCGATACGGTGAGGAAGGCTTAAAGGGCGCTTTTTCGGGCCGCGGCGGTGGGTTCGCATGGGAAGATTTCACACATGCCAACGATTTCGAGGATATTTTCAATAATATTTTTTCCAATTCGATATTCGGTGATTTTTTCGGAACACAATCCGGGCGAAACAGAAGAAAGCCTTCGGCACAGCGCGGTTCTGATTTACGGGTCAATTTGAAATTGACTCTGGAAGAAATTTCTACCGGTGTAGATAAAACATTAAAAATCAAGAAATATAAGAAATGCAAAACATGTGGCGGTACCGGCGCAAAACCGGGCACAGGCCAGCGTACCTGTCCTCAATGCAACGGCACCGGAGAAATTCACTCGCAATCACGGAGTTTTTTCGGTGCTTTCATTTCCGTGCAGCCCTGCAGCGCATGTAACGGGGAAGGCACAATTGTAAGCGATCCTTGTATTGCCTGCACCGGCACCGGCAGAGCACGGGATACCGAGACAATCACCATAAATGTTCCGGCCGGCGTTACTACAGGGAATTATATACCACTGAAAGGCCAGGGAGATGTCGGCCCAAAAAACGGTCCTGCAGGGGATGTTGTTGTCTTCATCGAGGAACTCGAACATGAACTGTTTGAACGTGAAGGAGATAATGTAATTTATGATCTGCCGATATCATTCATTCAGGCAGCGCTCGGTGATACGATTGAAGTGCCTACTTTAAATGGCCGGGCACGGCTAAAAATACCTGCCGGTTCTCAGTCGGGTAAAATATTCCGTATGAGAGGAAAAGGTATACAACACCTCCAGCGCCACGGAGCGGGAGACCAGTTGGTACGCGTATGGGTATGGACACCGAAAAATTTATCGCGCGACGAAAGAAAGGCGCTGGAACAACTCTCGGATTCACCGAATTTGAAACCTCCAAAGGGTGGTAAGTCATTCCTCAAAGACAGCGACGTATTTTAATTGAAGTCAATGAGGTAAATCGAAGATCTTAAAAGGTGTTGATTTTTTTATTATATCGTTGTATATTTATAATGGATGTGTATAAATAATAGCGAGGTGATTTTATGGCTGTTCAAGATATTAACAATCCGCTTGCTTCAGGTGAACTGGCGAAAGGCAGTGGCATTTACAAGCCCAAAGAGACCGGAACTACAGGGAATACTTCAGGCAGAGAACGGATTCAAAGGCAACAGGCAGTCAATCAGGTCAACAAGGATCAAAACACAGTCCGTGCCACCGACACCTATGAAGTAAATAATACCAAATTTGCAGCCGAACTGACAAAAATGATTGAAACTGCGGAACCAGAACCCCGTGAAGATGTGGTTAACACCGCAAGAGAGCGGGTAAAAAGCGGTTACTATAATTCAGGTGAGTACCTGACCAACCTGGCATCGAAGCTTATCAATACCGGTGATATTCCGGGGTGAAAAAAGTTTCCGGACAATATATGGTGAACAGTCCGCAAACCAAATGGTTTTCGGTACGTATTATATGTGAACCCGGATTTGAGGATGTAATAACATCATACATCTTTGAATCCGGGTTTTCAGGTTTGGAAGAACGAACGGAAAATAACATAACAATAATCACAGCCAGTTATTGCCGAACCTCAGATGCACTCGACCCATTAAGCATATTTAAACAGGCAATCTCGGAAATACCCTCGGCAGCAGTCGCCACACCATATACAATCCTCTCTATCGAAAGGATACCCGATGTCGACTGGGAGAAAAAATGGCGAGACGGGCTTAAAGCGGTCGAAATCGGTTCACGGTTGGTTGTGAGACCATCCTGGGTACCCTACACCAACTCGGATTCACGCATAGAAATCATAATCGATCCCAAAATGGCATTCGGGACAGGGGAACACGCCACAACACAACTGTGCCTGAAATGGATCGAGGATACAGATCTTGACGGCGCAACCGTGATCGATGCCGGATGCGGTTCCGGTGTACTTTCAATCGCGGCGGTTAAACTGGGCGCCAGAAGTGTTTTCGGCTTTGACCATGATCCGTTCTCGGTGGATAACGCAAAAGAAAACATATGTATGAACGGCGTACAGAAAAACATAACCATAAAGGAAGCCAGTCTGGATACGGTAACACCGGATCCGTCAGATTATGTACTTGCCAATATGATATCCGGTGTCCTTCTGCCCAACCTGCCCAATCTCTATCAGTTCATGAAACCTGAAGGACAGATCATTTTTTCGGGATTGCTCGCCGAGGAAGAACAACTCTTTATCGATGCGGTACAGAAAGCGGGATTCCGGGTGCTATCAACAACCTCTCTCGAAGAATGGATTGCCGTTGCAGCGGAAAAGAACGAGCCGTAATATATTAAATATAGTATAATTAATCGTTTCTAATAGAAAATATACATCCGCAGTAATGCTGGCGGTATATACTCATTTCACGCGACAGTTCGACCGATCTCCTGAAACCGTCCTTTTTCTTCCAGTCACCATCTATAAAAGTAACTCCGGCAGCTTCTGCGGCTTCGCTACCTATCGGATTGATTACAGCAGCTTTTTTCTGCGGGCCGACCGTCAGGGTGCTGGCGATAAATTCAAACGAATGCTGTGCGGCATATTCGGCAGTTGCAGTAAGGCGCAAACGGTAACATACAGCACATCTCAGACCATTTTCCGGTTCATTCTCCAGTCCTTTCACAGCAGAAAAAAATGCCTCCGGATCATAGATACCATCAACAAACCGAACACCGAACCTGTCCGCTGCCGCACGGGCTGCATAGAGACGGCGTTCATACTCCTCCCCTGGCTGAATATTGGGATTGTAAAAATAACCGGTGATATCATAGCCATCTATAAGGCGTTCAATCACCGTAGTCGCACATGGTCCGCAGCAGATATGGAGAAGTAGTTTCGGCATGATTTTAAATGAGTTATAGATTTATAATCTATCTTGAGAATTTTATATTTTTGTGCACAGTTAATATTGAAAGGGTAATTTGTCATATATAAACCGACTTAATACATTGCCCCCCTGCTTTGCCGTGTCCCAACTTTTAGGGGGGATTTGTTTAAATTCTCTGCTAAACCTAACTCGACAGTCAAAAGTTCTCCATGGCTGATTAAGTAAATAATCAGGCATTTTGCTTGAGCAGTTTCATAGTAAGGATAGTCATTTCCTCGACAATATCAAGGAGTTTCTTATAATTATCCGAATACTCCTTTGCTGTATTGACCCGTTTTTTCCCCGGATACATAATATGCGTTTTTTTGTCTTTGTTTAAGGAAAAATAGAACTGTTTGTTTCGGGTTCCGATAAGCACGACGCTTCCACGCATAACCGGCCCCAGTTCAGCCAGTAGTTTCTGCAGTGTTTTTACTCTTCTTTCCATTGTTGCAATTTCCCGTTTGTCCATAGTTTCATCCTTTATTATTATACTGTGAACTTTGAATAAATCGCGATGTTGGCTTCGTACTTCTTGTGGCGATATTCCGTCCGGGTTCGTCACCCGTAGTGCCCTCTCAAATGTTATTCGTAGAAATTTATGCAGTTTCGGTAAAGACTGGATAACGCAGTTAATTCTTCAGAGGCAAAACAGACCAAATAATACTGGACATTCACTCATGATTGCTTACATTAAACTTTTGACTGTCGAGT
>JAFGMP010000078.1 GCA_016927495.1 Candidatus Latescibacterota bacterium | reverse complement strand
TATTTTTTTGGCATAAAATAATTATTAGGAGGCGGTACTTGTGAATTTACACCATAAAAAACTGCTTTTTATCGTATTAATCTGGAGTTCAGTATTTGTAAATTCTGCGTGGGGACAAAGAGAATATCTTGACGAATTTTCTGCGATGAGGGGGTATAACCAGTCACCTTATCCTTATGGCATCCCGGGTGATGTCGATATTCCCAGTATAATGGAAGGACAGACGACTGCAGAAGAACAACAGTTGTTACCCAAGGAAATGACCTCAATCGAATCTTTGGAAATTCTTTTTGATAAAACAGTAAACGCTGATGAATATTATATCGGACCGGGTGATGAACTTGCAGTGTATTTATGGGGTGAACTTGATCAGGAATATAGAAATTTCGTTACACCCGAAGGATATTTTCTTCTACCGACTGTCGGTTTAATTAAAGTATCCGATATTTCGCTTGCTGAAGCAAGAACCATTATAAAAGAAAAAGTTTTCGAAAAGTATAAGGATATCGATGCTTCAGTTGTATTGTCACGCCCCAGAAGATTTAAACTTTATATTTCCGGGCTTATCCTCCAGCCGGGTATGATAAATACGAATTCTCTTGAAAGAGTGTCGGACATCATTGAAAGAGCCGGTCTGATTTTTGTCGAAAAACTGACAACTCTCAGCGAGTTCCGGGAGACAAAAACAACAAACAGTGAAATAATCGAAAAAGAGTCAAATCTTATTAAACAAGGTTCAAGCCAGCGTTCTATAACAATTTACCGGGGTGATGAACATGTTGATGTAGATTTGCTTCGTTTTCGAAAAATGGGAGACATCAATGCAAATCCATATATTCGTTCAGGGGACAGAATTCATGTTCCTCCCTATATGGGTAATTTAATCATACGTGGTGAGGTACACGATCCCGATATTTATGAGTTCAAAAAAGGAGACACCATTGCCGACCTTATAGAATTTGGCGGTGGTCTTACTGTTCTTGCAGATACATCGAGAGCAAATCTGGTACGGTTTGATGATGACGGAGTTGAACCACAAAATATTGATATTGATCTTTATGATGCTATCTTTTTCAATCCCGACAAACCTGAATATCAACTTAAGGAATCAGATCGGCTTTACGTGCGGGCAAAATACAATTATAAAGTGATAGCGAGTGTGTTGATCGACGGCCAGGTTAAGTATACAGGTGAATATGCAATTATGCCAGGTAAAACTACGTTGACCGATGTAATAAGAATGGCTGGAGGCTTTACAGATAAGGCAAATCTTGAAGAAGCGCGATTAATACGGCAAACAACTTCTGCACTTCAGGATCTTGAATATCAGCGTTTAAGGCGCATGCGGATTTTTGAAATGAATGCTGAAGAATATGATTATTATAGAAGTCGAAACCGCTCAGTGGAAGGTGAAATTACCACGGATTTTGTCAAGCTCTTCATAGACCAGGACATGAGTTTGGATGTACCGCTTCAGCAGGGAGATAATATATTTATTCCATTCAAACGTGAACTGATAAGTATATCAGGCGCAGTAAATGAGCCGGGATACGTAAAAATCGAACCGGGAGCTGATGTTAAATATTACATCGCAAAAGCCGGCGGTTATAAATTTGATGCGAATACGAGAAAAGTCCGTATAATTAAGGCAAAAACCGGTCAGCGTTTTAAACCCGGTCGTAATGCACGGATAGAAGGTGGTGATATTATTCATGTTCCTGAAAAAATACCTTTGAATAAATGGGAATTATTCAGAGACACGGCACAGGTTTTTGCCAATGTTGTAACTATTATCCTTCTCGCAAGGCGAATTACTGAATAAAAGGAATATGTATAGAGTATTGTCTAAGCGCTTAAGTTACTTTGATAGTATAAGTCTTTAACGACAACACCGGAGTTATTATGGAACGAAAAGAAATAAATGTTTTGGAATATTTTTTACTTCTTTATAAAGCGAGAAATTTTATCCTGTTAAATTTTATTATTGTTTGTGCTCTTGCTGCAATAATATCTTTTATTTTACCGAAATATTACATTAGTAAAGCTGTCTTGATGCCACCCCGCGATACACAAAAAGCATTTGGATTTGCAGATGTACTTGCACAGATACCGATAACAACATTGAGACTTGGTACGAAAGGTTCCCCTTCAGAGTTATATATGGGAATTTTAAGAAGCCAAACGGTTGGAATTTCAATTGTTGATCGTTTTAATCTCGTAGACGCCTTTGGGGTTCCCAATCGGGATTTGGCTTTAAATACACTTAATGGTATGACTAATGTCACCTTGTCCCGCGAAGGACTGATCGATATCATTGTTGAAGACAGAGATCCTATCAGAGCAGCGAATATAGCAAATATGTATGTTGCGCTTCTCGACTCGATGAACCAAATCATAAACCAGCGTGCCTCAAGGGAGCGAGCCGATTTTATCGAGCAGCAAATTCTGGAAAATGATATTGCTCTTACTCAGGCTGAAATGGAGCTAAGAGAATTCCAGTTAAGAACAAATGCTATTTCACCTATTCAACAGGCACGAATAGCGTTGTCTGTTTCTGCAGAACTCGAGCTTGACATTATGAATAAGGAAAATACACTTAAAGAATATAGATCAAAGTCATACAAAAACTCTCATCCACTGGTAAGCGAATTACTGAACAGTATCAGATTTCGTGAAGAACAACTTCACAGCATGCGATTCGGTTCAGCCCGTGAAGATCGTGAATCGCTTTTTATTCCATTACAAAATGCTCCCGATTTAAATTTACAGTATACTAAATTATCACGGCGTGTTGAAATTCTCGGTACACTTGAAGAGCTTCTTCGTCAGCACTATGAAGAATCACGAATACAGCAGAAGAATACAACTTCCACCGTTACTATCCTTGATCGTGCAAGACCGGCAATTAACAAATCACGACCGAAGCGAAAAATGATTATTTTAGTTGCGGGTGCTGCATCCATTTTCTTTTCACTCGTTTCTATCATTACCATCGAATACGTTAACAAACTCTCAGAGTCCAGTCCGGAAAACCAGGAAAAAGTAGCACGGCTCGCACGGTTTCTACGGATTGAGAGCTAAGCAAGGCCGTTATGGGCTTTTTAAAAGGTTTTTCGATTGCGATGGGAGCCAGTCTTATTTTACTGGTTCTTCAATTTTTGAATAATAAGCTAATTTATTTGTATCTGAGTAAATCAGATAATGGTATTTATTTTATTTTTATGCGTTTTTCAATGTTTATTTCTCTTATCTTTGGAGAATGGTTTCGCCTCTCAAATATCAATATCGCAGGTAAAAATAAAAACCTCATTCCTATTCTTTCAGCAAACAATCTCTGGTACAGCGCAACAATCGGCTTATTAATAATTATTGCAGCGTTGATATTATCGCCCTTTACGGGTGGAATAATATATGGAATCCCTTTTAAATATATATTGATGGCAGTACTTGTCGGAATAACAGTAATACTTAGAGAATCTTGTCAATCAATTTTGATGGTTGCAGGCAAGTTATTTCGATATGGTTTTACTTTTATAATATGGGGTTCCGTTGCTCTATTAATGAATATAATTTTTCTTGTTATATTGAAACTCGGGATAGATTTTGTAGTATATGCCTGGTTTTTTGGAATTTTGGCTGGAACATTATGGGCCTTCATTTCAATAATTTCGCATTATGGATTTTACTGGAAACCTTCGTGGAAAATATTTACTATTTCCGGTAGTTTCGGTTATAAAGCGTGTATAGCTGTTGCTGGTATGTTTGTAATGGTTAACATTCATACATTTGTTTTGGGGCCGATTTCAGGAAAAACCGGTGACGGTCTGGCAATGGTAGCGATTTTTTCAGTATGTTTTCGATTTTTTCAGCTTCTTCAAAGAGTTTCAAACGTCAGCGGAACAATTTTATTTTCTCATGTTGTACAGGAAAATAAAAAGACAGGTTTTATCAGAACAATGAAAGTTACACGAAATATTATACTTTTTTCAACTGTTCTGAGTTTGGTCGGATTGTTAATAGGCAAATCCATTATAAGACTTATTTCAAATTCGACATATGATATGGCCTACATTCCTTTGATCATAATGCTGCCAGGTATTATTACGGTAAATGCCGCAAGTGTCATTAATGGAATGTATTGGGGACATGGATATCCCTATAAGGTGATTATCGCACCATTCCTTATTACGATTATAGGATTTGTAATGGATATGGTGTTTGTGCCTGTAATAGGCGTAAGTGGCGCTTCTCTGTCTTTTACAGCAATGAGCCTTATGTGGTTTTTATATTTAGTTTTTATTTTTCATAAGGATTCCGGATTGAAACTGCATGAAATTATACTACCCCGTAAAGAAGACATTTTTCTGATATCATCAAAAATCAAAAATGCTTTTTGGGGAGCCGATAAATGAGAATAGGAATTGTCTCACACTTATATCCGTGTAAACATGAGCCAATAAGCGGGATTTATGTAAAAGAGGAACTTGAAAGTATATCGGGATATGTTGACTTAGTGGTTATTGCTCCGTTACCCAATCAGCATTGGTTTGGAGAGATACATAAATTTGTTGAATCTTACGGTTATTATGTCTTTCGTCCTTTTGTTGTTGCTTTTCCCAGGTGGTTCATGCAGCCTTATTATCCTGCGAGTATGGCCTATACTTTGAAACGTCACAGCAATCTATTCGACGGTTGTTCGTTAATACATGTCCATACGGCATTTCCTGATGGTGTGGCAGCAGTAAACACTTTTGCAAAGAGATTTCCGGTTATTGTCACGGTGCATGGAAGCGATATAAATTATTTTGCAATGAAACCAGGCCTCAGTAACGCTATTACTGGTTCACTTAACCGTGCATCCCATATAATTTGTGTCAGTAAAGCGCTTGAGCAAAAGATAAAAAAACTGGGTGTATCAACAAAAACGTCTGTTATCCCGAATGGAATAGATACAAAAATATTTTCAGGTGGCAGTAAGGAAAACGCTTGCCGTAAATTAGGACTGAACATGTCACGCAAACGAATATTGTACGCAGGCAATTTTGTTCCCGTTAAAGGTGTGGAATATTGTATAAAAGCGTTGCCTAAAATTTTAAAGGAATATCCGGATATCGAATTGATTTTACTCGGAGCAAAACCCGGTACTAAAGATAAAATCAGATATTTACATGTAATTAATAAGGCCGGTGTAGGTGATTCTGTATATATTCATGACAGAGTACCCAAAGAACAGTTGCCACAATGGTTTCATGCTTCAGATATAGTTGTAATGCCGAGTTTACATGAAGGATTCGGACTTGTGGCGGCCGAAGCTTTGGCCTGTGGACGTCCGGTTGTGGCTACCCGATCGGGAGGCCCGGAAGATATTATCGAGGATGGCCTGGGATTGCTTGTTCCGCCGCGTGATTCCAGTGCTCTTGGAGATGCGGTTATCAGGGTCCTTTCAGGAAAAAATATATCAGGCCCGGATAAGCTTTCTGATTCTGCGCGCCGTCGTTTTTCTTATGATGGTATTGCACAGCAAATCGTAAAAGTTTATAATAATACAATAAGCAAATCAAATTAAATTCGGGAAATTAATTCTATTTTTTTCTGCCATTAACAAAGAATATATTTATTTTAAATAAAAATAAACATTGAGTTTTTTTCACATGTAAATACTAGATTCTTAAAAACATTTGGTTTATGGAATTCTGCGGCGGATATACCGGAGATATATAATGGAAATCATTTTTTTTATATGTTTGTGCTTAATTATATATACATATTTCGGTTATCCATTGGTGTTGATTTTTATGACAATGGGGAAGAAAGAGACTATTCCCGTTCAGGGAAAAAAATTACCCACGGTATCATTTATCATCTCTGCACATAATGAAGAAACTGTTATCGAAAAGAAAATTCTTAATACTTTTGGACTTGATTATCCAAAGGATTTAATTGAAATAGTTGTGGCTTCCGATGGCTCACAGGATCATACGCCCGAAATTGTAAGGAATTTCAACGGTTGCGGTGTAAAGCTTGTGGAATTTCGGGAACATGTAGGAAAAACGATCGCGCAGAATGAAGCTGTGCGTCAATCAACAGGTGAAATTCTGGTTTTTTCGGATGCTAACAGCATGTTTGATAAACAGGCAGTAAAAGAACTGGTGATGAAATTCCAGGATCAACAAGTGGGTTGTGTCTGCGGAGAACTTCGGTACAGAAACAGTGAAACGTCTTCTATTGGAAAAAGTGAGAGTACGTATTGGAAATATGAACAATTCTGCAAAAAACATGAAAGTTTGCTGGGAAGCCTTCTTGGTGTTAATGGTGCAATTTATTCGGTACGCCGTACATGTTTTATTGAACTCGATAAAAACATTATCAGTGATTTTGTTTTGCCGATGGAAATCTATGGCCTACACTATAAAGTATTGTATTGTTCCACAGCTATTGCTTATGAAAATCCTTCGAACTCCTACAGAAACGAATTCAGGCGAAAAAAACGTATTATTGTAAGAAGTCTTTATGGATTATTGAAAAAAGGTCGTTTCCTGAATCCGTTAACATTTGGTTTTTTTGCAATTGAGATATGGAGTCATAAATTATTGCGCTGGTTTGTTCCTGTTTTTTTACTTGGTATGTTTTTTACAAGTTTGTTGCTGATTCATAATGATCTATTCATATATGTTTTCGCTCTTCAGGTATTATTCTATGTTTTTGCCATGATTGGCATGGTTGGAGGTGAAACTGCGAGATCTTTCTCCTTCTTTTATATACCCTATTATTTTTCGGTAATTAATCTTGCTGCTTTTATGGCAATAGTGGAATTAATTATAGGGAAACGCTACAGGACATGGAGCACCGATAGGAATTAATAGTGTCATGAAATCATTTCCGGACAGAATATTACTCTTGATTTTAGATCAGTTAATGATCACTGTTTCGTTTGTATTTGCTTATTGGTTATCTTATTACAGCGGTCTTTCTCCCGATAAACCATATCATTCCATCTACTGGTTTTGGGATCCATATATCGTAATAAATATATTGTGGCTTCTTTTATTCGGTATGTTCGGGTTATATGGTAAATGGAAGAACACGTCTCGTTTCGATGAAATTATTTCAGTTTATAAAACCATCACAATTGGTGCGATAGCGTTTCTTGTGCTTACGTTTTCACAGGTGTTTGAAATTTCTGCCGGTAAACTTATTACATTAGGATATTGGGCTACTCTTGTTGTGCTCGTAGGCGCAGGAAGGCTTACTGTACGGTCGATACAACGATCTCTGCTGAGTCATGGTGTGGGTCGTCGCCCATCGATCATTGTCGGAGATGTAAGGCATATTGTAGAAATGCTCAAGAATTTGAAAAATGCTCCCGCTCTCGGATATGATGTAAAAGGTGTTATCCCAATCGAACGTGGAAAACAATTCAAAAAAATTGACGACTTTGAAGTCCTCGGTTCAGTAAAGGATCTACATTCAATCATCGAAAATTATCGTATAACTGATGTACTTATCGCGCTTGAGTTCAAGGAAGAGGATGAAATATTCAAATTGGTTTCTGCTGCGGACTCTTATGATGTGGATTTTTCAATTCTACCCGGACCTGCCGATGTTCTGTCCGGCAGAATGATGTTCAATCAGTTATATGGATTTCCGATGGTACGGATTCTTTCAGAACCTATTCCACCATGGGAGAAAAATGTAAAACGATTGATAGATGTCTGTTTCGCTCTTACCGTTATAGTATTACTTTTCCCTCTGTTTTGTATTGTTGCTGTTGTGATAAAGCTTGAATCAAAAGGCCCTGTTTTTTACATCCAGGAACGTGTTGGATACAGAGGAAAAATTTTCAAATTATGGAAATTCAGATCTATGGTGGCAGATGCAGAAAAACATTCAGGTCCTGTCTGGGCTGAAAAAAACGATAGCCGTATGACTCGATTTGGCAGAATAATACGTAAAATGAGAATTGATGAACTTCCACAAATGTACAATATTCTTAAAGGAGACATGAGCCTTGTGGGGCCGCGGCCCGAACGTGATTTTTTTGTCGAACAACTTAAGAAAAAAATACCGTATTATCCCTTACGTTTAAAAGTTAAACCTGGCCTTACAGGTTGGGCGCAAACAAAACATAACTATGATCGTTCACTCGACGATGTGCGTGAAAAGTTAAAATATGATTTGTACTATATTGAAAACATGTCTCTCAGTATGGATTTCAAAATAATTATTGCTACTATTTTTGTAGTTCTTGGCGCAAAAGGAGCACATTAATTAAGGATTTGTTGATCTGATCAATTGATACTGATAATGTTAAGAATAAGTAATGATTTCAATGAAAATGAAGTTTAAATAGGCAATAAGTAACGATATTATTTGTAAAAATCAGACACTCTTATGGCTGAAAAACGAAGACGGTTTCAAAAATATTCCCCTGGTACTGTAAAGGCTGTAATCTTTATAATTCTTATTGCGGTTGCTATAGCAATATGGGTTTATACACAGATTATTTTTAACCACGTTAGAGAATTCCAAAAACTTGTGGCGCGGATACAGGTGGCTATATATGTCGATATTATTGATCCGACCCTCCCGGATGTCAGCAGTCTCTTTGAATACGTAAAAGATTCACCTCTCCCGCGCATAATTACCGATGATCAGCTTAATCCCATTCAGGGACTTTGGCAAAACGTAGATATACAACCCGATAAAAAGGATGAAGCTTCATACCGCAAACTTCGCCGTTTGATAGAAAATATGGATGAAACAAATCCACCGGAAAAAATACCGAGACTAAGACTCGACCACCGCACCGATACACTTACTGTTTTTGAATATCCGCCATCAAGAAGCTTTCCGGTAGTTGTTACCGATACTCTTGGTACCTACCTTTATTCACGTGCCATAAACGCAGACATTTCGGATTCTTTAGGATTAAAGATAATAATCGGTAAACTGGACATGATTTCGATGCCCTTGGTATTTATTCAAAAAGATGAACCACCGCTGGTTTTCCACGGTATTAATGCGAGAAGTATATGGCCTATTCTTGTGAAGAAGAAAAATGGGGAACCTCTTTACTGGAGTGATGTTAATGTTGCCCGAAATGACACGACAACAGAAGGACGTCAAAAACTTGAAAATTTTGTAAAACTTGTTACCGAACACGGACTCATCTACGATATCGTTACCAATTATGATGTCATTGTACTCGATACATGGTTGTTTCATTATGGAGATGTCCCGTTCTTATCATGGATTGGCTGGTTACCGGTTATTGAGTTTATTGTTCTGTTGATTCTGCTTTTTGTCGGATTTATGGGGTTTAAGAATATCACCAATGCAGAACAGCGGTCGATCTGGGTTGGTATGGCTAAAGAAACGGCACATCAATTGGGCACTCCCATAAGTTCTCTTGGAGGTTGGCTTGAGTTACTGAAAACGGACAGAGATAAGCCGCTGGTCGATCAGGCTGTGACTGAAATGGAGCGTGATGTGGAACGACTCACCAGAGTGGCAGCCCG
This sequence comes from Candidatus Latescibacterota bacterium, assembly GCA_016927495.1. Lineage (GTDB taxonomy): Bacteria > Latescibacterota > Latescibacteria > Latescibacterales > Latescibacteraceae > JAFGMP01. Next base: position 16,472 of record JAFGMP010000078.1, on the reverse strand, counting down.
ATTTTCAAGTATCGGATCAAAACCTGAGTTGCAACTTATTGACCTTTCGGAAGTAATTGATGGTGTATTGGATTATTTTCGTGTGCGGGCTCCTCGTATGGAAAGGAGTGTTACATTTGACGGGCAATATCAAGGATTAAGATACATAAAAGGCAGCCACGAATTACTGAACTGGGCATTTGAGAATCTGGTTAAAAACTCTCTTGCGTCGATTGAATCGAAAGACGGGATAATAACGGTCAAAGGATCGATGTCAAAAGATTTCAAGCATGTTATTTTGGATTTTATCGATAATGGAAAAGGCATTCCTTACTCTGAACAAAAAAAAGTTATGCAACCTGGTTTTACAACAAAGAAACGGGGATGGGGATTGGGATTGAGTCTTGTAAAAAGAATCATCGAAGATTATCACGATGGTAAAATATTCCTGAGCGATAGTAAACCCGGAGCCGGAACGACTTTCAGGATAATTTTACCTGCAATAGAACATGAAAAGGCGGTAAATAATGAAAAGAAAAATACTCTGGGCAGATGATGAAATAGATCTGCTCAAAGCTCATATAATATTTCTGGAGAAAAAGGGGTATGAACTTACGCCGGTGACGAATGGTCAGGATGCGATCACACTTGTTAAAGAAAAGACGTTCGATGCGGTACTTCTTGATGAAATGATGCCGGGATTAGACGGCCTCAGTGTACTCACAGAATTAAAAAATTATGATCCGGGTTTGCCGGTAATAATGATCACAAAGAGCGAGGAAGAACATATCATGGATGATGCTCTGGGATCGAGAATCAGTGATTACCTCATCAAACCGGTAAATCCCAGCCAGATATATACGACGCTAAAACGGCTGCTCGACGTACGACAACTTAGAAGCGAACGTGTCAGCCGTGAATACACACGTCAGCTAAATCAGAACCGTCAGGAGCTTACCTTTGGAATGGATTATGATGCATGGATACAATTATATGCTACCATAGCCGCATGGGATATAGAAATTGAAGTTTACAACGATACCGGTTTGAAACAAATACATGCGGACCATAAAAAAGAATGTAACCGTGAATTTACTATGTATATAGAAAAAAATTACAGCTCATGGATTAAAAATGATAGGCCGGTATTATCTCACACACTTCTCGATCATCATGTTGCGCCACTCCTGAAAAAAGGCGAAAAAGTATATTTCATCGTAATAGATTGTTTCCGGTTGGATCACTGGCTTGCAATTGAACCTAAACTCGATGAGATATTCAATATTGACCGTCAGTATTATTATTCAATTTTGCCGACAGCCACACCGTTTTGCCGTAATGCATTATTTGCAGGACTTATGCCGGACGAGATAGCGAAAATATATCCTGATATATGGCAATCTGCAGGGCATGATGAGGTTGGTATGAACAATTACGAATCATCCCTGCTTGACATGTATCTGGCACGAAAAGGTATTAGGCTTGATCGGCAACCTCATTATGAAAAAATTTTCAATACCAATGATTCTGTGGCTTTTTATAAAAAACTCGGTTCGTTACGGGAAAATCAGTTTATAACAGTCGTTTTTAATTTTATCGATCTTTTATCACATCAAAGATCGGAGAATTACATATTAAAGGAAATTGCACCTGATGAGGCAGCTTTCAGAAGCCTGACGCGATCTTGGTTTGAGCATTCCTCACTGCTCGATATACTTCGGGCCGCGGCCGAAGAAGGAGCCACTGTGGTAATGACCACCGATCATGGTAGTATCACTGGAGAAAAAGCGAGTATTGTGAGAGGAGACAGGACCACATCGACCAATGTTCGTTACAAATATGGACGCAACCTGAAATGCGAACCCTCGGAAGTTCTCAGAATTGAAAATCCTGAAGTATATGGTTTGCCATCGGTCGGTCCCGGTACAAATTACCTTTTTGCAAAATATGATAATTTTCTTGTTTATCCCAACAATTTCAGAGAATATGAAAAATTGTTTAAGAGTACGCTGCAACATGGCGGAATTTCAATGGAAGAGATGATTTTACCGGTCGGAGTATTACGCTCCCGATGATTATGAAACATATCACACACAGTGAACAAGATACTATTAAGGTTGCCCATGAGTTTGCCGAAACACTTGAACCCGGCTCGGTTGTAGCCCTGATTGGAGATTTAGGCGCGGGGAAAACCGTTTTTGCCCGTGGAGTGGCAAAATTTCTCGAAATTCAGGAGAAAATTACCAGTCCGACGTTCACCCTTATAAATGAATATAACGGCAAGTTCCGGTTATATCATATGGATCTCTACAGGTTGAATTCCGTTAAGGAAATCGAGGATTTGGGTATTGATGATTATTTATACGGCGATGGTATCTGTCTTATCGAGTGGGCGGAAAAACTTGATGACCGTATACCGCCCTACGCGATAACTGTTACCTTGAAACTTATCGTCAGAGATACGCGTGAAATAACCATAGAAAGGAATGATGCTTAATGGAAGGCCGCGGTATAGTAACTTTTCTTTATGGGAATAAAGCCAAAATACGGGTGGAGACCGGCTCGGAATGTAAATCATGTTCGGCACATTGTTATTGTCAGTCCGGAGCCGCAAAAAACAGAGAAATTTTTGTGTCGAATGATTATGGCGCCAAAGTTTCCGATCATATAGTATTTGAAGCTGATCCCTCGAAAGTTATTATTTCATCAATTCTGGTCTGGATTGTTCCGGTTATTGCCATGATGATAGGGTATTTTGTTGCACAGCATTTCTCTACAGGTATAATTCCGATTATTACCGCATTTGTTTTTTTAGGATGTTCATTTGCACTTCTCAGATATCTTGATAAAGTTTTGTCGGGTGGTAAAACATTTTATCCGAAAATTACCCGGATTATCGATCATAACGGTTCGGCAAACGGTCATTGCTGCATAGCCGATTCGGGCCATGATGCCATAAAGGGAAGTTAGAAAAACAGCATTTTGTTTTACTTCTAATGGTATTTACCACGTCTATTTTATTGTCTGAACCGCAGATCACCATAATAAAATGCTGACCATGATCTATCTTTCCGGTTAACTCCGCTTCGACGCGACATATCCTTTTTGTTTCCTCATTTTTTATCCTGTTAATCTCGGTTTATCCTGTAAATCGTGTTCAAATCTTTTCATTTTCAAGAGCATCCGCAGGGTCTGCCCCTACAAACAATTAAACACCAAACATTTCAGGGCGAACGCCGTTCGCCCCTACGATTATCCCTGACCTTGCAATAAAAAAAGGGCACAATCTGTTGTACCCCTACGTTTGCCACATAGTTATATAGTATATTTATGTTTATCGGATGTTGTCATAGATTTATCGAGATTGACGTTTATATACTTCAGTTGTTAACTCGTTATGTTCCGCGCATCTAAGTATAAATGCCTGAAGAGCTTCCGGTTTAGCGGTGAAAAAGTATCGGTCATCGTATTCCATGTAATCAATATCGGCGCGATTTTCCTTGATCATATCTTCGAAAGATTCATAATCGACATAACCGAGCCGTAACTCATCATCTTTGATCTCAACAAGGTAAAAAGAGTGTGATGGCAGCAAGTGCCAGTAATACCATTCATTAGCCTCTTCCGGATCGGCGGGGAAAATATCAAGAAACCGTTTATTGCCAATTGGAAAAAGCACCGCCTGAAATTTACCGGTGGTTTTACCATCGAAAACGAAAAGCCTGTATTTACTTTCCGAATCAGGTGTATTTTCGGATTTATCTTGATCCTTTTCGAACATCCAGTAATCATCATTCTGGTGCCATGTGCCGACCAGTTCTTTGTCGAATACCGGTGTGTCGTTTTCCGTATAAAGAGGGTATATAGAGGTAACAACACATCCGCTGAATAGTAATATAATCAGGCAAATAGCCGACAAAACCTTTATGTGTCTATGAAACATGGTTATACTCCATTCTTGAAATATGGTTTGAATTTTCTTTTGACCGCAGTCGCGATGATCTGCCGCTGACGGGAGTCTGACATGGGGTAATATATTATGTAAACGTTATCGTCACTACCGGCCCTTGCAAGGAGTTGTTCACGGTCGAGGCGACTCCAGAGAAACTCGGAACCGCTGTTACCGGTAAATTCACCGATATAGTCGACAACATAGGTTTCTGGTTTATTAATTGGATCGGGTTTGTGAAGCACTGCAATAATACCTTCGGTATCTGCAGGTTTCCATGATGCAAGCGTATATGGCCCTTCCAACAGAGGATTATCCAGAAGCGAGTGATCCACCATAACAGTAGGTTCCGGCCTTTTCACGATTTGCTCCACTTCTTCAAGACGTTCGGCGATTTGCATTTTATGAAAGTGGTGATTAAGTCCGGCTGTGATTGTTGCAGTGAAAATAAGGAGTGCTACTGCTGCAACCACGTACTTTTTTTGAAAAATGAATGTTTTAAATATTATAGATTTCTCTTGGATCCGGAGATGATTATTGTAGCTCATCGCTTTTCCCAGCGTTGTTTCGCAGAAATTTTCCGGTAATGAAGGGATTGTATCGGAGGCTGCAAGGCTTTTGATTGTATTACGAAATGTACGGTATTCATTAAGTGTCGTTGCGCACTCCTGACAATCTTCGATATGGGATTTTACGTGGTTGGCTTGTTTTTCAGGCAAGTCACTTGATACGTAAAGCACTATCAACTTTTGTACCTGTATGCACTTCACTTTACATTACCTCCTTTAACTTTATATGAGTCTGTTATTCCGGGGTAGCGTTTCAACAATGCGGTTTTGACCTTGTCTCTCGCTTTTGAAAGATGAACTCTCACTGTGGCCTGGCTGCATTTTAATATTTCAGAGATTTCTATCGTACTGAAATTCTCCAAATCCCGGAGAACAAACACTTTACGCTGATTGGGGCTCAATAAATCGAGCAAATTTCCGATTATATAATGAGTTTCCTTTCGTTCAAGGGTAATATCAGGTCCGGGGCAGGAATGAGACAATTCAACTGATTCGGTTTGTTCATCGATAAGGATCGACCAACGATTCTTTTTCCCGCGCAGAATATCTATTGACCTGTTAACTGTCATTCTATTGAGCCATGCTCCGGCCTGAATGTCCGATACGATCCGATATAAATTCTGGTAGAGACGGATGAAAACATCCTGAGTGATATCCTTTGCGTCCTCAGCATTCCCGGTCATCCGGTACGCGATAGAGTGTACCCGCGCACTGTGGCGTTTAAACAGTTCGCTGAACACTGCCGGATCATTGATGTCAGTTTCCGTATGCACATAATTTTTTTCGATATGCTCTTACCTCCGCTTTCCTTGATTTTTTTCGTAGTCAAAGATCTGATTGTTATCAATTGTTAGTCTACTATGATATACGCATAACAGACTGTTTGTGTGTAGGGGAAAATGATAAATGAGGTAGAATTGTTAATTACGATGGACTGATAAGGTTTATTAAAGGACTGAAAGATGTAGCTGCGCCTGTATAATTTCCTTTACCGGAATAAAATTATACCTGATGTTATACATCATTGTAAATACTTCAATAGCGGACTTTTTACCACGCGGAATTTTTTTAAAAAAACTCTTATTGTCATGTTTAGTCTTGTTAATTATATTGTTGAAACTTATAATCGAATTGAAGAATGATATTTATATTGCATTTACTATAAAAAAAGCATAAAATATTGTTATAAACGATTATGATAGATTCATATTTTGCCGGAGTGATGTATGACTGATATATTACAACAAATACCTCTTTTTTCTTCGCTTACCAACGAAGAGCTTGAAGCGATCAAAAGAGTGTCCATTACAAAGAAATTTCCCAAAGACCAGATTATTTTGCTCGAAGATGAAGATGGCGACACACTGTTTATCATTTTACAGGGAAAAGTTAAAGTTACCACATTTTCCGAATCGGGTAAAGAAGTCATCTTTTCAATCCTGAACGAGGGTGATTTCTTCGGAGAAATGTCGTTACTTGACGGTAAACCCCGTTCGGCAACTGTCGTTTCAATGGATAATGCAAAAATTCAGATGATAAGGCGGGTTGAATTTTACCGGTTATTGGAAGACCATCCGCGTATAGCTTTGAGGCTTCTTGAAGAGCTTGCTTCAAGGCTTCGTAAGGCTGACGAACGTATCGAAAGTCTTGCAATTCTCGATGTGACAGGACGGATCGCCGGGATTCTGCTGCAGTTAGCCGATGAACGGGGAGTACGTGACACTAACGAGGTACTTATTAAATCCCGTCCCACACATCAGGAACTGGCGAATATGGTTGGTACAACCCGTGAAACAGTCACACGTGTTTTGAAACAGCTTGAAGATAAAGACTACATTATGATGAATGGAAAAGATGTCACTATCTTCAACGTTGAACAATTCAAGCACGATCTCTACTTTTAGGCTTTCCGATTAATTGCTCATGAACATACTTCTTCTTTCAAAAGACAACGATACCATCACAGCAGTTCAGAAATATACCGACAGCAAGATCGATCGGCTTAATGTTGTGTCCGATGTATCGTTAGCTTCGGAAAAAATAAAAACCCGTGATTTTGATATGGTTTTTATGGACTGTTCGATTCGCCCGACAGAACTTATAATGCTTGCCGGAGAATATGCAGAGGAATTATCCGAAACGGTTGTATTACTTCTCGGTCCACTCGATCATGAACAGCGTGAACAACTCGGCCGCCGGCTTTCCGCCCACTATTCGATAGATAAACCACTTCGTAAACAGGCATTCATTGAAATGCTGCACCGTGTAAAAATGCGTTCGACAATTGTACGGAAAGCTGGACTTATTGGCCGTTCCTCGGCGATGGAAGAAATTATCCAGACAATAATACAGATCGGTCCTACACCGATCACGGTCCTTATTACCGGAGACAGCGGGACTGGCAAGGAGGTTGTCGCACGGGCACTTCACGAAGTTTCACGGAGATCGGATCAACCGTTTCTGGCAATAAATTGCGCAGCGCTTGCTGAAGGAGTTCTTGAAAGCGAACTCTTTGGCCATGAAAAGGGATCGTTTACCGGCGCTGCGACACGTCGGACTGGTTTGTTTGAACGTGCGCATGGCGGCACCATTTTCCTGGACGAAATTGGCGAGATTCCGCATTCCACACAAATCAGGCTGCTGCGCGTTCTCGAAGAACGTGAGATCATGAGGGTGGGAGGTGCAGAGATTATTCCTGTCGATGTCCGGATAATTGCAGCAACCAACCGTAACCTTGCTGAACTTGTCGAGAAACGAACATTCCGCAGAGATTTGTATTACCGTATCAAAGTGCTGGAAATACATGTTCTCCCTCTCAGAAAACGCCCTGAAGATATACCGATACTGATTGACCGTCTGACACGCCTGTATGCTGAAGATAACCGGCTCGAACAAAGGAGATTCAGCGATGAGGCGAAAGATACGCTTTCACGGATGCCATGGACCGGAAATGTCCGTGAATTGCGGAATTTTATCGAAAGCACGCTTGCCCTGACACAAAATCCTGTTATCAATACATATGATATCCCGCCGCACCTGCTGAGAGACCTGAACAGGCAGAATACGCTCCCGGTTCCGTCAGAGAAATCAACAGATCAGATGGAACGTGAGTTAATTTATCGTTCTTTGCTTGACCTGAAAAAAGACATTACGGAAATAAAAGAATTACTCATGGAGAACCGTATTATTGCACGGACAGAGGAATATCCACATATTAGGGAAGTTGTTCCCATCGAGAACGGCGGTGAATCTACACTCGAAGAACTCGAACAGCAGGCAGTAGCCGATGCGCTTGAACATACCCATGGTAACCGTCGAAAAGCGGCAAAGCTTCTTGGAATCGGGGAACGGACACTGTACAGGAAAATCAAACAGTACGGGATAGGGCAGGAAGATGGATGATATATACAGGCGGCAAATTCAAATATTTATTTTCGTATTATCAATAACCTTTTTGTGTCTTTCTTATGACCTTTTTGCACAAACGCTGACTCCTACAAGGCTGGTCGATGCACCGACTGCCGGGTCAATACCCGGTAAAAGCCTGCTTATGGAAACCTGCCTTTTTGATGGGGGTGGTGTAGTTCAAACAATCGGAATTGGAGTCACCGAATTATTAGGCGTTGGTGTTTCATACGGAGGAGCCGGAATAGTTGGTGCAGGAAAGGTGACCTGGCAGCCTCATGTCGCATTTCAGGTTCGTGTTCGGATCATCGAGGAAACAGAAAGAAATCCTGCATTAGCCATCGGTTTCGATTCACAGGGATTCGGGCCCTTCGCACGAGGATCGAATCTCAACCGATTTCGCACAAAATCACGCGGCGCATATCTCGTACTTTCAAGGAATTACAAGCTGTTCGGTGATCTTGGCTTTCACGGCGGTGTCAATTTTTCGCTCGAGACCGATGACGGTGATGAGGATCCCTCATTCTGGGCGGGTATCGACAAAAATATAGGCAGCAACTTCGATATCTGTGCCGAATATGATTTTGCCACAAACGACAATGAGGACGAAACCATTACCGCTGACAGGGGATACCTTAATGGTGCGGTAAAATGGCACATCGGTACCGCCTTCATGCTTGAACTCGATGTGAAAAACATACTCCGCAACACTAAAAAAGATATTGCCGGTTTCATCGATGAACGTCCCGAACCATCGAGAGAATTAAGGTTTACCTACCGGAGAAGCTTTTAACCGGAGCCATACACAGACTTTAGTTCAAACAGAAAATGCCCGGAGTAGGGACACACATCATGCTGTGCCCCAATACTTTAGATACATATATATAATGTATCATTCTCGATTCGATTTATCCATATATGAATTATTCCACATACTTCTTCGGCAGTTCCGCTCCGACCGTATATGACAGGCCGGGAATGTCGACCATCTGGTATACATTGAGCCTGAAATCGGGACAGGTTCCGATCAGGAGATATGCCTCACGCTCGTTAAATCCGTAAGTATCGCACATCCAGTCGAGCAGATTCGAAACAGCGCCTTTCACGGCATTTTCCAGTGGTTTTTCGCAATACAAACCGATTATGGCGTTATCCTTCTCGATTCGCACATGAGGAACTGTTTTTCCTTTGATGACAGTGCATGATAAGGTGATTTCCGCACGGATTTCATTGGCGGTCCCGGTCAGTTCGCCATCACCCTGACTGCCGTGGACATCACCAGCAAACAGCAATCCGCCCTCGTTATAACTATTGAAATAAATCCGCGAACCGACGCAAAAATCTCGGCTGTCGAGATTTCCACCATACGGCCCTTGTATATTGATTGAGGCGGGAACCTCACGTTCGGGTGCAAGGCACATGGTTCCGATAAACGGCGCAAGATTCCATGTGATCCGGTTATTCAATGAACATGTACCGTCCTCCAGTGTGCCTGATGCGCCGGTCTGGTGTTTGAGTGTTCGTGAGTAATACTCAGCGGTAGCGCTGTGTTTCAGCGAATCACCGAAAAGACCGTCCCCCGGCTGCAGAATGGTATAACCCTGAGAGTCAGGAACTATGCGTTCCACAGTGATCATAATCGTGTCTCCTTTTTCCGCACCACAGATGTAAACCGGCCCGGCGACAGGATTCAGAAGCGGGGGATTGATTCGGTGAGTAGGACGATTTGCAGCGTAGGGGAGTATGTTATCGTCGCGGAGATATCCTGCGGCGGCATCCTCTGTTTCAAGAATGAAACTTTCTCCGGATTGCACACGGATTACCGGTTTCAGCCGGTGGTCTATTTCACATATATTTGCCTGTTTACGTACGATACGTTTCATGTTTGCTCCGGAATTAATATTATGCTGTTCAAATGTATTTATCATCATATTATGATGCTTTATTTATGAAATTGCTTCGTCATTTTCATTCCTCGCAATACGAGCAAAAAAAATTCTACTCAAATATAAAAAATATTTAGTGGATAAACCAAATTATGTTTCCGATACAATTTCAAAATATAGGGTTTAAAATTTTTAACGCTTATAAAGTTATAACAACTTTTCCCCATCCCATCTCCCGAACTCATCCCCTAATACCCTTCTCTTGCCAAGAGAAGGGGAACGGAGCCGGGTGGTCATCCCCCTCTATTTTCAAGAGAGGGGGAACGAGGGGGTGAGTTTAATAAAAACAATAGCTTAAATTAAGATTTCTATGATGTATATAAACTTTGCGGAGGTAACTTTATATGCGAAAATTTTTTAATTCGGTGAAAATCAAGTAAATACTATGAATTATAAACATTAGTATGATTCATAAAATTTGTAATATTTATCTTGACAGATAGCATCAATATTTTTTACTATACAAGTGTATTAAATTACCGTAAACAAAGGATACTTGCCATGCTGCGACAAACCTGTTTCCGTATCTTGCTTTTTACCATACTTCATCTAATTTCTACACATACAGTTATCGCCGAGACCATCAACATCCCTGATAATTATAAGACTATTCAGGATGGAATCGATGCATCGAGTGAAGCGGATACCGTTCTTGTCCACCCGGAAACCTACTATGAAAACATTAATTTCAACGGCAAAAATATCGTTCTCGGATCACTCTTTATTACTACTCAGGATACATCGTATATATCAAAAACAGTTATCGATGGAAATAAAAATGGGCATGTTATTGCTTTTAAGAGTGGCGAGGATTCAACAACAGTATTGTCCGGGTTTACACTCACCAATGGATACGCACGAACAGGCGGGGGAATACTCTGTTATCATTCCGGACCGAAGCTTGAGTATTTGAAAATATGCAATAATGTTGTGGATTCTTCTCTGGATTATGAAGCAGATGAACATATTTCTTACGATATCGATGCTGCGGGTATATGTGTTTATATAGGGGAACCTCGTATTAGTAATGTTTGTATATTCAATAATATTGGAGACGGAATTGTTACTACAGAAGGTTCAATGGTCGCTTACTATACTACATTGATAGAAAACTCAGTTATACAAGGAAATAGAGGCACAGGTATTAGAGGTTTTGGTGGTGGGATTAGAATGAAAAATGTGGAAATATGTAATAATGAAAATGGCCTTTATAGTGTTGGTGTCCAATACGAATGGAAAATGGCTTCATACACGGAAATAAAAGATTTGGAATTAATGTAAATGAGAGCTACATAAGCTTAAAAAATGTAACAATATATGATAACGAACTGGGAATAGAAATAGATACTGAGGCAAGTATTGATATAGTTCAATCTACCGTGTGGAATGACAGTATTGTATTAAACCATGGGAATGGTGTATCCATTTCAAATAGTATAATATGGAGTAATATAATAATCAACGAAGCTTTTGGTGTATCAAAGATTTCATATTCGAACTTTAGGGGAGGGATGAAGGCTATTGAAGATATAAATGCGGAACACAGTCATCCAATAATTAATTGGGGGGATGGGAATATCTACACCGATCCATTATTTATAGACCCGGAAAATGGAGATTTCAGGTTAAGTCCTGATTCCCCTTGTATAGATGCAGGAAAAATACCGACCAATAGCGAATATTACGGTTCTGCTCCTGATATGGGTGCGCATGAATCGAATTATACGATTACATCCATTAATACAGGAACAGAACCGGTTGATATTATGCTCTATCATAATCACCCAAATCCGTTTAATCCTATCACCACGATATCTTACGAACTACCCAAAGACTCGTTCGTAAGATTAAACATCTTCAGTGTGAACGGGTAAAAAAGTCGAAACGATTGTTAATGAATACCGTAGTGCCGGATATCATGCTATAGAATGGGATGCTTCACATTATTCAAGTGGATTGTACATTTATACTTTAGAAACTGAAGACCATATTCTTGCGAGAAAGATGCTGCTGCTGAGGTAAATTCTTAATCATGGCAGCAGTTGTGTTGCCAGCCGTTGAGTGGGATTGGTACTGATATAGAGGTCGACGGTGTTCCTGTTGACTGTGCCGTTATCTTTTATCGGTGAGTTGATAAGAGTGTATTGATCGATACCCTGGCTTCGGGCATAACTTAACGTCGGCGGGATGTTAAGCGCTGATTGCGACTGTGAGGTCTGAATTTGCACCAATTCAGCCCCCAGAGGAGTTGCCTGACGGGTTCTCAGGTATGTTCCCGCGTCCTGCTGTAGTGTTGTTTTATTGTATGATGACTGCGATGAAAAAGTCGTGTATTCACGAATTGCGTTGTTAAGCAGATTAGTGGTAAGCGTTCCCGCATTTGTTCCGGTGTTTTGTGTCCGTGATGTGATGGCAGATGCTGTTGTATTGGTATTGAAAAGTGTGTTGACTGCCTTACTGTTTACAGTGTTTCCACCCAGCAACGTTCCATTGTTATTGCCGAATGTTCCATTGTTTTCACGGTATATCTTTATCCCCTGCTGCCGGTTAGATATGAATATCGATGTTTGCAGGTTATTTCCGGTAGTATACATATCATTTTGCTGAGGTTGTGTCGTATCCTGCGATGTTTGTAAACGGTTTGTAAAGTTTCTGACATTTTCGGTCGAATCGCCGGTAATCGTATCGATACGTTCCAGATCGGTTCTCAGGTAACGTGTTAATCCGGTTTTTTCTGTTTTATTTTGTCCTGTATCACGCAGGTAATTTGTCGGTTGAAATATTGTCATTTTTTTATTTAACTCCAAAAAAATCATCATACTTTATGTTACCATTTAAGACTATTTAAATATAATCAAGTTTCATATATTTGTCAATAAATATGAATTGATATATAATGTATATAAAATTTATATGTGACTTATTTAAAAAAATCTGCGAAAGAATTTTTATTCTGTTTTTTATCGTATTGTTCCATTATACTTACAAGGGTGAAATAATATGTAATTAAATGATACAAAGAAAGGTTTAGTATGGGAGGGATTCATTTTCTCGACATTGTTGTTCTGTTCGTTTATCTCATTGTGATCGTTATTATTGGTGTTATAAGTTCGAAATCGGTAAAAAATACAGGTGATTTTTTTATCGGAGGGCGTCGTTTCGGGAAATTCATGACCATGATGTTTAATTTCGGGACAGGCACTCATTCCGATCAGGCTGTGGGTGTTATTTCGAAATGTTATCAGGTTGGTCTTGCTGGCATCTGGTATCAATGGCTCTGGCTTTTGGTAAATCCATTCTACTGGTTGATCGGTCCTGTTTTACGGCGGCTTCGTATAGTGACAACAGCTGATTATTTCGCAAAGCGATATAATAAAAGCGTTGCAGCTTTGTATGCACTTGTTGCGATGGTTATACTGATGCTTAATATCGGTACGATGCTGCTCGGCAGCGGACGGGTTATCGAGGCTGTGAGCGGCCAAAACATTTCCTTTGCCGTTGCGGTACTCGGTATGACCGCTTTGTTTTTGATTTACGGAATAGCGGGAGGGCTTATTGCTGCATTTTGGACTGATTTTCTTCAGGGAATTTTGACTATTATTCTCTCGTTTATATTGTTGCCGTTTGCGATTGCCGGGGTGGGAGGCTTTACCGGGCTTCATGAAAAATTGTCCGGTGGTCCTAATGATATGTTCAGCCTTATCGCTCCAGGTGAAATCACCATATTTTTCATACTTATTACCGTAATCAATGCAATGCTTGGCTGGGCACTTCAACCTCAGGCAATACTTATGGCGGCAGCATGTAGAACCGAAATGGATAGCCGCATCGGAGTTACCTATGGTAACTATATCAAACGATTTTGTACTGTCGCCTGGGCATTTACCGGGCTTTGCTGTATTGTCCTGTTCCCAAGCCTCGAAAATCCGGATCATGCATTCGGCGTTGCGGCCCGGCATCTGCTTCCGACAGGTCTTGTCGGTCTTCTGATAGCTTCAGTGCTGGCTTCAGTACAGTCCTCATGTGATGCCCTGATGGTTGCCGCATCGGGGATATTTACCAGAAATGTATATCAGGCATATATATCAAAAGAAAAATCTGAAAAACATTATCTTTTTGTTGGAAGAGCAACTTCATTTTTCATTGTTGCGGGAAGCCTTGCTTTTGCATTCTATCTGCCCGGAGTTATTGCTGCCCTTGAACTGTTCTGGAAATTACCCGCATTAATGGGAATACCTTTCTGGATAGGTATATTCTGGAGACGTGCAAACTCGACAGCTGCCTGGGTAAGCTTTTTATTGGCATTTGCAGCCTTTTTTGTGTGCGAAATGGATTTGTTCATCGGGTATGAAGTGTCACTCCCATGGCAGATGGTTATATATATTACCGCAGGACTGACGGGGGCTGTAATCGCAGGACTTGTCACTAAACCGCACCCGAAAGAAAAACTCGATCTGTTTTATAATGACCTTTTAAAGCCTGTTGACGTAGTTGAAAGTTTAACCTCCGATACCATGACCGCTTAAAGGGGGTGTCTTGTTTCATCTTTAATTGTTCTGTTAAATAAAATTATATTGATGAAGTCATCTTTTTCGGAAAGGAAATAAGGAATGGAATCTGCCGATGAAGACAAAAAAGAACAAAAAAACAAGATGATAAAAATTATTGAAAGAATTCCTGTTTTTGCTGATCTTTCCCCCGTACAAAAAAATAAACTTCTTTCCATTTCTATGAAAAAAACGCTGGAAGAAGGTGAAATCTTATGCAAAGAAGGTGAAAACTCAGATGCCATTTTTATCCTGCTGGTTGGTAAACTTTCGGTAAAAATTGTTAATTCGGCGACGGTGGCTACCATTAATCCAATCGGTACCATCGGAGAAATGGGAGTTTTTACAGGAGAAACACGATCAGCGACGGTCGAAGCCATGGAAAAATCTGCGCTTCTCGCAATTCGCTCAGAGGATATCAACAATCTTATAGGGAAAGAACCCATGATTGGTTTGAGTATAATGCGCAGGGTAATTAAAATACTCGCCAAAAGAATTCAGGATCATAATATACGAATTCGTGAATTCCAAAATTATATTCTCAGCCAGGATGAATAGAATTTAATTCAAATATACACAGAAACTAACGAACACTGATTTACAAGAGTTAAATAGTTGCAAATATTGTATTGTTTTGTCATGAAAAACTTTTTTTAAAAAATCAGGATTAATCGATACCGGTGTTATTTATTCAATGATTCCGGATGTTTTGCCTTTCCTCTCCATTATCCTGTTAAGAGCATGCAGGTTGAGCGCAAGATGACGTGGGTGATGAAATTTTCGGCTCTGGCTCCGTGTTCCTGTAATGTAACTTGCCTGTCACCGTTATCCTGCCAGAGTATATATCCACGGTCTTTCTGGACATAGTTCCGAATAGTAAAATCATAGATTTTCGAAAACCACTCGATTGCTTTCGAATTACCTGTATGTTCAATAATCGCTAAAAGTCCGATGAGAGATTCCGCATGATTATAAAGTGGTTTACCCATATTCCATATATTATCGTCCACATGCTTCAATCCGCTGAAAACACCTCCGTACACATCATCCCATGCGACGGAAATATGACGTAAAATAGTCGAACAAAAATGGAGACTATGTATTTGACCATCATTTCTTCGAAGACTCAAGCAAACCGTGGGTATGTAACGACTATAAAACACCTCCGTTCTGGACCTCATTTGATGCCGATGCAAATAACTTCGCTCTTGGCCCGCTTTATGACCTTGGTGCTGTTTCCTTCGCACTCGCTGGCCCTGATGGAACCGGTATAGGTAATCTTTCCTATGCTGCTGAAACGGCATCGAGAAAATATTATGAGAATAATGTCGATTATGGATCTCCTTATGACGGTATCTACTCGGACAATACCTCATCCGTATCAAAAGAAGACAATCCGAATCAGACTCCGATAGCCGGACTCATGTGGATCGGTCATGACTCAATTAAAGGTGTGATCACTAGCTCAGTAGTTGTTGATGAAGCTGCTTCTGCAACCTTTGCGGTAAACCAGAATACACCCAATCCGTTCAATCCGACAACCACCATCAACTTCAGCGCTCCCGAAGCAGGCATTGTGAACATAGATGTTTTCAATGTTGCCGGGCAGAAAGTGGATACGATTGTCAGTGATTTTTTAAGCGCGGGAAATCATTCGGTAACATGGAATGCTTCCGGTTTATCAGCAGGCGTTTATTTCTATTCAGTGAAATCCGGTAATTTCTCAAAGACAATGAAGATGACGCTGCTCAAATAAAACAGTCATCGATAACGTGTGCTTCATGAAAAAGTCCGGTGTTTTGCCGGACTTTTTTTAATTGGATTAAAAATCAGTATCTGGCGATCCCCCAAAACCCATGTGGCAGTTCGTTGTAAATCCTTTTATTTTAATATGTTATAGCGTTTTCTATCCATGAAAAAGTAAAGAGGATAGCATCAATGTTTCACTGTCTCGTATATCCCTTGGCTCTTTCATTGTCTGAACCACGATTTGCATGATTAAAGGATTATCATGATATGTACTCTCAGAAAATATAGCTCCGATGTGACAAATCTTTTTTTAAATCAAGTAATCAGG
>JAFGMP010000077.1 GCA_016927495.1 Candidatus Latescibacterota bacterium | reverse complement strand
GCTAGATGTGATATTTCCCCCTTCCCCAATATAATGAAAATTATCTGGAGAAATATGTAACGTGAATAAAATTTTACACAACTTTGTGCCTGTGTCCATAATGCCGGATTACATTTGCGATAAAAAAGTCCTTACTGGTAATATTGTCCTTAAATATGCGCTTTTATTATTGATTTTGGTTATGCTGTTTGTTTTACCTGCGATTGCTGCCGAAGAACGGGAAAAGGTGGAATCCGAATTTCTTACAGGCAATAAACGGGAACTTGCGGATTCACTTAACAGCCGGGGTAGTGCTTTAATTGAAAGTGACCCGGATTTGGCGATGAATATATTAAATAAGGCGTTTGAACTGTCTGAGCGGACAGGTTATCAGAAAGGCCTTGTTCAGGCTTACAAGAATATTGCCGAGATACATTATAATGCAAGAAATTATGATTTAGCTGTTAAAAATTACCGATATGCTTTAAATATACAAACTGACGATTTATCTCCAAAAGAAATTGCGCATCTGTATGTTCGTTACGGGCATGCACTCAGTGGTGCAGGTAAGAATGACAAAGCCCAGATTGAGTTTCATAATGCGCTTCGGGTTTATGTGTCAAATAATGATTCCGTAAATATAGCTTACACAACTCGTTCTCTGGGCCTCTTTTTTATCAGAATCAGCCACTATGATAGTTCGCTTGTGTATTACTCGACCGCACGGGATTATTACCGGGCCCTTAATGATATGAAACGTCTTGGAGCAATGATAAACAGTATAGGAGTGTCATATTACCAACTCGGATTGTATGATACGGCACTCGAGAACTACCAGGAGGCGCTCAGGATTCGAAAAGAGGTAAATGATACGGAGGGTGTTTCAAGGGTGTTGAATAACATCGGTATGTTATATAACAGTACTGGAAAAAGGATCGAGGCCAAACAACATTACGACGAAGCGTTACGAATTGCAAAAGAAATTAATAATATAATCTTAATCGGATATTCCTTACACAATCTGGGTGATATCGCTGAGGCTGAGGGTGACCTGGATGCCGCGCTCGATTACTTTAATAAGGCGCTTGTATATCGTAAAGAGGTTAAAGAACGAACGAACATTATTTTGAACCTGAATGCTATTGGTTCTGTTCTCACAAAAATGGGCAAATATGATGAGGCAATGCGATTGTTTAATGATGCCCTTGATTTAGCTAATTTAGTATCATTCCCGGCAGGTCAGGCGACTACGTTAAAAAATATCGGATTAGCCCATGCAGCAGTTGGTAACCGTCAAAACGCATTTGAGGCGTTTGAACAGAGCAAAAATATCACCGAGGTAACTGGCAATTTCGAACTTCTGAAAGAGACGCTTCACCACATGATAGAGCTATCCGAAACGGCAGGTGATTACAGGAATGCATACGAATATTTCAAACAGTTTGTTACGCTCAAGGACAGTCTCTCCTCAGAAAAGTCTCTCAAAAACATCGACCGTCTTAAAATCATATATGAGACAGAACAGAAAGAACACGACAACGAAGTACTTCGCCGTCTGAATATCGAACATGAAGCGCTTTTATACCGAAACAGGCTCATCATAATTCTCGTCAGCCTTCTCCTTGTTATGGCTATAATATTTGCCGTTATGATGTATGTCATGTATAGGGAAAAGAAGCGTACAAACATTGATCTTGAGGATGCTCTGTTGCATATCAGGACCCTGAGCGGCCTTTTACCGATTTGTGCCAGTTGCAAAAAAATCCGTGACGACTCCGGATACTGGCAGGAGGTGGAAGGATACATTACCAGCCATTCCGATGCTCATTTCACACATGGAATCTGTCCGGATTGTATAGAAAAATTGTACCCGGAAGTCGATGAAATTAAATCGGAAAAAATGAAAAATTAGCTCAAATAAATTTGATCAGTATATCACAAAATGTTAGTTAAAGGTTTATTAGCAATTCGATGATATTGCTTCATATTTTCATTCCTCGCAATTAATTGTTTCTATTGTCCAACCGCAAAACTTCAGATCATTCAGTACATTTCAGATACGCTCATCCCAGCGCGAAATGATGGTCGAAGACAACCGGTGCGATTCAATCTCGTCCATACCGACCCATGCACCGCCGTTCATTGCCGATTTATGCCCGGCAATCAGCGTACCGAGTTTGTGAAGTATATCTGTGCCGGCCTCAGGTGATGTATTTGTTCTGAAAACCTGCTCGACTCTGGCAAGAAAAGGTACATACCACTCATATTCCACATCGGTGCGATCGAGACCGTCATGGTTTATAATGTCGCCCTCGACGATTTTGCCATCAGAATGGCAACCCCTGAACCACCAGTAATGGGGAAAATGGTACGAACTGGCATATACTGTCCCGCGGCATGGCGGTGTGTCGCCGACAGGTTTGTATTCCAGTTCGACAAGAAGAGGCGGCAGCAATGCCGGATCATATCCACCGGAGCCATCCCAACCGGTCAGCCGTGCGCGATTGAGTTGCCCGCCAACAATACCGTAAACGAATTCAAGACCATGGCTAACATACCGTCCGTATGTCTGGGATAAGGAATCGGCCTGAAATGATACGAGGGTATCGCGGTTTATTTGAGATTTCAGTTTACGTGTTTCAACCATCCAGGGTACGAGCGAGCCGGAAAAGAGGGCTGTACCGGACTCTTCGGCAGCGGATACAATTGCTCTTCCATCTGCCATTGTTGGGGCATAGGGACGATTCACAAAAGTCGGAATTCCCGCTTTGAGAAACGGTATCGCCAAATCAGCCGACCTGTCGAAATCCATGGTCATAACAGCGTCAACCTTTCCGATCATATCTGAAGGACGCTGAACAAGTTGCGCGCCGATATCTTTGGCCAGTTTCGGCGCCGGACGAAACGACGCATCATCCATTTTGGCTGCCATTTCCCCGGCATAATTCCGGTGGTAGTCATCACCCCAGATATGGGTGATTTTCATTTGGGAACCGTGCGCACGTCCTCCCATCTGGTTGGTGATAAAGGAAATGTAGCTGCCATGAGCATACGGGCCGCATCCGACTATACCAAGACGTATTTCCGGTGTGTCAAGCCTGCGTGGTGCTGCATGAAGAATTGCCGGACCGGCTGAAGCCGCCAGCATCGATGAACCCACTGCGGTTGAAAGAAATCCCCGGCGATTGACATTTTTTTTCTCTGACATAGCATCACTCCTGATTTTTATGGTAAATTTTTATCGTTTGAATTTGGTACTGAAATAATATCTATTATTCCTGTTTGATGCAATTTTTTTATAATTAATGACGTAATTTCACAAAGATTTACATGGCGTTTGGGCGAACACATGGGTTCGCCCCTACAGAAATCGTTATATTTGCTTAATATTGATAGTGTCTGAAATGAATGTATAACGTAGGTGCAGACCCATGTGTCTGCCCTGAATAGGATTTTTCCCGGAGAAATTATGATTACCCGTCTAAAATAAAAATCATCTAAACAGCAATTGCGCAAATACAGTAAAATCCGGATTCGTCGATGAACTGTTCCACAAGAAATCCGGCATCGGTGAGTAGTCTGCGCATTTCCGGTTCTGGCGGCAGGTGGTCATGCATGACACATTCATGTTTACTATGCCGGTTATTGATGTTTTCGGACGAGTCTAAATGAGCGATTGTCAGGCTGCTGCCGTGCTTCAATATGCGTCTGACTTCTTGCAGCAATTTGATTTTATCCTGAAAATGGGGGAAACAGGAGAAACATATTACCGCATCGATTGAACCGCAGGATATATCGAGTTTTTCCACGCTGCTGACCAAAAAGGTTATTCTTTTGTCATCATGCATTCGTTGATTAACAGCGATCATTTTTTCTGCGTAATCGACCTCAAACAACTGGCCTTCAGTGCCAATACGGTCAAGAATGTAGGGAACCAGCACACCGGGGCCGCAGCCAGCATCGAGAACAATATCGCCTTCATTCAGGGGAATATTGTCGAACAGTTGCGAGAATTTCTCTTCGAAACGATTAACGGTTCCGGACTCAGAATTTACATAGAACGTGTCAAACCAGCTATCCGCATGATTGTTGAAAAATTCTTTACGGCGGATGTCTATTTCACTTTGTTTCATTATTTTTTCTCCCATTCTGTCTATTGTATTTAACGCTGATGCGTGATTGTCGTTTAGGAGACAATACAAAAGCAAGCACGTAAATTACGGATGAACACAGCACAATCACCGCTCCGGTTGGCATATCGAAGCGGTATGAAATGTAAAGCCCTGTGAAACAGGAAACAATACCGAACAGAGCCGATAAAAAAAACATTGTCTTAAGCCTGTATGTTAACTGATAAGCCGCCCCGGGAGGGGTAACAAGGAGTGAGAAGATGAGAATACCCCCCACTATGTCAAGGCTTGCACTGATAAGCAATCCTGCTATAATAATAAATCCATAATGAAAAGGTTTTTCTGGAATCCCACTGGCCGCAGCTATTTCACGGTTGAACAGTACGGCAGAAATCTCTTTGAAAAATACCGATAACAACAGGATCATTCCTGCAAAAATACCGCCGAGAATAATAATTTCACGCTGTGATATGGTCAGAATACTGCCCCAGATAAGGTTCAGGGCTTCACTCTTTGGCCCGGAAATTTGTGCGAGCAGAAGTAATGCAAGTCCCATCACTGCTGAAAAAAGTACTGCAAGAATGCTGTTAAAAGAAGATCCGGAACGGTCTGATAGCGGACCGACGATAACCCCGGTCAAAGCACAAACAGCTAAGGCCCCAAAGAGGGGATCGAATCCGAACAGCAATCCTGCGACAGCGCCGAGAAAAGCCGAGTGCGACATGCTGATACCAAGGAAGGGAATTTCCATGAGTGTCACAAATACACCTACCAGCGGCAGCGCTCCTCCACCAAATATACATGCCAGAACGGCATGACGAAAAAATGCGTGTTCCAATAAATCGATCATGACAGCCTGTTTTTTACCGTCAGTTCTTCGATGAGTGCACTGAGAACCTGCGGAGCCTGATTTTTATAAATATGTGCCAGGTTCGATTCCGTAAGCACCTCTCCAAAAGGCCCGTCAAATACCTTTAGTCCTCCATCGATGATAATGGCACGATTACATATGGCAGGAAGAGATTTCAGGTCGTGCATCACGATCATCGTTGTCAGCTTATGCGTATTATGCAATCGAATAATTAGATCGAGACATTCCCTTTGTGCTCCGAGATCGAGGTTGCTGGTCGGCTCATCCAATAACAGTAATTCGGGAGTCTGACACAAAGCGCGGGCAATCTGGACCTTCTGATACTCGCCGCCGGAAAGATGGCCGATGGGCCGGTCTTCGAGTTGTGAGATTCCGACATCCCGTAACGCGTTTTCAATTATGATATGGTCCGTATCCTTTAACCTGTGCCCTATCCCGGCCAAACCATACCGGCCCATAGCCACAACTTCCCTGACTGACATCGGCATCTTGAAGTCAACGGGGAACGCCTGGGGAACATAGCCTATGCGCTTGCGAAGATGGTGAAAATCGTATACGGTTTCCCCAAAAAGTTTAACGGCGCCGTTTTCAGGTTTCAGAAAGCCCATGATCATTTTTAACAGCGTGGTTTTACCGGAACCGTTAGATCCTATTAAAGCGATGAAGTCACCCTGTTTGATGTTGAGGGAGAAAGCATCGATTACCGTTCGATGCTGCCTGCTGAGCCCAACGCTGTCAAGTGAAAGAATCTCCGTCATGGTATACCGTAACTATTTGCCTGCCTGTCATATTGCAGAATTTCGATTATGGATGCACAGTTTTCGGTAAGTGTGCGAATATACGGATAACCGGCATCTTGATCAATATCTGTGTCCGGGAAATTGGTAAGAATTATTTGAGGTACCTTGAGATTATCCGCGATTGTCAGGCCGATTTTCCCGCTACTTTGCTTGTTATCGATGACGAGTCTAACACCACTATCACGTCCTTTGACGATGATGTTGTGCATAGCGTTTATTGATATATCCTCATCTCTGGGATATGTGGCAAGGACATTTAATCCTGCCCATTCGACAAAATCACGGTTCATACCGGAACATACGACCGGAATGTCGCTATAAACCGAAAGGCAATTGCGCAGCGAATCTTGAGCCGCAAGAACGGCCGCGACATAATCACTTGCACGGGCGGAAAAGGTGTCCCCGAGCGAAGGCTTTATATCGGATAAGATTTCCACAATTTGCCATGTAGCCAGAATCTGGTTATCAGGAATCATCCAGTTACCCGGGATATCAACCTTGATTTTATTGTTTCTGTCACCAAAATCAATTTTTTTAAGGAATTGTTCATACCCATGATGAAGCAGTAGTCTGGTTTCCAGCAAATTACGGGCTTCACCCGGACTGAGATCGAAATGCCCGGGACACATGCCGTACGGAATAATCGTATGAGTCTCGACAAACTTTCCGCCTACGGCATTAAAGACAGAACTCAGAGATGTTGTTGTACATACGATTTCGATTCGGTCGTTTGGCGTGTTGATAATGCCGGCTTTTTCTTTAGCAATAGCAGCAAACGCAAGCAGACACGGTATGAGGATGAAAATAATGTAGAACTTGTTTTTCACAACAACCTCACATCAATTGAATGGTAAAATTATAGTATATCTAACAAACCCGAATTGCAGGGGGTACAAAATTTTGTGCCCCTCCCTTGATGAATTCTAATGATTAAGCGCCCACTCACAAAAAACGCGTGACACAATAATATATTCTATGTTACTTAAAATATCAATGATTCATTTCAGCTTTTAAACCCATGTATAATCTTGCACCGGGCATAGGATACCCCGGAATTTTTTCATAATCGGCATTGAAAAGGTTTTCAACACCGATAAAATAATTGAGGTTACGTTGTACCTGACAGGAACCTTTAAGCCCGAAAACAACAAAATCATCGACCTTTTTGATTTCTCCACCGGCAAGAAGATCGCTGTCATAAAGTCCTGAAATATATTCTGCATCTGCCGATACCGTAAATTTTGAAATCGAGTACATTGCCATGACATCGATAACATGTTCCGGTTCACCTTCACGGTTTACATGCGGATTGTCATCCGGTCCGTCTTCAATACCGGTATATGTATAATTAACAGAGAGGTGAAGTCGTTCCACCGGTATGGCTTTAAATCCTGCTTCAACACCCTGAATAATAAATTGCCCCGAATTTCTATTTATGGACATGGGAGGAGGATTATTATTTGCCACTGTTTGTATCATGTTTTCCACATCCATATAAAACGGATTGACAGATACACTAATCCTTGGAGTAAAAGAGTGATTGATGGCCGCCTCATAACTCCATACCTCTTCAGGTTCGAGGTCTTCATCATGTGCCGGGAACAGGTAAAGTTCACTGAAGCGGGGCTGTCTGTATCCTTTGCTGATTTTTGCTCGTGATGAAGTCCGGTTAGAGAAGACATACAAAAGCCCGGCATGGGGAAGAGCTTCCCACTTCTCGGTTTGGTCATCCCAATGTCCGCGGAGCCCAAGAGTGTTTATCCATTTCCCTTTCACGAATTCATTAAATGTATATATATCATGGTTGATGCGGTTATAGTCGCCGAAATCCATGAATTTGGCTGGCATATTGGCTTTTGCCCACTTTATCCAGTCATCCTCCGGTTCTGCCCATTGATTTTGTAACTCATAACCGGCCGTTATCGTGTCCATCATGTTGTCCTGTTGATATACTTCACGGGAGTATCGGGCATTCAACCCCAGAGTTCTGTCTTTTGAATGCCAGTAATCGGCGATGGTTGGCATATTGAACTGATGCTCGCCCTCGTTATCATACACAGTAAACAACACTTCGGAACGATTCCATTTTCCGATAAGATCGGCATCCCATGAATATCGCATATATTCCTGTTTATCGTTATTAACATAGGGATCATTATTCGGACCGGGATTGTCGCCGTCATCACTGAAATACTGACCGGAAAGTTTGGCCTGCCATGTTTCATTTATTGCATAGCCGGTTCGAAGCGAAAGAAAATCTGCTCCATAAGCTGAGTTTGCACGATGACCATCCGTTTGTTTGTGGTCATAGGTAATGTAATAATCGAAAGTGCCGGTATTTCCGCCATGACGAATCAGGGAATGCATTGTTTCGTAGCCGCCATATGACAGAAGAGCGCTTGACTCATAACCGGGATCCCTAATCTGTTTGGTAATGATGTTGATGACACCGCCCATGGCATCGGAGCCGTACAGAGTAGATTCCGGCCCCCGCACAACCTCTATTCGCTCGACGTTCGACAGAGGTAGTGTCTGAGATACAGTGCACCCGAAAAGTGACATTTTTTCGGGACGACCATCCACCAGAACCTGTAACCTTCTCACATTCGAGCCAAGGCCCCGAATGGTTATGTCCTGACGGCCATATATAGCATCCTGACGGATATAAACTCCCGGCATCGAACCGATAACATCCATGACATAATCGGAATTTGATGCTTCAATTTCTTCTTCGGTAATAACACCTACTGTCGATGTTACATTTCCAATTTTTCTTTCACCCGGTGTCCCGGTAACAACAACTTCATCAGATTCATACGTTTTCAGATCATCGGCATAGGTATTGCATACACCTGCAAAAAAGATACAACAAAAAAAAGATGCGAACGTGATGCGAAACATGAAACCCCCTTGTCTGTAGCACAAAATATATTTTATGACGAGAAAGTGACACAAATATTTATTTCATATTACGATAATACATGAGCGTGCTCAATGTCAAGAAAAATATATGTTTATTACATATTTTTCTTTACTCTGAAATAACCGGAAGGTTGTTCGTGTTTTTAATTTTTTAAAAAGTGTGTTTTTTTTGTATAACTGATGTACTTTAACTATTTTTCCTGGTACTTTTATTTTTATCTGATATGTTATGGTATAATAGTGATTTGTGAAAACGGACATTATAATCATTTTTGAAAGGTTCAACCATCATGAATAGACGATTTTTTCTCACTGCAGGAACAGGAACAGCAACTTATCTATACGGAATAAACGGGTGTACACGTCAAAATTCCAAAGATCGTGATAGTGTACACTCTGTAACAATCGACGGCAAGCTGGCAGGATTCACTTTGGAGGAATTACGTGAAAAGTACCGGTATGATCTTTTCGAAGAATTCCTGCCATTTACCGAGAAGTTCGTTGTCGACCATGAGTACGGCGGTTTTATGGCCAACGTCGACCGTGACGGCACCCGTGTAGACACTGAAAAGTCAACCTGGAACGAAGGCCGTGGTATATGGGTATTTTCCTACCTCTACAATAACATCGACCGCAATAGAAAATGGCTGGAAATAGCCCGTAAATCGGTGAAATTTATTCTTAAAACGAAACCGGAGGGCAATACTCTCCGGCATATGCGTCTTAACCGTGAAGGACAACCGCTTGGTAAACCCGACACATTGATATACAGCGATTTGTTTGTGGCCAACGGTCTTCAGGAGTTTTCGGTGGCAGCCGGAGATGAGTACTGGATTTTGGCTAAAGAAATAATGTTAAAATGTGTCGATATATATGATAACCGACCGGATTACGGATCGCTCAAACCTTCCGATACATCACCGGGAGTCTCACGGCCGAGGATTTTCAGTCATTGGTTTCAACTGGGACGTCTCGCACTGCAAATGCTTGAAAAACGGGAGGATGAACAGGTTCAGGCTGTTGCGGACAGATGTGTCGATGCAGTCATGAATGCTCACTATAATCCTGATTTCAGACTTATCACAGAATATGTGAATCACGATCTGTCACCGATAGACAACG
>JAFGMP010000504.1 GCA_016927495.1 Candidatus Latescibacterota bacterium | reverse complement strand
TGTAATTTCATATTATCAGATTGTAATCGTTATTTGTGTCAGTAATATGAAATTGTGTAAGTTCGCTCAGAACTTGTCCTGAGCGAACTTACATATTATGCAGTATGATTTGTTCAAGTAATCATCTGGAGAGCTGAGAGTGAGCATTATTATTTTGTCAGGTAAAGTGATTTTCAGATTAATGACCGCAAACATAATACCGGGTATAATTCTTTCGGGTATATGGTTGATAGCACACATAATTAATCGTCGTTATCAGTCTAATAATCCAGGAGTATTGTCACGAACCTGGGAATTGTTTCTTGGAATACTGGCTGTTGTTGTTTCGTTGATAGTATTTATTATTGTTCTATTTTTTGCAACGAGTGAAGCTGGAAGATTTTTGTCGTATTGTAATTCAGATGGCATTTCACTTTTTGAATGCTGGAAAATTATTCCAGATTATCAAAAAACTTCTGCACTTGTTCTTTTTGCTATGTTAATCTATTTATTTGTGGCATTCCTGAACGGATATGCGGTTTTAATACATTCACGCATGGCGGTGATTCTTATTCATCTTATAGTATTGCCACTTTTTCTGTTTTTGGGTCTGGAATACCAATTTAGTATAATTGTGGAGGTAGTAGATGATTGCTGCACAATAACGGATTTTCTGAAAGAATATACCGAGGCCAACGTTATTGCCGTTGCTATGCTGTCCGTAGTTATCAGTATTCTAAAGTTGATATTGTATTTGCGAAAAAGATCGAATGTGTTAGCAAAAGATATAAGCATTCTGAAACTTAAAATTCCGGTGTATATAATTATTGTTATCGTTTCAATACCGGTTGTTCTATTGTTCGCGAAAATTATGAAATTTGAAGACCGCTCAACAAAACAAGAATACAAAGAAAAAAACGTTGATATCGATTATGTACGAAAAGAAAATTCTCAGGAGACATCAGTGGGAAAAAAGACAAATATGGATATCGATGACAATTCCAGTCAAAAATACGATAAGACAAATGACACGCATGCAGCAATGGAGGATTTGCAACAGACAGTCGAAAACCGGACGCTGCCGGATGATTTTGATTTCAGAGAATATTTTAATTATTCAGAAGGCAACAGCTATGTCTATGCAGGACCAACTGAATTCGGATTAACTGAAACTGTGCTCAAAGTCAGAAAATACAATGAAGAAAACCATGTGCTAATAGAGGTGCTCTCAGACGGTGAAGGTATGTGTCACTATTGGATACGGATTATCGGTTGTGATTACAGTGATTCATTATTTTTCTGGAGTACAGATAGCGAAAGTTATGATAAGACATATGTTGATGAAAAATTTTATATCACTCAAACAGATGACAGTAAGCTGTGTACAGACGGTTTTGTTGAAAGACACTTTATCACCGGTATATTTGATACTTTTAAAATCGATAGAGAAAATAGCGATATTCAAGAGTATTTACAGAAGGAGATAAATCTAAGGAATATGTCCGTATTGCACTGCAATAAAGATGTATTAAAAGCAATAATGGTCAAAGACGAAAGCAAATTCGCTACGACATATGTCAAAAATCTCGGCAAGTACAGCACTGAAATATATCTGAAAGACAGTGAAAAATACGCTTTTTTTGGCAGTAAAGTATTATCTTACATAGTTGATCCCGGGCAAAAAATTCGCAAGGTTTACGGGCGACACCCTTCAACATCAGATAAAAATTTGGATAACTGTACCGGCGAGTACTCAATTGTAGATGACCGGCTGAAGTACACGGAAAACTGATGAACGCTGAACAATATCGATGCGGGCAGTGAATCGATATCCGCTGAAGCGGTTCTCATCCGAATTCGAGTCTGATTTCGAATAAAAAGCCGAGAAAAATTCGAGTTTCAGCAGATTCTTTTTGCCGAAACGACACTAAAAAAAGTCCACGATTGACTATTTCCGGGGACTGTTAGGTATAAAACCGTAGCTGTGGTCAGCCGTGTTAATAAAAAGCAGGCCTGCATCTGTTTTTCTCTGAATCAGATTTCCGCTTACGGTAATTTCACCGGTATATGCCGATCCGAAATTTAGCGTCGGTCTTTGTCTGAAAGGTGAACTGTCAATTGCCGAACCGGAAGCCGAAAAAACATATTCTCCCCAGCCGGCACCTTCGGCACCGAGTATGATTGCGGCATACCATGAGTACCAGAATTTGTTTTCGTCATACAGAGCTGTATCCGAATTTGTTGTTATCGTCAATGGCATTGAGCCGTATAACGTATGATATTGCGATGCATCGTTCATTTTTTCGACTGCTGTCATAAGATTCGACGGGGATGCCGAATCAACAAAGTTTCCCTCGCTGATAAAAAAGCTTTCAAGCAGAAAATAATCACCAGAACCCATATGAGAAGCACAACCTTGCGGGTTGGAAGCTGAATTGACTATGGTTCCGAAAACATCATCAATGTTCCATGCGTTTGCAATAACCGAAAGCGCATTGCCGCTTTTATTTGACAGAACTGCATGTACCTCATCAACCGCCTCGTTTTGCCGCGACCTGGTTACCTCGTAATCGTATCCGAACTCATCAAAGAAAATTCCTTCAACACCCATTACTTTCCAGGCTTCAATTCTGGTACTAATTTCTGAAATTGAGAGGCGCTGTGAGGTTGCGAGCATTCCCAGATCGATATAGCCGAAAAATTTCGTATTTACGCATGATGGATGAGCGATGATTGCACTCACTGTTTCCTGCGGGCAATCACTATCGGTGAAGGTGCGATTGAGAACAACGTAGTCATAGTTAGAGTATTCGGCGGCAGCCGAAGCGACCGGGTCGGATGTTAAACCGGCGCCGTTTATAGCGCTCGGCCATGAGTAAAAGATAAGAAGTTTCTTGATTCCAAGTTGTGTAATGGGGTTATTATCCGGCTCAATGGTGTCACCGTATTCGTTATCGTTGTCAGATTCACTGCTGTCTTCCGCTTCATCGTTGTTTTCCGGAGTGTCCTGGTTTTCAATAGTACTGTTATTGTCTGGACTGTCCTTATCTCCAGAGCCGACGTCGCAGCCGAAGATACTGATCGAGATAATAAACGCAATAAATACTCCGGAAAGTTTTTGTAATAAAATCATTTTGTATATCCTTATCAGCCTTCATACATACTGTGGTGGTATTACATGCGCAATACACATATTACAAGCAATTTTATAG
Source organism: Candidatus Latescibacterota bacterium (assembly GCA_016927495.1). Lineage (GTDB taxonomy): Bacteria > Latescibacterota > Latescibacteria > Latescibacterales > Latescibacteraceae > JAFGMP01. Next base: position 184 of record JAFGMP010000504.1, on the reverse strand, counting down.
GCACTGTTGTATATAACTATCACTTGAGTTTCACGATATTACGGGATACAGAGTCGCAAACTTACGATTATTAATACTGAATGTGAATCAGGTTTTTGTTCGGGTTGGGGGCGATATTTTGAAATATTGATTGAAAATTTATACATTTTCCTGATTGTTAGCAGGTGCTTTGGACGAACGGGAT
>JAFGMP010000503.1 GCA_016927495.1 Candidatus Latescibacterota bacterium | reverse complement strand
TGTATATTTCCTCTTCGATTTCCAATTACGTAGGTGTTGAAAAATTTTTAAAGTTTATACGGAGGTACGGAAACATTCCTTCAGCCCATATCGGAATCAATGTGCCTGGTCTACATTGTTTCAATATCGACAACGCTTACGGCATGTACGGTGTTGTCGATCACATTATAAAAACACACGGAAGACGGAAAATCGCCTTTATGAGCGGAACCCGGGGGGTCTTTGATGCCGACGAAAGATTGCGGGCTTATATGGAAGCGCTTCGTGATAACGGGATATGTCCCGATGAACGATACATTTACTACGGGAGTTTCCTGCGTGAGCAGGGAAGCCTGGCCATTGAGGAATTCCTTGACAAAAGACACATTAAAATCGACGGTCTGGTCGGGGCCAACGATCAAATGGCACTTTATGCAATGAAGGAACTTCAGAAGAGAGGGTACAAAATTCCCAAAGATATCAGTATCGGGGGATTCGATGATCTGGCGAGTGCCAAAAGCCATAAACCCGCGTTGACAACGGTACATCAACCTGCTGCAACTCTAGGATATACAGCGATACAGGAATTCGTCTCTCATCTGATGGAAAACAGTCCTCAAGTGATCAATACAAAACTTCCTGCCCATTTGATTATCAGGCAGTCCTGCGGTTGCCCTGAAATCATTCCGGAAACCGTTATTGACGATCTTGAATCCCGGCTGTTTTACCGGGCATCCATCAGTGAACGGGACGAGATTGATTCGGTCGTTAATACTATGACAAGAAACATTCTCGGCTCATTCGAGGAAAAAGAAATTCGGAATGTGCTCGATGAAAGCCTCAGGATTTTCGACATAAGATGTTTTTCTTTATCAAAGTATGTTGATTCAGAATGTTCCATGACATTTTATGACATCAACGGACAACATGGCGGGTCATTTCAGTCCAATCATCTTTTGGAAAAAGGCATCGGTTCATTTACCCGTCCGTTTTGTAAATTCGTCCTGCCGCTTTACTACAGAAACGAAGATATAGGTTTTTTTATTTCGGATTTCGGATCAAGAAATTTTTCCGTTCTGGAAATAATCCGGAATCACCTTTCAGGTGCGCTTAAAGGCGCACAGCTGCTGGACGAAGTCAAGAAATATGCAAAAGGGCTTGAAAAAATAGTCGAAGAGCGAACCATAGAATTGGAAACAGCACTCCAAAACATCAAGGATGCAAGTGAGAAGCTGGAACGAATGGCGGTAATAGATGAATTAACCGGCCTGTACAACCGCCGGGGATTCATGGACGCCGCCAAAAGACAAGTGGAGTTGTTTATGCGTAATAAAATCGATATATTGCTCGTTTTTTTGGATATAGATGGTTTAAAAAATATTAATGATAATTTTGGCCATGCAAGCGGAGATACTGCAATTAAGATGATCGCTGAAATCCTTCTGAAATCCTTCAGGAAAACCGACATCATTGCCAGACTGGGCGGTGATGAATTTACCATACTTGCAATCGACTGCTCGATAAGAGAATATGATAACATAAACAAGCGAATGCAGAATATGATTGAAGAATACAACCGAACAAGCGGACTTTTTTTTCGGTTGTCTGTTTCCAGCGGAACAGCTCCAAGTAATACGGAATTTGGTTTTACACTGGAACAGCTTATGCATGAGGCCGACTCTGAATTGTATATAGAGAAAAAAAGGAAAAAGTCGGAGAGAAGAAAAGGATAAGAAGATAGCGAAACTTATAATTCACCTCCGCAGATAATGCGTCCGCAGATAATGCGTCCGCAGATAATGCGGCCGCAGATAATGCGGCGAAATGCAGAAAAGTCCCAACAAGAAGTAGTTGTAGAAGAAACACCTGCAGTCGGGACAAAACAACAGAAATCTGTCTGGGCCAGGCTTATAAAGATACACCTATTTATTTTATGTGCAGGTTTTATCTGTTGCAGGGCAGTCTTTTTCAGAGGTTTTTACTATTTTTTTGGAAAAACTGCTTGCAGGAAATTATAAGTTTAGCTATTTTTAAAAGTAATACAGATATTCATACCAAAGAACAGGTAAAAATATTATTCTATTTTATTAAATATATAACTATGCTGTGATTCATAAATACCAAAAGTACCCTTTGCGGCATTATGAGGATAAAGTAAAAATCCGGAAATAGGTGAATCAACGAATATGATAAGTCGTCTTCCGTCAACATTATTATATGGCAAAATTTCCGTTTGATAACGACCAATTTGAAGCTGATAGTTGTCACCCTCTCTTGTGATTGTTATTGTACCTAATTCAGCATTGACATGTTTTCCCACAAAAGTTTTTAACCAGCTTTTCTCAGCCGACTCTATACGATTTGTAGTATCCGATAACATTTTTCTCTTTTCCCGAATTGAATAATTAAGTTGCTGTTCAACTTTATTATCAATTCCAAACCAAAATTCTAAAAGTCTTTGATAAATGATATATTCAGCTGAATGTCCTCTTGTGCTATTACTGATCATAACGACACCAATCTCTTTATCCGGAAAAAAATACACGTTAGCGGCAAAACCCATTGTAGCACCATTGTGGCTTAAAACCTGTAACCCTTTATAGTTGCCAATCCTCCAACCCAATCCATAGGCATAATGTGTATCGATTTTTACCTGAGGCTGCCAGCGATAGATTAAGTTCTTTTCACTAACAACGCGTTTGCCTGATGGGGCGATACCATGATTCATCTCGGTAATTATGAAATTTGATATATCTAACACATTAGAGAATATACTACCTGCAGGACGCCCATATTCAAAGGTGCGTTCTTTTTCTAGTGGTATAATTTCTTGTTTACCCCATATGTCTGAAGAATGAGGAATAGCAATATTCTTTCTTTTAATGACTTCTTCAAAATCAAGAGTTGTATTCTTCATATCAAGTGGTAAAAAAACAAGTTCACGCATTGCCTGATTATAGGCTGCGCCATAATCGACATCATTATTGTACACCATGGCTGCTATATAGCCTCCGGCTGCTACCATTTGATTCTGGTATTGAAAGGTTTCATTTAATTTGGTTGTGGGATGCATATCCGCCAGTTCAGAAAAAATATGCTGTGGTTTTTTAGGTAAAATA
>JAFGMP010000502.1 GCA_016927495.1 Candidatus Latescibacterota bacterium | reverse complement strand
AATATAAACCTCTTCGCGTCCGTAAACGAAATTATTTCCAATTACAATTCAATTTCGGTGGCTTTTAAAAAATGGGGGATCGCCAGATTTTTTTATTGTCTCTTTCGAAATAAGAGATTATATTAGTACACTACAGGGTATTATTATTTGGGAAAACGGTGAAAATCCGTTGCGGACCCGCCGCTGTAACCGAGTACGAAAACCGGAAAATGCCACTGCCATCGGGTGGGAAGGCCCGGCAAGTAGAATGATTCGGAAGTCAGAAGACCGACCTTGTAAAAAGTAATGTACCACGGGAATTTGGTAGATTGTATACTGAGGTGAAAAACGGCACCCGGTTTTAGCGCTATGCTAAAGCCGGGTTTTTTTGTGGAATTTATACATGTTTAATAAGTATCTGTTATTAATTGTCCTCGGCATATTGTTTTATATCAGCGCCACTGTTACCGTTGCTCAGAATCGGACGTATACACTGAAAGGAATTGTGGTCACTGACGATGATGTGCCGGTTGGTGAAGCTTCGGTTTCGCTTTCGCCAACGGGAAATAGTGTCACGACCGATTCAAACGGTGGTTTTGTGATAAAATCACTCGGCACAGATAAATATGTACTCACTGTTTCTTTGCCGTCTCTTGGATTTGAAGACTCCCGCACAATTATCTCGATTCCCCGAACAGACGATGCTCCTCTAAAAATAGTTCTTTCCCGAAAATCATACACGGTCGATGAAGTGGTTGTTTTGTCAAATCCCGGAGAAAAAACACAAAAAACAGAGAATTCACCGTCTTTCGTAACTATCGTTGAGCGTTCCGAATTCGAAAAAGATGCCGTTTCTGTAACTGATGTTATCATGCAAACGCCAAGCGCGAACATAAGTGTTATGGGCGGATTGGGTGATTATTCCGAGGTTTCGCTGCGAGGTTCATTTTCGAATCAGGTACAGATTTATCTCGATGGTATGCTGCTTAACGAATCGGTCGGAGGTGCGGTTAATCTTTCGACGATACCACTCTCGCAGGTCGAATCAATTGAAATCTGGCGCAGCGGCGCTCCTGGCAATATAGGAGGCGATGCCATGGGAGGAGTCGTAAATATACGCACGAGGGAGATAACCGTACCACACAAGACGGTTACTTTCGGGTACGGTTCCTTCGATACGTTTACCACAAGCGCACTCGTTAATGTTCCGTACCGGATGTCGAAATTTCATTTTACTGCTGATTTTTCATCGTCTGAAAACGATTTTTCATATAAAAGCGATAATGGTACTGTTTACAACGAGGATGATGATTACCAGGCAAAAAGGAGCAATGATGAATATCGGTCCGTAAATGTACTCGGCAAATACAGCACCGTGTTTTCAAACAATTCATTAATAGAGTTATCCGATCATGTTTTAACGAGTGACAAAAATATCCCCGGACCGGATAATATCAGAACAGCGTATGCATCATTGAAATCAAAAAAGAATCTGTTTCAGGCAAAACTGTCGACAAAACCTTTTTTGCATGACATTTTCGAGTTTAATCCGACTCTGTATCACATTTTCAATCATGAACATTACGAAGATTTACAGGGTAGGATCGGATGGGGTATGCAGAACAATATTTACGAAACGAATACATATACAATACTATTACCATTCACTGCAAGAGCAGGTAAATATGCTGTTTTCAGTTTTACTCCGACAGCACGGCATGAATCGTTCCGTCCTGAACAAAAGCTGCAGGCTTATGCACCGCTGTCATGTGACAGGGAACAATTTTCAATTATAAACGATTTTGTCCTAAATGTACCGGGTGACCGTCTGATAATTACGGGAAATCTTAGAAGAGACAGATATTTTAGTTCATTCGACGGTCAGCCCTCGGCATTAAATATTAATACACCCTCATCAAAATTTAATCATCTGACGAATTCTCAGGCAGGGACGAGATTGAATCTTTTTGAAGGTATTATAATTCAGGCAAATTACGGTGATATACAAAGAGTACCCGGTTTTTTAGAATTATTCGGTGACAGGGGAGGGACCCTGTCCAATCCCGACTTAAAACCTGAACATATATTTAAATGGGATATAGGAGGGAAATTTCGGATATACAAGAGTTCTCTGCCGCTATATGGTTCGGTTGAGTATGCATATTTTAAGAATAATTTCAGAGACCTGATACAGTGGTATAACAGCGATGCGGGCTTTATTTCTCCTGAAAATGTCGGCGGCTCGTATGTCAAAGGTAATGAAATAGTATGGAACGGAAATATTTTTGAACATGTGAGATGTTCCGGTAACTGGACATTTCAGCGCTCAAAGGTCACCAAAGAAAAAAGATCATACTACCGTGACAAAGAATTGCCTAACAGGCCACATAATTTAGGCAGTATTAAGATAGATTACCCAATTAAAAAAATCATTCCTTTTGTTAAAATCCACAGTAAAGGAGGTTACTATCTTGACCGCGCCAATCAGGATCATAAACGTTATCCGGGGAGGACATTGTATGATCTGGGGGTTTCATGGTCTTTTTTGAACGGTAAGTCCACACTAAATGCTCAAATCAAAAATATAACCGATATACAGACTTTTGATATTCAGGGTATGCCTAAACCGGGCAGGTCCTATATGGCAGCGATAGTATATTCACTGAAGTAGCGAAAGGGGTGATCCTGAAAAAATTATAACCTGATTTGTACAATGAAAATTTTTTAAAGGATTTTAACAGGAGGTTACATTGAAGTCAATTTTTATTGCAACTTTGTTGTTATTTGGAATTACCGCAACTTCCGAGTGTAGTACGCTGGTAATGAATCTTACGGATTATGAGACGGGAAATACGGCTGTTTTTGATATCGATACCGGGACACTGACCGATAACGTTCTGCCTCATCATCAGGATTCGTACATTAGAACAGATGGTTCGTTTATTTATATAATTGAAGGATTTGGTGCGGATAATATAAGCAAATATGCTATGTCCGACCTGACTGCCGGACATCAAATCTATCAATACAGTGTGGGCGAGAACACAAATCCCCACGATATTGTTTTCTTTGATTCAAAAGCATATGTACTGCTGTATGGATCCGATAAAATATTGGTTGTTAATCCGAATGCAGAAAACGTAACTGAATTCAAAACAGGCGAAATCGATATATCCGACTGGGCCGATACTGATGGCAGCCCCGAAGCTCATATGGGTTTTGTATATAACGGTATGGTATATGTAGTCCTTCAAATGTATGACCTTACAAGTTATACCAATGGTACGGCTTTTTTGCTTACAATCGATCCGTCAACCAACACTATAGTCGATATGGATGATGAAACTGAAGGAATACAGGGGACTAAATTGTTGCTGAAAAATCCCCAGAGCGGTTCATTAGTGGGAAATATTCTTTATCTTGGTTGTACGACCTATGGTATGTCAGATGAAGGTGTAATGACCGTTGATCTAAATAATCCGAACGACTCACAGAAAAAAATAGTGACGGAGACGGATTTTGGTGGCAGCGTAGCCGGTATCGATATTTATAATCAAACATACGGCCTGATTTATACATATGATGAAAACTGGAATAAAACCGCTAAAACCTTTAATCCGCAGGATAATGAAACAGGTGAATTTCTTCCCGTTCCCGATGCCGGTGGAGGAGCAGTTTTGGTTGACGGACTGCTTTATATAGCATCCCGTGACTTTGAAAAACCGGGTTTGTATGTTATAAGTCCGTTTACAGATGAAAACCCGCCCTTGCATGAATATTATCCTACAGAACTACCCCCGGATGCTCTCATTTTTATCGATACTTCAACACCATCTTCAATAGCAGAATCTGTAAAATTACCTGATACATTTACGATAAAAGCAGCATATCCTAATCCGTTCAATCCCTTTACAACGATTTCATTTACTCTTACAGAATCATGTAATGTCAACGTCGATGTATTCAATATTTCCGGACAGAAAATTCATACGCTTGTCAATGCATTTATGAACTCGGGTGTTTATACTTTGCAATGGAAGGCAGCATCATTTTCAACCGGTCTGTATTATATAAGGGTAAGTGATGGAGTATCTGCCCAGACGATACGAGCAACGTTCATAAAATAATCAGGAATACAGGGGAATAATTCCCCCAAAAACTAATTTTTGACATTTAAATGTCAACGGAGAAGTGTATTTGAGACGGCTGCCGGTTTATATATTTGTTTTTACCCTTATTATTGCAGCGACCGGTTGCGATGTAAAGCAAAACCAACCGGGACAATCTTTACATGGTAAACATGGGGAAAAGCATAATTATGAACGGTTTATTTCGCTTTCACCAAGTACTACCGAGATACTTTTTGCTCTGGGGCTTGGTGACCGGATTGTCGGGGTGACCCGATTCTGTAATTACCCGCCTGAAGCACGCGAAAAGGTAAATGTCGGCGGTTATTTCGATCCGAATAATGAAGTGATAGCTGCTTTGGAACCTGACCTTGTTCTGGTGCTCCCGGGACATGACAAGGTTCGTGATCATTTGAACGAGTTAAAACTCCATTATGTTACTATCCGTAATGAGCGTGTTTCAGATATACTCGAAGCGATTATTATAATCGGTGATACATGTGAAGTCCGGGACAAAGCAAAAGAACTTGTGGTAAATATCAGAAACACGATGGATGATATCAGGAAAAAAACAGAAGGATATCCGCGTCCGAAGGTGCTTATTTCCATAAACCGTGCAATGGGAACAGGCACATTGCATGAAGTGTATATAGCCGGAAGAGATACATATTATGATGAATTGATAAATCTTGCCGGTGGAGTAAATGTTTATGAAGGTAATGCTGTTGAATATCCTGTTTTATCCGCTGAGGGGATTCTTCATCTGAATCCTGATATTATCATCGATCTTGTACCCGAATCTGATAACGATAAAATCAACGAAGTAATGATTGTGAAAGAATGGGAAAGTCTTTCACATATAAATGCCGTTAAAAACAGGAGAGTTTATATTTTACACGGTGATTATGTGGTCATACCCGGCCCCAGATTCATTAAGCTTCTTGCTGACCTTGCTCGAGTTATTCATCCTGAAATAAAATGGGATTAATACTGTCCAGTTACAATAGTAAAATAACTCCCGGCTTTCGAAAGTCTCATTTGAAGAAACTACGACCGGATGGAATTCTGCAATCTTCAGATATCGCATGTGAATCGGTCAATGCATTTAAAGATAGTCAGTATAATCTACTATCGCATCTTTTTTCAGCACATCTCGATTTTTCTCGACTATGGAAAATTAGTGGATTGCATATTTAATAAAAAAATCGTAATTTAAAAGAATAACAATAGCGGTTTGTAATATGCATCCATCAAAATAAATATTATAAAAAAGTAATATAATGTGTTTTCCACATAATTCATACTCGTATACTTATGAGTGTAAATTCTTTAAAATATTACAAATATTTTATTTACTATATCACTGACCCTTCCATATGAAAGGCGAACAAAATGGCTGAATGGAAACTAATGTTGGGCATTATATTAATGTGCGTTGTAGTTTTAGGGGTCGGTTCGCTTCAGAGCCAGGAAAATAAATGGGCAGGAGAGGAACTGTTAGGTAAATATAGATATGACCGTTTTGAAAAACCGAAAAAATGTCTGACCTGCCATGAAGATATTTACCGACAGTGGGAACAGTCGATGATGTCGCAGGCATATACGCACCACTGGGATGAGATTGAATACTTTGATCTCGCTGTTCAGCACGCCAAAGTAAAACCGGAATTAAAACCTGTTGTTGACGGCTGCAATGGTTGTCATACCCCGCTTGCATATATGGCAGGAGATGTTACTCCACCGAGGCCGGAGAAAAATTCGAGGGCCAATGAATCGGTGTCATGTGATGTATGCCATACGATAATCGGTTCCAAGGAAGGAACTCCTGTCAATTTCAGCTATATAAGCAGCCCGGGAAAAACCAAGTACGGCAACAGGGAAGGTGTGGAATCCCCCGAACACAAGACAGTTTATCTTGATTTTGTCCGGGAAGCCGAGTTTTGCGGAACCTGCCATAACGAGAAAGACCCATATGGCGTCTGGGTAAAATCCACTCAGATTGAATGGAACGAAGGCCCGTATTCCAAACAAGGAGTACCGTGCCACCGGTGCCATATGCCGGCGGCTCCGGGCAAAAATGCCAAAATGTCACAGATACACGAGGATGTCGCTCAGCACCTGTTCCACGGCGCTCATGATCCGGGCAAAGTTGGCGGCGCTGTTGAAATTCGTATCCACCCGAATGTACGGGAAACCGAACCTGGTTATCCTGTTGTCCTGACCGCACAACTATTTAATGGTAAATGCGGCCATAAGGTACCGTCAGGATCAGTGGAAGACAGGATTATGTGGCTGCATGTCGAAGCCATCGATGCGAAAGGGAAAATATACCATCTCCCGGTTGATAAGAAAGGTTTTGAAGGCGAGGAATATACCATTGCAAGCGATGTACTTGCCTATCAGGATTTGGGTGATATTATGGAGATTCCTGATTTCAAGGGGCTTCCCCGTGACGGTGTCCCCGTTGGAGACCGTATTTTCCGTATGCCGTATTTTGATTCGCAGGGAAGAATGACTATTTGCCAATGGAATACTGCGTCGCTGGGTACAGATTATCGAATCGGACCGAGAGAGACGAAGATCGAAAAATATACATGGAATATACCTGATGAAGTGCCTGAGGGAAAAGTGATCGTCCGTGCGACAATGTATTACAGCAAACTGGTGAAGCCGGTCGGGGATTTTTTGAAAGTGCCTGAAGACGAAACGGAAGCCATGCTGGTGAATACAGCCGAAACCACATTCGAGATTTATTACTGATCGGGGAGGGAAAGCAATGTTCAGGAAAAGCGTTGGTATTATCGCCATACTACTTTTTGTTATCGCTGTCGTATCACCGACCGTAAGCAAAGCTATCCCTGCTTTTGCCCGTAAATACGGATTTTCATGCAGTACCTGTCATGTTGCTGCTCCGAAACTTAAAGATTACGGTGATGAGTTTGCCGGTAACGCGTTTCAATTACCCGATGAGGATGAACCCGTTCGCGCGTTTCGCGATGTCGGAGATGACCATCTTCTCCTGCAAAGGGATTTTCCCCTTGCAATGCGTTTTGATCTGTTTGCCCGATACCAGTCTGAAGAGGATGTTAATTATGATTTTCAGACTCCATGGGGTGTAAAAATACTTTCAGGAGGTAATATTGCAAAAGATATCGGATATTATATATACTTCTATATGTCAGAACATGGAGAAATAGCAGGCATTGAGGATGCTTATATTCATTTCAACAACATAGGTGGCACCGAACTGGACCTTATGTTCGGGCAGTTCCAGATATGCGACCCTTTATTTAAACGTGAGCTCAGATTGACATATGAAGATTATCAAGTTTACAAGACAAAGGTAGGCGATATAAGCAGCGCAAATCTCACCTATGACCGGGGTATCATCGCGACATATTCTCTACCCACCGGTACGGATCTTACTCTTGAAGTTGTGAATGGCAGGGGATTGGATGAGGCAGGTGACAACGGGATGTTCGATGGGGATAATTTCAAAAATGTATTTGGTAAAGTATCACAAAGTTTCTCCATTGTGTCACTCGGAATGTTCGGATATTCCGGTAAAGAAAAACATACAAATGGTCAGGAAAATGCCTTTGTTTATTTTGGACCAAATATAAATGTCGGGACTGAGCGGATTGAGCTAAATGGACAGTATGTCAGAAGAAATGATGATAATCCTGAGTTCAAAACAGGCGGTATCAATGATTTTACAACCGAAGGGTACATCGGTGAAATTGTAATAAATCCATTTCCGGATAAATCGAGATTATTTGGAGTTTTGCTATACAACAAGGTAACATCGGATAATGCTGTTTTTGTTCAGGATTATGAAACCATGACAGGAAATATCAGTTATTTGTACAGAACAAATGTCAGGATGCTCGCTGAACTGACTTATGACATCGAGATGGAGGAATCACGGCTTACTATAGGAACCATGGTCGGTTTTTAGCTGACGTTAATACAATTATTAGTTTCAGGATAAGAAACGAAAAAGTGTAAATTCCGGCAATTTGATTTTGTGTTTGTGTTAAATAATAACAACAGCTTATAAAAATTTTATACAATTATTGCATTTCTGTCTAACTACGCCGTTTTCTATGTTTATTATCGACAAATTCGTCGTCCTTAATTTTATTTGGGAAAATGGCTATATAATTAATTCTATTAAATTTAAGTGAAAAAAATAATTTT
>JAFGMP010000076.1 GCA_016927495.1 Candidatus Latescibacterota bacterium | reverse complement strand
CTTACGAAAATATAGCAATTGCTATGAATTATATGGAATTCGTGTTATCATTAATCATAAAGATCGTTTCTCCAAATCTGTTAGGAAACATTTTTATATTAAGCATTCATTTGGGAGGTTTTTGATGGTTCGTTTTTTTTATTGTATCACATTTATAAGTTTGACAATGTTACTTACAACTTTAACCGGCGCCGATCCAAAAGAAAAAGATGTACTTGAGGCAATGAAGTACGCCTCTCGTTTCATGATGGATACTGTTTCGACCAACGGGGGATTTGTCTGGAATTATTCTGCCGATCTGTCCGAACGATGGGGTGAGGTTCCTGCCCGTGATACCCAGATATGGGTGCAGGGAGCTTCAAACGGTGTCGGCGAAATGTTTTTGGCTGCATACGAAGCTACAGGCGATCAACAATATCTGGATTATGCAAAAAATGTCGCCGATGCAATAATATGGGGACAGTATCCTTCCGGTGGCTGGCATTATCTGATAGATTTTGACATGGCGGGGATAGAAAAATGGTATGATGAAGTAGCTTCAAAATGCTGGGGATGGGAAGAATATTACCAATATTATGGTAATTGCACATTCGATGATGATGCGACAGCGAGTTCCGTCCGCTTCCTTATGAAGATGTATACGGTAACTCTCGATCCGGCATATAGAGTACCGTTAATGAAAGCTCTTGACTTTATCCTTGAGGCCCAGTTCCCAAACGGTGCATGGCCGCAGCGTTATCCGCTCATGTTCAATCATCCCCATAACGGCCATCCTGATTATACGTCGTATTATACATTCAATGACGGTGTTATTCCCAATAACATAAATCTTTTACTTGAGGCTTACGATGATCTTGGAGATGAACGTTACTTTACCGCAGCTCGCCGTGCCATGGATTTCTATCTGATTTCACAGGGGCCTGAAGAACAAGCGGGATGGGCGCAGCAATACGATTGGAATATGCAGCCAGCATGGGCACGGAGTTATGAACCGCCTGCATATCAACCCACCAGAACGATGTACAGCATTTATGACCTTATGAAGTTCTACAAGATCACAGGAGACAGAAGGTATCTCAAACCGATCCCCCTCGCTATTAACTGGATTGAGAAATCGGCACTTGGGCCAGAATACACCATCGTACTCAATGCTAATTCCACCAGAAAATCGACTCATGCCCGTTATTACCAACCGGGTACTAACCTGCCTTTATTTGTCCACCGCAAGGGGACGAACATTGATAACGGAAGCTATTATGCCGATCAGGATCCTGAGAATTTAATGTGTCATCTCAGTATGTCCGGAAGTTACGATATAGAAGGAATGAAGGCCGAGTATAACCGTGTTAAAACAATATCGCCTGAAGAAGCTCATATCGAATATCTTGCTGAAAAAAATGCTTCTGAAAAAATACCGGACGTTGATTTTCAAAAAGTTCAAGAGTTGATATCATCACTGGATAAAAGAGGCGCCTGGATCACAGACATTACCATCCCATATTATTATGATCCATGCAAAACTCCGCGAAGAACACTTAAAGGTATCAGCACACGGACGTATCAAAATAATATGTACACTCTTATCAATTATATAAAATCAAAGAAACGAGGATAAAGATGTCCGGTTTTTCCTATGATTTTCCGTACCCTTCCCAGAGAATGCCGATACTGGCGAAAAATATCGTGTCGACATCACAACCCCTTGCCGCTCAGGCAGGACTCAGGATGTTGTTAAAAGGCGGGAATGCCGTCGATGCAGCTATTGCAACCGCTATTGCTTTAACGGTTGTTGAGCCTACCAGTAATGGCATCGGCAGTGATGCTTTTTCCATAGTATGGGATGGTACGAAATTGCATGGACTCAATGCTTCGGGAAGATCGCCTGCTGCACTGACTCCGGAAAAGTTTGACGGACAAGCGGAGATGAGTCCCCTGGGCTGGAATACGGTTACCGTACCCGGAGCCGTTTCCGCATGGGTGGCATTATCTGAAAAATTCGGGAAATTGCCGTTTTACGACCTGTTTGAGCCGGCAATTGATTACGCGGGCAACGGATATATCGTCTCGCCAATAACTGCGAACGGCTGGGCCGGCGCAAAAAATACATATCGGGATTTTCCTGAGTTCGCACGGGCTTTCCTGCCCGGAGGTAACGCCCCAAAACCGGGTGAAAAATTCGTATTCAAAGACCAGGCGCAAACACTCTGCAGGATCGCAGCGACAAAGGGAGAGGCATTTTACCGCGGTGATCTGGCAGAAAAAATAGTCGCATATGCAAAAGCTACCGATGGATTGATGACTCTTGAAGACCTCGATAATCATCGTCCGGACTGGGTTGAACCACTTTCGATGGACTATCATGGAATAACGCTTCACGAGATACCACCGAACGGGCAGGGGATAGCAGCCCTCATTATGCTTGGAATGATCAAACATCTGAATGTACAGGATTATCCACCGGATTCAGCCGACAGTCTTCATATACAGATCGAAGCAATGAAACTGGCTTTTGCAGATGCCCACAGGTATGTCTCGGACCCGAAGTTTATGGATGTAGAAATGCATGCTCTGCTCGATCCCGATTACCTTGCCGAACGCGCTGCTTTGATCGATAAAAAAACCGCAAAGAATCCCAACTATGGCATGCCCCCGAAAGGTGGTACGGTTTACCTTACTGCTGCTGATGAAGACGGCATGATGGTATCGTACATACAATCTAATTTCGGGGGTTTCGGATCGGGAATTGTAATTCCGGGAACCGGGATATCCATGCAAAACCGTGGTTATGGTTTCACTCTTGAAAAAGGCCATCCGAATCAGGTGGAGGGAAGAAAACGGCCATATCATACCATTATACCCGGTTTTGTAACTCAAAATGGCAATCCTCTAATGAGTTTTGGTGTGATGGGCGGGCCGATGCAGCCTCAGGGGCATTCCCAGATGATATTCAGGATTTTCGATTACAACCAGAACCCACAAACTGCATCCGATGCTCCACGATGGCGTGTGTTACAGGATTTTAATGTGGCAATCGAGCCGGGAATCGATGCTTCGGTGCTGGATAATTTAACCGCGCGTGGCCATAAAATACAAATTGGGGGAACTTCATTCGGTGGTGCGCAGTTAATATATAAATTGAAGAATGGTTATTGCGCCGGTTCCGATCACAGAAAAGACGGTCAGGCTGTAGGGTTTTAAAATATCAGTTTTTAATTGAATTGTAAAATAATGGTATCGCAATGATTATCATTTATTCACAATTCACAGGAGTATAACTATGGAAGCGCTGATTCTTGTCGACATACAGAACGATTTTTTACCGGGTGGTGCTCTGCCGGTACCATGTGGCGATGAGGTAATTCCAATTGCAAACAATATTCAGAAACATTTTGAACTTGTAATTGCCACACAGGACTGGCATCCCTCAAATCATGGAAGCTTTGCGGCAAATCATACGGGTAAGAAACCAGGTGATTTTATCATGCTGGATGGTATCGATCAGGTTCTGTGGCCTGTTCATTGTGTGGAAGAAACATATGGAGCCGACTTTGCTCCCGGTTTAAATACCGATCATATTACAAATGTTTTCAAAAAAGGCACCGATCCGGCAATAGACAGTTACAGCGGATTTTACGATAACGGCCACCGTAAGTCAACAGGGTTGGGTGATTTTTTAAAAAACATGAATGTGTCCGATATTTATATAATGGGACTTGCCACCGACTATTGTGTTAAGTTCTCAGCGTTTGATGCGTTGAAAATAGGATTTAAAACCTGTGTAATAGAGGATGGCTGCAGAGGAATCGATCTTTCTCCCGGAGATATAAAAAATGCCTTTTTTGAAATAAAAAAGGCAGGTGGTACAATCATTAAGAGTTCATCATTCGACAGATGATTAGAGTTGCTTTATATAGGAATTATCACTTATTTTGATTGCTGTCAGAATAACAGGTTACCGAAAATCAGTTGACAATACCATTTCATTTTTGTCAGCAATTTTATTTTAAGGTGTTTTTTTCTTCCAGCGCTCAAGTTTATCAAAGGCATCTTTTGCGGTATTTATGAATATTTCAAGGTCTACAGGTTTCAAAAAATAATCGTCAAATCCTGCGTCACGGCAGTCCGATAATTCGAATAAAGAACCATAACCGGTCATAGCATAAATACAGGCTATGGAATTTTCTTTTCTGATTTGACGGCAGAGTTCGATACCATTCATTCCCGGAAGTTTTAAATCGAGAAACATTACCTGAATATTTTCATCTTTCAGGATTTCAATCGCTTTCTCCGCGCTTTCCGCCAAACAAACACTATAGCCTTTTTGTGAGAATGCTTTATCCAGAAGTTTACGAATCGCTTGTTCATCATCAACAACCAAAATTCTGTTTGTCATAATTGTTTCCCCTTATTTATTTATAATATATTATAAATAAATACACTCAATTTTATTCGGTATATTGTTCTGATTAGTAAATCCTGTTAACCATACAAAATAATATAATATAAACAAAGATAAAAAGAAACATATCAATAAAATTAAGTTGAATTACTTTGCAATATCTTTTAACCATTCACGGAATTTTTCATCACTCACTAATTCTTTTGTGAGTATGATATGTCCTTCTTTGAGTAAATGACATGTATCTGCAAATGTTTTACTTGGAAGATTGATTTCAAACGAATCGAAATAGGGAATACCAAGAACGTCAAGGTTTTTCTTGAGAATTTTAATCATGGAGAAAAGACGAAGCTGGCTTTCCTGGGTTAGCATGTAATGATTGTAAGGGCCAATGAGAACGAATACTTTCGAGTTCATTTTCTTCAGTTTTTTCAGAGCATCAACGTAACATTCCCATTGAACGGATTCGGATGGTAATACAAACGATGCATCCGTAAGTTTTATACCTTTTGCATCCCAGCTGGTTTGTTTTCCCTGTGGTTCTGCCATAACCGGAGCAGATTGGAATGTTATTGCCGTAAACGGGTTACGATAGGGATTATCGATCATCCATGCCGAAATGCTCTTATTGTCGTAATAATTTGCCATTAAATGCCTGACAAAAGGGAAAAGCCTGAAATAACGTTCGAAAATATATCCGAGTCTTGTGTTGAGATCATGGTAGTATGTTATACGCGTCGATAACTGGGGTATAAGGCGCGGATGATGATACTGCGACTTTTTTGCTCCGCGAAGATCACGCTGTAAGCTGGACATCCATAAGGGGCTGAGTTGAAGTAAAATATTAGTATTATGCAGGTTTTCCCCATAATGGTTGACCAATCCGTTTATACCAGCCATAAAGAGGCCATCATTTCCAACGTTAGCGACAATATCCTGCCCGTAAAATTCATTGATATAGTGGCTTATGGTTTCGTTATTTCTGACTTCCTGACCCCATATTACCGAGTCACCGATGAGCAGCACCTTGTAATGCTCACGGGCATACTTTATCCATCGATTATATGCCCAGTAGTCGCTTTGTTTTTCAGCCCAGCAGGTTTCGCGGTGGTCAGGGCCAGGGGTGAATGATTCCCATGCGTTCCAGCCATAATAAATAGTTGTACTGATGACTGCAAAAAGAACAATTGTAAAAATCCACTCCTTCATTGTAAGGAGCATGGAATTAGAACCGGAAATAGAGGAAGATTTCATAACCTGATGTCCTGAAAAATACCATATAAAGTATCATTGATAGCATTAAGATTACTTTTACTGCAGACAGTTCAAGAATCCTACGAAAATTCGACTCGTAAATGAATTGATAAAGTAAAATACAACCCATGAATAACAGAGCAGTAATTGAGAATTTCGGATCAGTAAGCGAGCAAGAAAAGATGCCTTTCAGCACTGTCATCGCTTTTCCGAATGTCTCAGCCCGGAAGAATATCCATGAAAGGCATACAATGTGAAAAATCAAAAACTGTTTGGCAATTTTTGGAACACGTTCGCTGTATATTTTTGTCCGTTCAAGGTCTCTGGTGATACTGCGGCCCAAAGCATGTAAAGCGCCCCATATCACAAAATTCCATGCGGCACCATGCCATAATCCGGCTACCAGCATTGTGATTATCATATTACGGTATGTGTTGAAATGACCGTGACGGTTTCCGCCCAGGGGAATATAAAGATAATCCTTGAACCATGTTGACAAACTGATATGCCACCGTCCCCAAAACTCTCCAAGGCTTGTTGACAGGTATGGATTGTTGAAATTCAGCATAAGCTTGAATCCCATCATTCGCGCTACTCCCCTTGCCATATCGGTATAACCGCTGAAATCGAAATAGATCTGCCAGGCAAACGCATATGTAGCAAGAAGCAGGGCAGGACTTTGAAATTGTGATGGGTCACCATAAACTTTGTTCACATACAGAGCGAGGAAATCTGCAAGCGCAATTTTTTTGAAAAGCCCCACTATAAACAGAGAAAAGCCTTCGGTAATATTGTCACGATTTATTGTTGGCGGTGTGTTAAACTGGGGGAGAATATTCTGTGCACGTTCAATAGGACCCGCAAGCAGATACGGGAAAAATGAAATGAATGAAGCAAGTTTGACTATGTTTCGTTCTGCAGATATTTTCCCGCGGTAAACATCGATAATATATCCCATGCTGATAAAAGTATAAAATGATATGCCTATCGGCAGAAGGAATCCGGGTTTTGGAATGCTTGCCGTAACATTCAAAACTTCGAACAATCTGTTGATATTCTCTGCGACAAAAGCGGCATATTTGAAAAAACCGAGTAAAAGAAGACTGTTTGTTATACATATACCCAGCCAGAGCTTTCGTTTTTCCGTATTGCCTATCATCATACCGCTTATAAACGTGACTAATGTCGAATAACCGATCAAAATGAGATACAGCGGGTTGAGCCAGCCGTAAAAAAAGTAAGAGGCTAAAAGCAGCCACAAAAGCCAAAATTTTGTAGGTCTGAGTGCAATATACACAAGCAACGTTACGATGAAAAAGATCGAAAAAATCCAGGTGTTAAAAGGCATAAGATTTCAGTTATTCCTTGAATAGTACAAAAATGTGAGTTATCAGTGTTGTTGAATAATTGATTATCAATAAAAAAATTACAATGCCCCACAATTTCCTAAAATGATCAAAATAATAATTCATTACGAATTATAGTATGAAACATTCAGTTATTTATCAACAGCAAAAATGTTCCTTGTCAAATAAAATTTAAATATTTTGTCAGTATACCCTCTTTTTCAATCAAGTGAAAGACCCGATAAGAAGAGACTATCGGGTCTTTCACTTCGTAATTTGAAAAGGGAGAAGTATTACTTATTTCAACAGTGTCATTTTCATAGTTGTGCTGAGATTGCCGGATTTAACCGTATAGAAATAGACGCCTGCTGAAAAATCCGCTGCATTCCAGTTCACAGAATGATTTCCTCTTTCCATGAAGCCGTTTACAATTGAATCGATCTTCTGTCCGGCAACATTATAGACATCTATACTCACAATGCCCGGTTCGGAGATTAAAAAACTGATAGTAGTAGTTGGATTGAACGGATTAGGTGAGTTCTGAGCAACCGTGAATGCCGACGGTTCATTCTCATCAACGGCAAGCGGTTGGCTGGTTAGAATTCCTGTGATAGAATCCTGTCCGGAATACCATGTGTTATTTGATACCGCGCCTTCCCATCCTGTTTCCTGTTTTTCGCCTTTTGTCGAATATAAGCCATCAAAAACCGAGCCGTTGTCACAAATGTCGAAACCATACTTTCCGTTAGCAGTCTCACCGGCAAAAGCGAAATGATAGATACCGGTGCCGTCCGGAGCAAGTAAACCAAATGAAACAGCTCCTAAGTCATAGATACATTCCATGCCAAACATATTGGTATCGGCAATGTAACTGTATGATTCAACTCCTGCATTGAAGTCATTATTTACCCATGGCCTGTCCGAGTCTTCCGAGAAGTTGTAATCGAGTATGTAATCACCATTCTGGTTAAGATAAACAACGAAATCGTCAGAGTCTTCGATTCCCCTTGCAGGATTCACTGCCTGATGGATGGAAGAGCAGTGGCAGCCGAGGTATATTATATCACCACGCTGATACATCAGATCAGGACCGCCATTCGCCTGTCCACCTGCTGCCAGGTCATCGAGGTCACCCCAGAAATACGAATAGTCGATTACACTGTCAAGAAATCCATCATAATCCACAACCCTGAAATCATTTATAACGTCGGCTTCTTTATATGTATTGGAGGTCACATAGATATAGTTGTTATCCCCGGTTGCACTCATATGATAGAAATCCGGTTGAGACCATGTTACAGCGCCATCTTCACCCCAGTCGTTCTGTAATACCGCATCACCATTTGGTACCCATTGATACTTGAAAATAGCTCCGGTCATTGCATCCTTATTATGCATGGGGGCATAAAGATAATTGTGGTCGAACGGGTCGACATGACTGTGATTTTTTGTACTAAATCCTCCGGGTGCTGTGACATTCGTCGTTTCACGCAGGCCTTCATCCTCAGGATCATTACCCAGTGTCCATCTCCACCAATTAGCATAGTAAATCGGATTTGAAAGGGGATTACCATTTGTGTCGTTTTCAACGATTCCGGAATCAAATTGAGGTATGTCTCCCTCCATTACCTTGACACGCTGATTAACATGATCATATCCCCAGATATAGTAGGTATACTCACCCGATGGGACCTGCTTCCCATCTTGGTCATTGCCCTCCCAGTATATCGTGTTTCCGCCTATGTCAAGGCTGCGTCCGCTTGAATAATAAATGCAGGTATCAATTTTGTTTACATAGTGCCAGCCGAGAAAGCCGTTTTGGATATTGATGATTTCACTTGCTTTATCTTTGGTAAATAAAACGAAAACCACCATGGCAGGTGTACCGGTAACCGTAACGGGAATTTCAAGTGTTGATCCATCAAAATCATATTTGACCGCATTTGGTGCGGAAAGTTTCATTGTGTTCGGGATAAAATTTGCTGCATAAGCGCCTGTCGCTACAATCGACAGAATAATTACAGCATATAACATATGTTTCATAATATATATCCCCCCCTGAAAAATATTAATGTCAACAATATAAACAACTTTGTTCAATCTTTAATTCATACGCACCACCTCCTGCGATATCAGAATTTTAATAGTATAAACTAATGACCAAAAGCTTTAATCTCTTAAAATTGCCATTTTGAAATATCCGATAACAAGTTATGTGCAAGAAATCAATTTGACAATAAAAGAGAGATTGCATTCTGTAAATTTGGGAATATTTTCTGTAAATATGGGATGATTTTTAATATTTTCCATTATTTTTTTTGCGGAATTCTTTAGGTGAAATATTTTCTTTTTTCTTGAATACCGAGCCAAAGTACGATGGACTGCAGAATCCGACCTGAAAAGCAATTTCAGAGATATTTTTATCAGAATTCAATAGGAGATATTTTGCTTTGTCGATTTTTACCGATAAAAGGTATTCCGTAAAATTTACACCCGTCTCTTCTTTAAAAAGGTTGCCAAAATAAGGTGGTGTCAAACCGACAAACCTTGCCACCTCTTCACGAGATAAGTTTTCATTCGCATAATGCTCATCTATATAGTTTTTTGCATTAACTATGCATGCTTTTTCGATTATGACATTTTTATGGTTGTGTCGTTTGGTATGAATTACGTGGACTGATAAAATTACCGCACAGAATCCTAAACCCATACAGAACAAAATGATTGCATAATCAGTTATATTGTTTTCGGATATAAATACTACATCACCCCATTCACTCGGATTTTCCTGGTTACCGATACGCGTTGTCCAGCCTGCATAATAATAATCACCATCCAGGTAATCCTTATCGCAATTCCATAATCCCAGACCTATCGAGGATGTTTTTGAAACCTGAATGCCAAGATACTCCCACGGAATAGCCAATTCGATAATATAATAAGAATCTTCATCGTGTTCATTATTCAATGTGCCCTGTATATGTATTTCCGTATTTATTTCAAACTCTTTCCATGCGTTAAGATTTGTTCCGTCAAATGATACAATTCGCTGGTACATAGCACCTGACGGCGATATGAGAAATGTTCTGTCGGGAAGATTGCGAATGGGGTAATGATCATGATCGACATCGATATATATTTCGATAATATCCTCGTGAAATATTTCGTTTTCTTCTTTTCCGGAATAGTATTGATTAATGATACTTCTGTCCTTTACCCTGATGCCAAAATAGATTTGTTTTTTGTCCCAGGATGAATAGGCAATGATGGTATTGTCGTTATTGGAAAATATTACACTGTCCTTTGGCGCCCACTCATGTAAATTTCCATCTAAATTAATGGTATTTTTCTGTCGATATGACAGTAATTTCGCACTGTTTAAAATAGGATTTCTGTCCAGCACGAAATGAACCAATGAATTGTCCGTATCCTTCGGTATTCCTGATACATTGCCGGCATTATCGATAACTTCACAATATACCTGCATGTTTTCCTGACTCTGATCCTGTATGTGTGAACAATTCCACGTCAGTTCAAATGGAAAATCCGATACTTCACCAATTTTTTGGTCAATTGGACGGTCTTTTTCATCGACATATGATGCATAAAAAATTACTTTTTTTATACCTGAACCGCCTTTATTATCATTGGCTTCAATGCATAAGCGTACATTGTTTGTTGTTTGAATTGAATATTGAACCGGAGATACCCATGTGAATTCGGGAGGGATTGTGTCCTGGGGAATTGATATGGCCTGTTGCACGAAATATGTCGAACAGGTAACAAACGCAAAGATAAAT
>JAFGMP010000075.1 GCA_016927495.1 Candidatus Latescibacterota bacterium | reverse complement strand
GGTCAAAATTGTACCGTTAAAGATAAAGGATTTTTAAAAAAACCTACCGTTAAAGAGAATTATTTTGTTATATTGATTATCTTGGATATATGGCTTATTATGCCCCGAATATTCCTATTGGATTATTGCATATTTATAATAAGAGAATAAACCGTTTAATTTTCATTTAATAAGATTAATCAGGAATCATTTATTGTTTTTTTATTTTTAACATGAAAGGCGCTATTACATGGAGAATGTATCCGGTACCGTCCAACAGAAAAAAAATTCATTCAGTACATTGCAGTTTACATCGCTTGTTATTTTACGGCTTCTGATAGGCTGGCATTTTTTATACGAAGGTTTCGCCAAGGTTTTTAATCCCAACTGGTCGGCAGCCTCATTTCTTCTGGATTCAAAAGGAATATTCTCCGGTATCTTTAATGCAATGGCTATGAATCCGACTATACTGACTTTTGTTAACATATCGAACAAACTTGGATTGATCGCTATCGGTTTAGGTTTAATGCTTGGAGCTTTGACCAGAACTGCCAGCTTTGCCGCAATTCTCCTTTTGCTCCTTTACTATTTTGCTACTCCTCCTTTCATAGGCTATACGTATTCGGTTCCCATGGAGGGCAGCTATATGATCGTAAATAAAAACCTGATCGAAGCCTGGGCATTGGTTATTGTAATAATGTTTCCGACAAGCCATGTTTTAGGTATGGACAGGTTGATTTTTCCCTCAAAAAATAAATAATTACAATTGAATTAAATCCGTTTACGGAGGTGATACTTATGAATCAGGAAGTTAATAATAACATTGAACAGGATTTACCTCAAACAGGTAATGGTAAGTTTTTTAACAGACGTGATGTTCTGATGGGGCTGGCGACACTACCTGTTTTAGGCATTTTTTTCCAGAAACTGTATAAAAAATGGCATCTGGTTGAAATGGAGAAGGCGAAAAGCGAACAGTTGCTTGCCGATCTCGGATTGAGCGGTGAAGCGCCGTCGATTTTGCCTTCGAAATCCCTTAAGACATCAGGTGAAACCTTACGGCTTGGCTTTGTAGGTTACGGCAGCCGTGGAGAATATCTTATGCGTGCGGCAGGCTTTGCCCATCCTTCATGGATTGAAAACATGAAGCAGGCAAAGCTCGATAATAAGAATGATCCTCGTCTCGATGACTTTTATGCTCAGGACGACCTGAACGTGGTTTTCAATGGTGTGTGCGATGCATTTTCAATCAGGGCCGAAGAAGCCCTTGTTGCGGTTCAGAAAGGTAACAACAAAGGAAAAGAGAATAATGGCGCTAAAATTTATCGCAGTTACAAGGATATGCTTGAGAGTGATGACATCGATGCAATTCTTGTTGCCACACCGGAACACTGGCATGCGCAGATGGCTATTGATGCCGCTCGTGCCGGAAAGCACATTTATCTTGAAAAACCCCTGTGTCTGACCATACCTGAAATATATGAAGTAGTTGATGAAGTCAAGAAAAGCGGCATCAAGTTCCAGCTTGGCCATCAGAGCCGTCAGACCGACGCCTATATGATGGCGAGAGAGGTTGTCAAACAGAACGTACTCGGAAAAATCAGCCTTGTTTCACTTACCACAAACCGTAACGATCCCAACGGCGCATGGATTTATCCGATTCACCCGGAAGCAACACCGATGAACATCGATTGGCGACAGTTTTATGGTAAAACCAAGCGCAGGCCGCCAAATATGGAACGATTCTTCAGATGGAGATTGTGGTATGATTACGGGTCAGGTCTTTCCGGCGATCTTCTTACTCACGAATTTGATGCGGTCAATATGATTCTTGAACTCGGTATTCCCAACAGTGCAGTTGCAACAGGCGGTGTATATTATTACAAAGACGGCCGTGAAGTCCCCGATGTGTACAATGCCACCTATGAATTCACGGACAGAGATCTCACGCTCCTTTATTCGGCGACACTGGCAAGCAATGCTACCAGAGGGAAACTTTTTATGGGCAGCGATGCAACCATGTCGTTCGGACAGCTTCACGCAAGCGCATTATCGGTGAGTGCGGACAAAGATTCTCTAAGGTTCAAGGATAAAATTGAAAAGGGTATCATCGATCCCGAATATCCGATGTTTTCATACAGCCCCGGATCGAAAGGATTTGATGCGGTTACAACTGCGACAGAAAAATACTTTGCAGGACGAGGCCTTCTCTATACATACCGTGACGGCAAACGGGTTGACACCACACACCTTCACGTTAAAGAATGGCTTGACGCTATTCGCACCGGCGGAGATACAAGCTGCAATATCGACCGGGGTTTCGAGGAAGCAGTAACCGCCCATATGGGAACACTTTCCTATAAGATCGGCAGAAAAGTCGAATGGGATCATGAGAATAAAGTGATTAAAAACATTGTACCTCCGACAAACTGGACCGATGAAGAGGTTCAGAAATCGATTGAAGAAACAAAGTTGGCTTTCAGAAATAGTTGAGGCAATTGATCAAAAAAAATTAATACAAAATATCGTAAAGTTATATTTAATCAAAAGGGGGGAATGTGAGCGCAAAAGTCCGCCTCGGGATAATGATGTTTCTGCAGTATGCAATCTGGGGAGCATGGAGTCCTGTTTTATCGGCATATTTATTGAACGACCTCGGTTTTTCCGGAATGCAGGTTGGAGTGATTTACAGCCTGCTTCCTCTTGCGACAATCATTGCACCGTTCATCGGAGGACAGCTTGCCGATCGTTATTTTTCGACGGAAAGGGTTATTGCTTTTTTCCAACTGACTGGCGGAGTATTGTTAATATATATCGCCAGGATAACCGATTATACCGCTATGATGTGGCTGATGCTGCTGTACTGTCTTTTATATGCTCCCACTCTTGCCCTGACTAATTCGATAGCATTTATTAATCTTGAGAATTCTGAGAAAGATTTCGGAAAAATCAGAGTTGGCGGAACACTTGGCTGGATTGCTGCCGGGCTGGGGCTTTCTGCCTGGAGGCTTGTCGGTCAATCCTCAGGAGCGCTTGCCGTGCAGGGCGATACACTGATATTGGGCGGCATTCTGTCGATCATCATGGGTTTTCATTCATTTACGCTTCCCCATACTCCTCCACAAAAAGAGGGTGCAAATCCATGGGCTTTCATCGCTGCAATCAAAATGCTCAAGGACAAAAACTTTGTTATTTTTACCCTGATAGCATTTGTCGTTTCAACAGAATTGATGTTCTATTACATTTTAACCGCTCCATTTCTGATGTCTGATAAAATCGGTATTCCCGGAACGACTGTGGCCGGTGTTATGGTTATAGCGCAGGTTGCCGAGATTCTTGTCATGGCGGTATTGCTTCCCATAGTTTTGCCGAAATACGGTATCAGAAAGACGATGATTATCGGTATACTTGCATGGCCGATTCGTTACATTATCTTCGCCATCGGTGGTCCCGCATGGCTTGTTGTGGCATCATTGGCCCTTCATGGATTCTGTTACGTGTTCTTTTTCACCGTGGCGTTTATCTATGTCGATTCCGTAGCGCCGAAAGATATCCGTAATTCAGCGCAAAGCCTTATGACGGTAGTTGTTCTCGGTCTGGGCAATTATGTCGGCAGCTTGTTTGCGGGATGGACAAAGTCTCATTTTACTTCTGCCGATGGTATAACAAACTGGACAGGTGTGTTTCTCGTTCCGGTTACATTGACCGTTGTGTGTGCAATTTCATTCCTGTTTCTTTTTAAGGAATCCCGGAAAATAGAAAGCTAAGTTAAAAGGGTAAGAATATCATGTTCTGTCCGAAATGTGGTAAATAAAATAATGATGAAACATCCTAATAAAATATTTAAAAACGCTTAATCGGCAACAAACTTTATGAGAAACAAAAGAGGAAGCGAGGAAACAAATGGCTAAGAAACGTTTGGGAGTTGGCATGATCGGCGCCGGTTTTATCGGCAATTTTCACATTCGTTCATGGGAAGGTGTCCGTAATGCGGATATTTTGGGAATAACGGACAAAAAAACCGAACTATCCGAAAAAGCGGCCGGACTCTGTAAAAAGCTCGATGTCGGCGATGCGAAGGTGTTCAAGTCCGTCTCCGAGATGGCTGCCGATCCCTCGATAGATGCATTATGGATATGCGCACCGAATTTCACCCGTATCGAAATCATGGAAGAAATAGTCGACGTTATCGAATCGGGCAAGGGTGAACTTATCGGTGTATGCTGCGAAAAACCTTTGGGCAGAAACGCTGCGGAAGCCCGTAAACTTTATGAACTGGTACAGCGTGTCGATCTTCTCGACGGCTATCTCGAGGACCAGATTTTCTCCACAT
>JAFGMP010000501.1 GCA_016927495.1 Candidatus Latescibacterota bacterium | reverse complement strand
GTTTGCAGTACCCATTTGCCGTCAAAGGGGGATTCGGACTGAACCTTCTCCTGATCGATATAAGTGCTGTTTTTATCAATCGTCACGCATTTCCGAAAATATATGCTATTTCTGTGGCACTATTTTTTGGTGACTCTTAAAATCACGTCTAATAAAAACAATAATTTATGTCAATTTATTGCCAAATTGTTCAAATAACTGTAAAAGATTAGATTAATTTTTTTGCATCAAATAAGCATTAATAATACCCTGCGTATAATAAAATAAAAAATATTTTGTGATTAATGTTACTTTTTGATTCTTTTTTTATTATTATTATATGATGTGATCTTTTTTATTATATCATTTATGTAATTGAAATTTCAAACATATTCCTGAAACTTACACCGAAAGGAGTATAAGTATGAACATCTGCAAAAGCGCACTATTAACCATCGCGGTTTTATCACTTCTTATTCTTCCGAATACAGGTAATACGGCTGAATTCAAACTTGAACTTGTTGGATCGTGGCCTGTAGGAGAATGTAAGGCTGTTGCCTCTGTGGGCGATTATGTATATTTCTCGAGCGGTAAATATATTCGTCTTGTTGATTTTACAAATCCAGCCAGTCCTGTAGAAATGGGTCATGTAGAAGTCTCAGAAAACATTAACGAAATTTATATTGATGGTAGATTTGCATTCGTTACATGCGGCCCCAATGGTCTATACATCGTTGATTTTTTTGATTTCACAAAACCAGTCGTTATCGGGCATGTGGATACACATGATGCGGTCGATGTAACTGTATGGGGAATGTATGCCTATGTGGCAGACCGCGCAGCAGGCATTCGTATAGTGAATATCGCTAATGTTGCAAATCCATATATTGCAGCGGAATATCAGAGCAATGGCGACCCGGTCAGTGTCGCTATTGGTGATAATAATAAGAATTATCTGTTTATTGCCGAAGCAGCAGCACAAAAAGGTGTTCGATCTTTAAATGTGACTAATCCAACAAATCCTGTTGAAGCAGGTTTCTACCAGATAAATAACGGAGCCACAGCAATCAGGGTATACAGCCAAAATGCTTATGTTTTATCTAATGGTATGCGAACTTTCGATATTAGTAATCCTTCATATATTGAACAGAAAGGGTCAGCCGGACTTTCAGCAACAAATAAAATTGCGGTAAACAATGGTTATGTATTCGCTGCTGAACTTACCAATGGATTAATAATATATAATGCGACAAACATCAGGTCACCTCAAGATATAAAAACCATAACTGAAGCGGTAGGTTCGGGTATAAATGTAGATATTATTGCATATGATGTTGCTATCAACGGTAATCGTGCTTATATAGCCAATGGCAGCAATGGGTTACTGGTATTAAATATTGAAACAAAAACTGCACCGTTCCCTATCGGTAATTTCAATGCTTATGGTAATCTAACTTCAGTAAGTGTCAGCAATAAAATAATGTATGTAACTGATAGCACATATGGTCTTAGAATATTCAATGTAAACAATCCTGTAAGTCCGGTTCAAATTGGCCAGGTTGCTATTCCATTGGTTAATGATGTTGAATTGATGTCTGGAACACCATACGCTTTTGTATCCAGCTTAAATCTTGGTACCGGAGTTCAAGGTATTGATATTAGCGATCCAACAAATCCTATAAAATCCGGAAATTATTCACTTTATGAATCATGGAATTTGTCAGTTGGTAATGGGTATGTTTATTCTGCCGCCGGAAACAATGGTATGGTTGTTATTGATGTATCGACTAATCCGTCATTCCCAACGGCAACAGGTGGTTTAAAAACAATAACACAGGTACAAGGTATTGCATATGATCGTGATTATGTAATTCTTGCTGCTGGTGATAACGGTCTAAGCGTGTTGGATGTTTATTCAAGCACCACTCCAATAGTGTCAGGTTCTTTAAAACTCACAGGCAATGCAATAAATGTTACATCTGACTATCCTTATGCCTATGTCGCAACCGAAGATGCAGGAATGCGGATTATTGACTGGGTTGCACCAGGTACTCCAAAAGAAATAGGATTTTATGATCCTCAAGTTCCCATTTATGACGTAGTTAAAAACGGTTTGTATGCATATCTTGCAGCGGATGATCTGTACATTGTGAATGTAAGCAATCCTGAAAATCCTTATATGGCGGATTCTTTTGAAATCGGAGGCGCTCGTGGTGTTGCCGTTGAAGGGGATTATGTTTATGTTGCTGCCGGCACAAACGGTGTATACATATTCAAAGTAACCGCACCCGCGCCGCCATCAAATGTTGTGCTCAATGATGTACCGGACGATCAAGGCAACAAACTGGAAATTACCTGGAGTCTTTCCGCAGATGATGACTCAATAATACAATATAATATCTATCGCTCAAAAAATCCCACACCTACAGAACCGGTTGCCATAGGATCTTTTGGATCAGTGGATGAATTTATTGAAACTGAGAAAACCACAACCATTCTTATTGCATCGGTGGCGAGAGGAACAACGTATTATCTGGATGAATTTTTCCCGGTGCGCGGTGAACAATATTATTACTGGGTCGGCGCTGTTGCGGATTACGGTGAAAGCGAAAAAATTGCCGCAAGTATTATAACGGCTGTTGATGAAAAACCTTCCGAATTCAAGGTCAGCACACCGTTTCCAAATCCTTTCAATCCAATGACATCGATACAATATGAACTTCCGGAAGCATCATATGTAAAACTGGTTATTTATGACAGCCTCGGGCGAAAGGTTACAGTGTTACAGGATGGTTATATGAATGCCGGAGTACATAAAACTGTGTGGAATGCCAGAAATTCGAAAGGAATTCATGTCGGAAGCGGCGTTTATCTTTATCAACTCAGTGCAGGAAATTATTTTAATCAGGGAAAAGTAATGTTCCTTAGATAATATTCACCATTTTATTCGCTTAAAAGGCTGTCATAATATGACAGCCTTTTTTAAAACTCTTTGAATATCCGAAACAACCAGTATTCAATAAAAAATAACATATATGTTACAACATTTTTGCTGATTCTCCACAATTTGATCAATGGGAAAAAGTTTCTTAATAATCCCGGATGCGGGTAATCATCAAAAAATTCATAATGTATAAACCATTTCAATAACCGATACTTAGATGAAATTCCGGGATGTGTTAAAAATGTTAAGGACCCGAATCTTTTACGTGATGCAAGAAAACTCACATTACCAAGTAATTTCCGCTGTAATTGTAAACTCCAATTCTCCCAACGCCTGAAAAAAAAGTCATTTCCCGGAATAGCAAATTCGATCCCAAAATATCGTGAACATGAGTATGCCATACCTCCAAAGATATTCGGCATTTCATCTCTTTCGGCTCTTTCTTTCATGATACTGTAGTCGATTGGATAGTTGTTATTAATGAAAAGCGACATCTCCAATGTTTCGGCAAGCCTTGGTAAAAACATTCTTCCGGAACCGCTCGTTCGTATGAGAATCCAAATGTGATCGTTAATTGAGGGTACTTTGATTTGTTCTCCCTGTAACGTAATTATATCCGCATCGTTCCATATATCAGGCATTACATCCGCATCGTGAATACTGCGGTCATACGGTTCGATGTGAATTTCTATTACCCCAATATGCTCCGGATGTGAATACGGAACAATATGGTGATGGTGTGGTGGGACATTACTGTTTTTTTCAGGTAAATATCCTGCCACTTCAAGCAAATCACGTGATTGCTTTATGTATTGTTTGGGAATAATGACATCGAGATCGGTTAAATATCTTGTTTCAATAGGATATATCCCCCGCAACAGACAGGCTGCTCCCTTAATAAACATAATAGGAATTTCAGCCTCTCTGAATAGTTGTGCAAGTCTTTCTATCTGTACTACAAAAAGAATATTACGAGTCTTGTTGGCATGTATCGATTTTTTCATATAGGTTTGCAGATCATCGGGTATATGTTCATCCCAGCAATCCAGAGACCAGACTGCCAGATAGTAATATATTTTATAATTGTTTGCCAGATGGTATAATTGCCGCCAGGAATTTCCGACACGGTCCGGTAATTTCCCCGGTTTAACATCCAATACATCCAGCAAATAATGCACAATATGATCAAGGGGTATAAGCTGTTTCATTTGAACACATCAACTTTTTTATTTTTATCCAATGAACGTTCAAGGGTATATTAATCTGAGGAAAACGATAAAAATTTTCCAAGGGTATATGAAATTTCAATAAAAATTCAGCGGTTTGTTTTACCCGATAGTGACAATATCACTTATAAATCATGATGCGGTCATGATGCTATCCCTTTTTCGTATTACTTATTTCATGGGATATAAAACCACTTTCACATAGTTTTTCATATCGAAATATTTATTAGCTGTTTCACGGATAATATCGAGTGACAGATTTTCGACCTTCTCATCGAACTCAAACAGTGTCGTCGGATTTTCATCGTGATAATAGTAGAAACGCAATACGCTCAACCAGAATGAATTTTCCCGAAGATCGGTCTCCCTTTGACGTTTGTGCATTTCTTTGACTTTGGCAAGATAATCTGATGTTGTTCCGAATGTTTTAATGCTGTCCAATTGTGAAAAAACCGTCGAGGTCAACTCATCGACTCTCTGTGGAGCACAACCGAACGAAATTGTTATTCTGTACTCTTCATCAGGGTAATGTGACATGGAATGGGAAACGCTCACACCATATGTACCCCCCAAATCCTCTCTCAGGCTTTCCCGTAATTTGATACGGAGTACATCGACCATTGCGGTCATGTCATACCGGTTCTGGTAATTCCATTGGAATGTCCCTGTAAAGTCTATATTAACCATGCTTTTTGGTTCAATTCCCGCCTTTACCTCTTTTGTTATAACACCCTTCGGATAATGAATTTTCGAATCTTTCCAGTTTTCTGTACGGTTAATGGATGGCAAACCGCCAATATATGTTTTCACCAACGGTTGAAAATTTTCGATACTGAAATTACCGACAAAGAAGAATGTAAAATCACCGGCATCTTTGAATCGTTCACGGTATATCGAATAGGATGTATTCAGATCCATTTCCTCAAGCAGTTCCAAAGTCCAGGGGCGGGCTCTGTAATGATATTGAGCCATAGTAACCGAAACGGTGTCGCTGAAAGCTGTCTCCGGAGAGGCGCTGCGATTTTCGATATACCCTTTCATCCGTGACTTGAGTGAGGCAAAAGCCGTGCTGTCCATACGGGGTGATGTGAAATAAAGGTATATCAACTGAAACATGGTTTCCATGTCCTGCGGTGATACGCTGCCGGAAATACCCTCGTCAAGTTCATTTATCCATGGTGAAACACTAACAACCTTACCGGAAAGCATCTTGGTCAGTTCAATAAGGTTAAACATCCCGGCTCCGCCTTCGTCAATGACAGTTGACGCAGTTGCTGCAGCTATATATTTTTCATCGGATACCAGCGAATATCCGCCGGGACTGAACGCCGTAAAAAGAATTTCGTCATTTTTAAAATCAGTCGGCTTTAAAACAACACGGATTCCATTGGACAGTCGCCATTCCGTAACACCGATTTCTTCGATGTTATGTTCGCTGACAATAGCGGCCGGCGCCGGGGTAGTATCAACAAGCGGTTGATCCGAAACCGAATCGACATACGGCTCGATATCTTTGTTGCTTACAGAATCCATAATCGCCAGTATATCCTCCTCGGTCGGTACACTGACACCGGATTTTTCAGGAGCATTGACCAAAATCACCCTGTTGTGATCGGTGATCCATTCATTGGCAATATCGTTGACTTCCCCAAGGCTGATACCGGGAATATACCGTTTATAAATTTCATATTCATATTCGATACCGGGAAGAGGTTCGCCAGTCAGAAAGTTACGGGCATATTCGGAGACATATGCCGAAGATTCGGTTTTGTCCCGTTCTTTGTGAATCTGCTCAATAAACCGGAGCATTTCCTGTTTCTGCCGTTCAAGTTCTGTCGGTGTAAAACCATATTTTCTGACCCTGGCCGCTTCGGTCATTAGCGCTTCAAGTCCTCGGGGAATACCATTCTCTTTCACGGATGTGGCAAGGTAATATACTTCCTTGGAACGCACGATTCTTCCTTTTGCCGATGTACTCTGAAGAAACGGAGGATCCGATTCTTTCGTCAGTTCAAAAAGCCTTTGATTGAGCATACCGTTATAGAGTGCTTCGACCAAATTAGTGCGATAATCGCCGACAGTGTTTTCAGGAATGACATTATGTTTATAGTAAATACTGACACTGTTGTAGGTAGCCTCGGGATCGGTGGCAATGGCAAAAAGTGTTTTATCGTGGTCCGGTATTTCATATTCGATACGTTCGCGAAGATTTTTAACCGACGATAAACGTGAAAAATGTTTTTTTATCAGCTTTTCTATCCACTTTCCATCAAAATCACCAACAGCGATGACTGCCATGAGATCGGGACGGTACCAGTCCCGGTAAAAACGGCGCAGCGAATCGTATGAGAAATTTTCAACTACATTCATTTTACCGATAGGCAGCCGTTCGGCATACCGTGAATCCTTGAACAGTACGGGATACTGTTTATCACGCATCCGCGCCTGTGCACCTCTTCCCGATCGCCACTCCTCTAATATAACACCACGTTCCTTATCGATTTCCTCATCCTCAAATGCGATATTATGCGCCCATTCCTCCAGAATCTGAAACGCCGTTTCAACTATATGCACACTGTCCGCAGGAACCTGAAGCATGTAGACCGTCTCGTCAAAACCTGTGTAAGCATTGAGGTCGGGACCGAAACGCATACCGATCGATTCCAGATAATTTACCAGTTCATATTTTTTAAAATTCTTTGTACCGTTAAATGCCATATGTTCGGTAAAATGTGCAAGCCCCTGTTGATCGTCATCCTCAAGTACCGATCCGGCTTTAATTACCAGCCGTAATTCCATACGGTTTTCGGGTTTATGGTTTTCTCTGATGTAATACGTAAAATCGTTATCGAGTTTTCCGATTGTAATATTCCTGTCCACAGGAAGTATTTCATCGGGCGCGTATGAAAAAGCCGTAACACTTTTGGGTGTTTCGGAAACATGCTGTGTGGCAGCGCAGGAACAGAAAACAATGAGAGCTATCAGTAAAATTCCGGATTGTAACTTATTCATGCGTTAACTCCCGGGGTAAGATATCATGTTGAAAATCCGAATCATGTTGAAATCTACAGTATTTTTTATGTAAAATCAAGGATTGGAATCATCTAAAAAAAAGCACCCAATTTTCAGGGTGCTTTTGTAAAAAACATACATGTGCTGTATTTCAGTTATATACTCTCCGAACAGTAGATCCCAAATAAATCGGCCTTTTCCTTTTAGAAAATCCCGGATTAATTTTAATAGCAAGTTTATAATATTTCATCGATTCTTCCAGATTACCTTTTTCGAAAAAGACATCACCAAGATTATAATATGCTTCAGCAAAATTATCTCTTATATCTGCAGCTTTTTTAAAGAACAAAATCGCCATTGTATATTCTCTTTTCCCAAAATATACTTTTCCCAGATAATTATGTATATCGGGATCTTTCGGTTTGAAACTCAGCGCTTTGAGAAAGACCTTTTCTGCCTGAGCATATTCACCTGATATCAATAGCTTGTTTCCTTCAAGAATACATGCATCACAATCAGATAATTCGCTGGTTAAATCCGGTTCCATCGCCGGTGAATTTGTAATATTCGTTTCGGAATTACTGTCGGTTATTGCCATAGCATATTCATGGAAGTTACTTTCCGGATTATCACTTCGCACCACTTTTTGTTGATGTTCGGCTTTTGAAAGGACATATGGGGATTTGACAGCAAGCGCAGCCTGTGAAACAGAATGCGGCGGTTTATGTACTGCCGGTTCATTCTTCTCACCTGATATTACCGGTATTGTATTTATTTCGTTAGTATCGGATCTCTGTAAAGAGTTGTTAGTGGTTCCAGCTTCCACATAATGCCTGGCTTGAGGAGTTGTGGAATGTTTTGTATCTGTCACAGGAATATTTCTCACGTTTGCATTGGAAATTTCATTTAATCTTAAATTCCCGGTATCTTTTTTTGTCCAAGGCACTGTATCGATTAGTATTTCAGCAGATACTTTTTCTCTTCTGAAACCGATAAATCCGGTTAAAAAGGTAGCGATCATACACAACAAAAGGACGTACACAACAACTTTTTTCTGTGCAGAAACTATAATGGATCTCGACTCCTCAAGTAAACGTTCAATTCGATGGCGAAGCGTCGATTTATACGGAACTATTCCGACACCGGTTACAGCTTCCGATACTGCAGGGTGAAAACTTTGGGCAAGATTTGCAAGCTGTTTTGCGTATGCCAGTGAATTATTGCTGTGTTTTACCACATAATCATCACAAACATAATCGCTTGTGTCTTCAATTTTATTACAGAGCACCCTCATCAGAGGTTGAAGAGGCATCAGCGCGATTCCGATCTGGCTTAAAAGATTCCACAAACAATCACCGCGAATTAAATGTGCAAATTCATGTATCAGTATTTCTTTCGTTGA
Source organism: Candidatus Latescibacterota bacterium (assembly GCA_016927495.1). Classification (GTDB taxonomy): domain Bacteria; phylum Latescibacterota; class Latescibacteria; order Latescibacterales; family Latescibacteraceae; genus JAFGMP01. Next base: position 4,735 of record JAFGMP010000501.1, on the reverse strand, counting down.
TTTGAATTCTTCGGGTAATAGAACCGCAGGCTTTAAAAGACCTGTTAAAAAGGGGCTTTTTACCAGATGACTCTGCAGAATTAAAGGAATAGCCACACCCATCTCGCGAGCGACTTTTTTGCTTTCATTCAAGGTTTCGATTTCTGCATCATCCGCAGTATTCCGAACATAAAGAATACGCAGATAATAAAACATCAGTTTGAACAACAATATCACCGAACATATAACCCAGAATAGCGATAATCCGTAAATAAGGATTCTTTTCCCATAAATAAGCGGTAAAAAACCTTGTATTTTGTGTCGTTCGATCAGAAAATTAGATATGATTGAAGTGTTTTGTAATGTTTCATTCCCTATTAAAGCCAAATCATTCGAATATTCGGATGTTTTTTGTTCCGATGATAATTTCGCAGTCAAGGCTGTTTTGTCACCTGCGGGAACCAATCCTGCCGGTTTTGACCGGTTCAGCGAGGGGCGGGGAATAATTACCCTTAATGTATTAATTCCTTTAGCATCAAATAAAAATGATACGAGGGGGCAGAGAAGAACAGCAATAAGAAAAATACGAAGAATCAGTGATTGAACTACTGCCCCCTTTTTTTTCAGGGCGTACGCAAGGAACAATCCAACCGTAATAATGAGAGTGGACTGCACCATGAGGTTGGCACCAATGATAATGATACCTTCAAAAAAATAAAATAAATGGGTAACCAGTGGTGCGTCCAACATGGTCGTCAATCCTTCTCACTAATGAGGTCACGGATTTGTTTCATATCCTCCGGGGAAAAACTTTCGTTTTTGATCAAATACGAAACCAGTCCCTGGGGCGAACCTGCAAAAATGCGATCAATAAATTCTCTCAATGCACTCTTGGTCACATTTTCTTCTTTTACCAGTGGGAAAAATATAAAGGTTCGATTGTCAATACTGTGATCAACGGCCCCTTTCTGCTCCAATTTACGTAAAAGAGTTTGAACAGTGCTGTGAGCAATCGGCTCGATCCTGTTCAGATCATCGGTGATTTCGCGCGCATTGACACGTCCTTTTTCCCAGAGAACACGCATAATTCTCATTTGCACACGACCAAATTTCAGGCTAGACATAAAACTACCTCCGGTATAAAATTTATTTATGAAAGTAAATTTACTACAGTAGAGCCATTTTGTCAAGTTTTTTTTACATATTAATTGATTTTATTGATCGCCGCAATTGAATTTTACATATAAGAATTTCTTAGCGTATCATTATTCATCCAATACCTCTCTCACTTTCTCAACCAGCATACCGGGAGAAAAAGGTTTTTGCAGAAAGTTGACTCCTTCTTTTAAAATACTGTTTCGCACGATTGCGTCATCGGTGTATCCGGATATATAAATTACCTTGAGATTTTCAAAATTTTGTAACATGATGTCTGACAGTTCTTTACCACCCATACGTGGCATAACGACGTCGGTAAGAAGTAAATCAATAGGTTGAGCTATTTGTTGCTGTACAATTTTCAATGCCGCTTCACCATTTTCAGCCTGTAAAATGGTATATCCTTTGTCGGACAGCACTTTATGTATCATAACCCTGAGTGAAGATTCATCCTCGACAACAAGGATCGTTTCAGTGCCTCGCGGTGATTCACTCAACTTTTTTTCTTCCAAAACAAAAGATGTTACTCCTTTTGCTTTAGGAAAATAGACTTTGAAAGTTGTTCCTTTTCCAGGCTCACTGTAAACCCAAATGTGACCGTTATTCTGCTTGATAATTCCATAACATGTCGCAAGCCCGAGGCCTGTTCCTCTGCCTTTCTCTTTTGTTGTAAAAAACGGTTCAAAGATGTGTGATTTCAGTTCATCAGCCATCCCGATACCGGTATCGGTAACGGATATCATAACATATCTTCCGGAAACAAATTCAAAAGGTTTTTGAAAATATCCGGAATCTACTTTAACATTTTTTGTTTCAATTATCAGTTTTCCACCGACCGGCATTGCATCCCGTGCATTTACAACGAGATTACTTATTAATTGTTCTATCTGCCCCATATCAACCTTGACATGCCAGAGTTTTTCACCTGGAATCAATACAAGCTCAATGTCTTCACCTATAAGCCGTTCATGCATTTTATTCATTTCAACGAGAACCGCATTCAAATTGATTATTTGCGGTTTTATAATTTGACGCCGTGAAAAAGTAAGAAGTTGCCGTGTTAGATTTGCCGCGCGGTCAGCAGCGATTTTTATTTCTTTCAGTTCATCAAGACCAATGCTGTTTGGCTGCATATTTTCCAATGCAATTTCGGCGTTACCGCCAATGACAGATAATAAATTATTAAAATCATGAGCTACACCGCCGGCCAAACGACCGACAGACTCCATTTTCTGAGCCTGGAAAAATTGTTCTTCCAATTTTTTACGCTCGGTTATGTCCCGCACAATACAGATAATGTCGTTACCTTCAACAATTGTTAAAGAAACTTCTAACGGAACCGAACTTTTATCCTTTTTCTTACCAATAATTTCACCTCGCCAGCTTCCTTTTTCATTCAACACAGGTAAAATTTCATTGATCAATCTTATGGATTCCTCTTCCTGATGCAAAAAGTCGCAGGTTTTGCCGATAATCTCTTTTGTATCATCATAACCGAATATTTTTGCGTGAGCCTTATTGACATACTTGTACGTTCTATGTTTGTCCAACACTGCTATACCATCCATTGAAGCTTCAATGGCCCGTGACTGATTTGCCAGCTTTCCTTCAATTTGCTTACGTTCGGTAATATCCCGTATTACCGCTAAAACAAACGATTCATTCCCCAACTCACCTTTTGAAAGAGATAAATCTATCGGGAATATCATACCATTGTTTCGCAATGCAGTAAGTTCGATTGTCTTGTCTAAAGCGTTGTCTGGTTTACCCTTAGAGAAATAATTCATTAAATATTCACGATGATTTTCTCTATATTCTTCGGGTATCAATCGATCTAACGGCTGACCAATCATTTCTTTTCTCCCTAAACCAAAAATTTTTTCAGCCGCAGGATTAAATATATTTATCAAGCCTTTATCATTTATACTTATCATTGCATCTTTGCTCGCGTCAATAACAGTACGAAACTTTTCCTCGCTCTTTCGCAGAGCGGTTTCGCCGAGTTTACGTTCGGTAATATCATTGTATACCACTTGTATTGCCGGTTTACCTTTGTATTCAATACATGAACTTGATACTTCGACATCCCGGGCTTCTCCATCCAATCTCAGAAATTTTTGTTCAATCGAATCTACTTTTTCACCTCTGTATAATGCATCCCTCCGTTCCCTCCCGATTTGATGATAATCCGCATGAGTAAAATTTATCGATTCTTTCCCGACAAAATCCTCCGGCGAAGATCCTCCAAGCGTTTCCACACCCTTTGAATTGATATACACAATTTTTCCTTCTGAAATAATATGGATTGCTACCGGTGAGGATTCGATTAAAGTACGGTATCGTTTCTCACTCTCTGCAAGAGCTTCTTCCACTTGTAAACGGCCAATGACATTACCAACTTGTGCAGAAACCGATTCCAATGTATTTCGAGTATCACCAGAAAAGTTTTCTACAGTATGCGATGAAAGATTCAATGATGCGATTACTTTGCCTTTATACTTCACGGGAACAACTGAATACGTTTTGATTTTTTCTTTTTTGAGCCAATCGGGAAAATACTGACCATTATTAGGAGTAACATAAATATTTTCACCGGCAGCAACCATATTAAATTGGAGAGAATCATGAGGATAATATAAAGCATTTTTTATAAAATTGTTGGATAATCCCATATGTACAGCAAGCGATAAATCTCCCGTAGAATTGTCAATAAGGTAAATACCCCCACTGTCGATTTCATCGATTAGAATTAAGGCCTTCAGAATATAGTGAAGTATATTCGGGATATTTTCCGCCGTGCTTAATGCAAGTCCGATGTCACGCTGGATGAGCTGTATTTGTTCTGTCCGTTTACGATCCGTAATATCTCTAATAATGGTCAGAATTCGATCATTACCCCCGATTACTGCTTTTTTTAAGCTGATTTCTACGGGCAATGTTTGACCATTTTTCTTTATATTCACCCACTCAAAAATTTGAGAACCTTCAGCAATTGTTTTTTGTATCAAAGTTTTTGCATTTTTATAAGTGTAGGGCGGTCTGTCAATATTTAATTCAGCAAAATCAGCAGCAAGAAATTCTTTGTGAGAGAAACCGTACATTTCACAGGCTTTCTTGTTTGCATCAAGAAATTTTAACGTTTTTATATCCTGGATAAACACTGCGTCATTTACATTATCGAATATCTCACGGTAATTTCTTTCTGAAGCTATTAAAGCCGCTTCCGCCTGTTTGCGTTCGGTTATATCCTGCACGGTACCAATCATCCTCAAAGGATTCCCGTTATCATCTCGAAAAACATCTCCACGTGAATTTAATATGCGCGTCTCATTTCCTCGCATAATGCTGTATTCAATATTGTACGGTTCAATTCCATCAAATGCATTTTGTATCGAATCTCTAACCTTCTCCCGGTCTTCCTGAATGACTGTATCTATAAATTTTTCCAAATTAATGTCTGAACCCATATCATAGCCGAACATACGATAACTTTCATCAGAAAGGTATACCTTATCCTGATTCAATTCCCATCGCCAACTCCCTAAATGTGCAATCCGCTGCGCCTCAGCTAAATCATGTTCACTGGCATGAAGCTTTT
>JAFGMP010000074.1 GCA_016927495.1 Candidatus Latescibacterota bacterium | reverse complement strand
GGCTAAGAATGTGTATTACCCCAAAGATGCGGAGGTACAATGTCTGTTGAGCACAGAAAATTAACACGAAGAAATTTCCTGAATTGTGCATCCGGAAGTGTACAGGGGATGATGTTATATCCTTTACTGAAAGAGACTTCTGCATTCGGTTCGGAGATTCAGAACGATAAAAGCACTGTTGTAAAGGTTAGCGACGATAGTGTAGTAATTGATAATGCAGTCGATCATGCAACCATTCAGATTATGCTCGACACTGCCATTCAGAACTTAATGGGAACAAATGTCACAGGTGATGCATGGAAAAGCCTGTTCCCCGGCATCACAAAAGACAGTGTGATTTCCATTAAAGTGAATTGCATTAACAGCTCACTTTCGAGCCATCCGGAGGTTGCTTACAGTATTGTGAACGGATTAACTCGTATGAAGTTTGACGATGTTTTTTTTCCCGAAGAGAATATCATCATCTGGGACCGGACTAACAATGAATTGAAAAGCGCCGGATATTCGCTCAATACAGGCGATACCGGCGTAAAATGTTTCGGTACTAATCAGTCCGGAGTCGGATATGCAGCGACCACTTATAATGTTAACGGAGTAACTCAGAGATTAAGCAATATTCTCACTGACATTAGTGATTACGTGATCAATCTGTGTGTGTTAAAAAATCATGGTACTTCGGGCCTTACATTCAGTATGAAAAATCATTACGGTAGTTGCAGCAGTCCCGGTAACCTGCATGGAAGTTACTGTAATCCGTATATACCGGCACTAAACAGTCTTTCACCTATCCGCGACAAACAGGTCATCAATATCTGTGACGCAGTATGGGGAATTATATCGGGAGGTCCCAGTGGAGCGCCTCAAATTATGCCGAAAACCCTCGTGTTGAGCACAGATACGGTTGCCTGCGATTATATATGTGCTCAAATACTTGAGGAGAATGGCTGCAAAACAATTTCACGGGCTCAGCATATTGCGGAGGCTGCAAAAGCTCCGTATAATCTCGGAACCGACGATCCTGAAAAAATTAATCTGATTGAATTGAAAAATCCTACGGTTAATGTCAAGGAAGAGCAAACGAAAGATTCGACACCGTACGGTTTTCGCCTCTACCAGAATTATCCTAATCCGTTCAACTCTGAGACTACACTATCATATCAGTTGTTTGAACCGGCTGATGTAAAAATGGAAATTTATAATATACAGGGAGCGCTTGTGGATCGTCTTGTCTATGGGACACAAAGCAGCGGATATTACCGTGTCCAATGGAATGGTACTTCACTTAATGGAAGCGCCGTTGCAAGCGGTATATATTTCAGCAGATTCAGTGTTGGTAATATCAGGCGTAATGTACGTATGCAGTATGTTAAATAAAAAAAGTTCGTTCATTTGTTCTATATAATGAAAGGTAATAATTTCGATGACAAAACGATATATAAGTATTTATTTTTTGTTATTAATTGTTGGTGTTTTGAACTGCTCGAAAGACAGCATAACCAATTCAAAAGCTGTAACTCCGGAAGATATATTAACCAAGGATGATGAAATCAGCGGGTGGAAACGTTCAGGTGAATCATGGACTGCAAACAGCAGTGGTGAACTCAATACCTACATTGACGGTGAAGAACCGGTGTATACCCGGAATGGATTTATCGAAGCCGCAATGCAGAAATACGAGGGTAATGTGCTCAATAATAACGTGACAGTTGAGCAGCGTGTCTTTGACCAGGGATCGTCAGAAAATGCCGCGTCGTTATTCGATGAGATGATTCTTGATCTGGTAAATCCGATCGACTGGAGTTCAGGCGCGGGAGATGCTGCCAAAATCGAACGTTTGTCCATGTCGCAGAAGATACTATTCAGGAAATCGAATTATTTTGTTTCGCTTACAATTACTTCACATCTCGATGAAGCACTTGATGTGTTGAAGACATTTGCCATAAATATTGATAGTAAAATTGAATAGATGATCGAGGTTTTTTATGTGGGATCAGATTTCTCGACGTACATTTTTTAAAAAGACCGGTGTAATAGGAGCAACAGGTTTAATCGGACTCAAATCGTCCCCTGTAATATCAAGCGATGATCTGAAATCTTCCGTTATTGCTGTGATTACGGGAGATCCTGACAAGGCTGTTGCCCGCGCTGTGGAAATTCTTGGAGGTTTCGATAAATTCATACCCCATGACAGCCAGATTTTACTCAAACCGAATATATCATTCCCCAATCCCGCTCACTGGGGAAGCACAACGAATCCTGATGTGGTCAAAGCAGTTGCCGCACTGGCAGTTCAATCCGGGGCGAAAAGAGTGATTATTGCAGACAATACCATGCAGGACAGTGAATTGTGTTTTGAAAAAACGGGTTTTAACGCTGCATTCAGTGAAGATGATGCCGTTAAACTGATTCAGTTAAATCGTGAAAGTTTTTTTACGGAAATTGATGTTCCGGGAGGAAAAGCTTTGAAATCCGTGAAAATTGCAAAACTGATCGGTAAGTGCGATGTTTTGATTAATATGCCCTGTGCCAAATCCCATGCTGCAACCGAGGTGAGTTTCGGACTTAAAAATCTCATGGGGCTTGTTTGGGACAGGAAATTTTTTCATACCGGAACCGACTTACATACCGGTATTGCGGAACTGGCAACCGTAATCCGTCCGCAACTTACTATTCTCGATGCCACACGCGCTCTTCTTACCGCAGGTCCCACCGGACCGGGAAAAGTGCAGGAATTACATACAATTATTGCAGGAACAGATCCGCTCACTGTGGACGCCTATGCAACATCGATGGTTCCATGGAACAGACGGTCACTTTCAGCACAATCGGTAACACATCTAAACCATGCAGCAACCCTCGGACTCGGAAAAATAGATCTGAACAAAATAACGATTATTAAAGAAACTGTATAAAATCCGAAAAATTGATGGTACATAAAAAAATTCCTGTCCGCTTCCTGATAATCCTTCTCTTGTTGTATTCATCAATCCTTCATGCCCAAAACAGACAAATCTGGTTAAAACATGAATTTCCGTATCTCACTGCCGAAGGTACATTATGGATCGGAACCCCGAAAGGTTTATACCAGTACCATGACGAAGAAGATACATGGGCAGTTTACGGTGAACATAACGGGCTTCCTTCGAATGACATTAAAATTCTTCTATGGGATGGTGAATTTCTCTGGGTTGCTACTTCGAAAGGTATAGCAAGTGGTGATATCAAACTCAATAAATGGCTGACCTATACCGTTGAAAATGGCCTTCCGAGCAATACGGTTTATACTATTGCCCATCAGGAGGATTACATCTGGATCGGTACGGATAACGGCGCTGCCCGTTTTGACAAACTTATCCAGGAATGGGAAATGTTTGATGTGGATGGTGGATTGCCTGATGCAGCGGTGCATGATATCGCGGTTGACGGCGATCTGGTCTATATGGCGACGGGTAAAGGCCTTGCAGAATACAACACTCGGTTCGAAAAATGGCGATATTTTGGGCAAAATGAAGGTATAATTTCAGAGGTAATACAAAGTATATATGCAACAACCGATTTTCTCTGGCTGTTTACCGACAAGGGAATTACCCGCTTCAATAAAAAGCTCCACACATCGATTTCTTACAGTGATGACCCAAGGCTGTTTTACCCGATGATTAATGATTTTGCTATCGATGGTGAGAAATTATGGCTTGCCACACAGGACGGTATCGTGATATATGATCCCGACAACAATCTGTGGCGCAATTATCAGGAAGAAATGAATCTGCCTGGCCGTTTTGTAAAGGCATTTTCATTTACACAGGAAAACAGATGGTTTATTACGGACAATGGTATTGTTTCTTATGATGAAACCGGCAGAAGCTGGCAGCGATATGACAGGACCCGTGGATTATCATCTGAAAACTATGAGATTGTGACAGAATTTCAGGGTCGAGTATTTTTGATCAATGATTCAACCATCGACTATTTAAAATCCTCCGAGAACCGATGGTATGTGTATACATTGAAAGAAAGTGCGGATTTAAACCGGTCTTCATCTTCATTTCTATCGCTGGACAGAACAAAAGGCAGTTTTATACAAATCAATCCCGATACCAGATTCAGTATCAGCGGCAGCCGTTTTACCTACCGTCATCAGAGATCGTATACATATAATGCGGGTGATGATGAAACAGACATTTCCAGCGAAAGCATTAAACGAAGCGATCTGAAAGCTCAGTTAACCCTGCCGGAAGGAAGGACTGTAAACGGATTTTACAATGATACGGATTTCAGCCAGATTCTTTACGGAATTCGATACAGGGGAAACGCTAAGGATCTTGTTCAGGAGGCAAACTGGGGAGATGTCAGACACGAACAGGGCAGAAATAACCTTGTTCCCTCGGTTGGCATTTTCGGTGTTTCAACGAGATTGGAAACAGGTAAAAAAACAGAGCGGTTCAAACGAAGTCTTGTTTCCGCCAGAGCAGTGAGCGGAGAAAAAACAACCGGATTTGAAACCGACTTTTTTACCGGCAATTTTGAAAGTAGCGGTGTTACTCTTTCGGATATCGATTATATCAAAAACAGGTATTTTGACTTTGCCAATGATCCTGAGATCAAAATTATCGATGAAAACTCCGTAACAGTCTACGTTGATGATAATAATTGCGACACCAATACGGTAAATACTTTGTTGAATTTGACTGTTGCAGGAATCTCGGGTGATTATGACAGGTTTACCCCATATATACACTACACAATCAATTTTAAAGCCGGTGAAATCAGATTTCTCGAACCTTTATCCGATGAATCGACAATAGCGATAAAAGGCTCCTCTCAGGGTATACCGTTCGAGCGGATTATACAAAAGCCGGGTGAAGTCGAAAATGTTATGGTCAACCGTTATTTTATCGGTGGTTATGAAATAGTACCTCATACATTCAATCTGGAAATATTCGATAAATCGGGCAGCAGGTATACTCTGCATGAATTCGGGCTCGATGAGAATAATGACGGTAGAGTCGATCCCGAAAAGATCGATTATAAGGAGGGTATATTGTCGTTCCCCGAAAAAAAGCCTTTCCCCATATCCGTATATGATCCGGTTGATCCCTTATCACACTATATATTTCGGATCAGTTTTCAAACGGAAATAACAATATTCAATCTGAGCCACAATCACCTTATAAGAGGGTCCGAAACATGTATTATCGACGGTGATATTCTTACGGGTGGCGAAGACTATGTACTCGATTACACCAGCGGAACGCTTCTTATAATAAAAGAGGGGATAGTTGCCGAAGACAGTGAAATCGAAGTTCAATACGATTATTACCGTGATTCGGATGAACAGTTCCAAATTGTCGGGGCCGGTATCAGTCCTTCCGATAATCTTCAGATGGAGATCAATTATTTCGGTTTTGACCAGGATGTCAGTTATGATAATCCCGGGAAATACAGCGGAATCGACTATTTCGGTGAGTTCAGATGGCAGGCACACGATGTGGATTTCAAAGTAAAGCCGGAAGCTGCCCGTACACAGGGAGAAGGCCGTGAAGGCAACAGCTTACACATACGGACCGATGCAAGCGCGCAAAAATTCCGCGTTTTTTCCGAGTATGAACAGTATGACCGTGAGTTTGAGCCTCTTTTTGAGAAAAAATTCCGTCTGGGTACTCTACAGGACAGAACATCTTTTGGGGGTACGATTTATCCTGTTGATTTTCTCGATATTACCGGTAATTGGAACCGTCGCAGGTCTCCATCAAGTGAGACGGAGCCGGAATCAATCGAAGAAGACAGAAATGGCAAAATTCTTTTCAGGAAATTATCATATCCTGCATTATCGCTCTCGTTGCGGAACCGGACACAGGATACCGGAGGATACAATTCGGAAAAAGATACATTTAAGGGAGATTTTGAATATCAGATACCTTCCGGACTTCTTAATAAAGTGAAACTCAAATCATTACGAGTGTATGGTGTCTGGCGCAGAAGCCGAGAAAATATTGAAAATTTTGAAGTATCTTCCCCGGAATCAGATGATAAAAAGATTTACGATAACAGGTATATACGATTTGATTTTGCACCTGTGAATCTGGTTAGGATCAACTCCTATTACCGGGAAAAAACTGTTCGGTCACAGAATGACTCTGACTATATTACCGACAGGCTTCTCGATTTACGCCAAAAGCTGTTTTTTGATGTGACGGTTGACCGTATAAAAGGCCTGAATATGAATGTACGCTCCGAGGGCGAGATTACCGAAAATTATCCCGCATCAACTGTTACATTACGCAACCGGACACTATATAACCATCTTCAGTCAAATTTCAGGTTTTTCCCCGGGCAATGGATTGCATTATTAAATCCCTTTACTTTTGAATTCAATTATCAGCCGACATGGAGGGGGTATTACGGAAATATTGAAAATAGGCTTAACTGGTCCGAAAAGTTTCTGAGTATTCACCAGGATGAGTCAGGTATATCCTCCGAGCAAAACGATCTCTACCAGTTTCGCGGCGAATGGCGGCCTACTGCATCTTTGCTGTTTTATCTGGGGTACGATATATATGATATCGAGTCACGCACCTATGACAGCACCCTGCTGACTGATCTGAACCGGATAAACCATAAAGTGGAATACCGACCGACCATGTATTCTCTGATTACATTCCAATATCTTTACGATTCCGAGGAAAAGCGGCGTTATTCAACAACCAGCCGCAACAATCCGATGATATGGCTTGAAAATCGCTGGAATGAAAATCTCCAGACTAAAATCAATCTTTCCTATCGTAACGAGGAAAAACATATCGGGAATATCAGAGAAAATACCACCAGTTACTCTCCTTTGGCCGGTTTGACATATCGAATCTTTCGCAACGGAACCGGTGCATCAAAAGCGGAGATCAGGAATGACCTGTCGGCGGCTATTTTCCGCAGTGATAAACTGTTGACCGGCGGAGATTATAATAGCTATTCAAATGCTTTTGCCATAGATTATTTTCCTGTTTCAGTGCTCATTGTTCGATTCAAAACTGTCCTGTCCTACAAAGATCAATTAAATTTCCACAGCGATACTTTTTCGACACGGTTTGAGATGAGATTGACCGCGCAATTCTGATAATTTCATATTTTTAATGTAGCAAATCCCGCAATATTTATGTAATATTGAAAACATCTCGGTATATCTGATAATTATAAATGTTTTGAACTGGACAGTATTATGAAAAGAATAAATTTTAAAATTACCGATTATATTGAACGCGACCTCGAATGGGAAAAGAAAAAATGCGCCAGACTGGGTGTCGATTTTTCCTGTTTCAAGCTTAAAGCCGCGTCGCCTTCTGAAATTATTAAACATGTTGACGATGCCGATATTTTGCTGGTCAACATGGCGAAAATTAATACCGAGGTTATCGCAGGGCTGAATAAGGTTCAGGTAATTCTACGGCATGGGATTGGTTATGACAATGTGGATGTGGACGCTGCAACCGCTCATGGAATCGTTTTCGCCAATGAGGCCACAGCGGCGAGTATCGATGTTGCCGAACAGGCTATAATGCTTATGTTTGCTACATATAGAAAAATCAATTTGCAGCGTGAGATTCTCGAATCGGCTATCGGTAAGAAGGTATATGATTTTACCAGGACATATCCGATTTACCGTATTGAGGGTAAAACACTCGGTATCGTCGGATGCGGAAACATCGGAAGCCTGGTACTGAAAAAAATGCAGTCGTTTGGCATGAAAGCTCTGGTCGTGGCAGATCCGTTTCTTTCAGAGCAGCGAATGAAAGACCTTAATATTCAACCGCTTCCGCTTCATGAAGTACTTGAACGCTCCGATATTGTGACAATACACCTGCCGCTGACCGACGAAACTCGTGGCATGTTCAATCTTGACCTTTTCCGCCATATGAAAAAAACCGCAATCATCATCAATACATCCCGTGGGCCGATAATTAAAACCTCTGATCTCGTTACTGCTCTCAGGGAGGGGATGATTGCCGGCGCAGGACTGGATGTACTCGAATATGAACCACCAAAGTCTGATTGTGAATTGCTCAAAATGAAAAATGTGGTTCTCACACCGCATCATTCCTGGTACAGCGAAGAAGGTGGGTGGGATATACGGCGTATGATTATGGATGACCTGAAAGCCTTCATTAATGGCAAACTGCCAAAACATGTTGTTAATCCGGAGGTACTTAAAAGTGCGAATTTGAGGATTAAACTGAAAGAATAATTGAATATATACAGACAGTTCAAAATAAAATAACAGGGAGGAACAACATGAAATTCAGTAACCGCGCCATCTTTTATCCTGTTGTTCTGGGATTACTGGTTTGTCAAACTGTATTGGGGCAGGGACTTCCCACAACTGTTCCTGAGAATGTGGGGATGTCGTCCGAAAGGTTGAAACGAATCGATACTGTCATGCAGGATCATGTGGACAGACAACAGATTCCCGGCATGGTAACGCTTGTCGCCCGCAAAGGCAGGATGGTGCATTACGAATCATTCGGCAAAATGGATGTCGAGACAGGCAAGCCTATGAGCAAAGACGCGATGTTCCGTATCGCTTCAATGTCCAAAGCATTAACCAGCACCGCGATCATGATTCTCTATGAAGAAGGGCACTTCCTGTTGAGCGATCCGGTTTCGAAATTTATTCCTGAATTCAAAAATCCGCAAGTGATAGTTCCGACCTCATCGGGTGATTCTTACACACTCGAACCCGCCAAACGTGAGATTACCATCCGTAATCTTTTGAACCATACTTCCGGGATAACCTACGGCTCGGGCCTTCACGCCGATTTATACAAAAAAGCCGGAATGACTGTCGGTCTTACACCTACAAACGGTACAATAGGAGAAATGATCAAAAAGCTTGGCGGAATACCTCTGATCTGCAATCCGGGCGAGGAACTTAATTACGGTATGTCGATCGATGTGCTCGGTTATCTGGTTGAAGTAGTCTCCGGGCAATCGTTCGATGAATTTATTACAGAACGTCTGTTTTTGCCCCTCGGGATGAAGGATACACATTTTATACTTCCGCGAGAGAAATTACCAAGGCTTACGTCTTTATACGCCCTAAAGCCCAGAGGTGGCTTCACGAAAGACAGGATCGATCCCTCATACCTGTGTACACAGAACTATTTCTCCGGTGGTGCCGGTCTTGTGTCGACAGCTTCCGACTATATGCGTTTTGCCCAGATGATCCTTAATAACGGCGAACTCGATGGTGTTCGTATTCTTGGCAGAAAAACGGTTGAGCTTATGTCGACAAATTCTATCGGAGACCTGTATGCTCCGTTCAGACCCAACAGCGGCGATAAATACGGGTACGGTTTCGGAATCCGTACCGAACGAGGTGAGTTCGATGAACTCGAGTCTCTTGGCATTCTCGGCTGGGACGGCGCATTTTACACGCGGTTCTGGATCGATCCGAAGGAAGAACTGATCGGTGTGTTCATGTCGCAGATGAATGGATACTGGGATAAGGAACTTATTACTAAATTCAGAGTGCTGACATATCAGGCGATTGTGGATTGAGAATTTTCATCAGAGACGGAGGTTACGGAGATGAAAGCTGAACCGAAACGTATCGTTTTATTCACGGTGATTACAGGTTTGTTTTATGTGTTTGGATGCGAAATGGATTTATCAAAAATAGAAAAAGACGAAAGCACCTCACGGCAAATAGCCCGTGAAGAGGCATTGAAAGTCCTGAACGAGTATAAAGCATCGTTTACACCGGAAAAGTTCGGTTTTGGTGTTCCTTGGGAAAAAGATTTCAATTATGCCCAGGGTGTCAAAGTCGGTAACATGATTTTTGTTGCAGGCCAGTTGTCCCACAACACCGTCAAGGATGCGACATGGGAATATGACAAGGTAACAGTCGGCGAGGACTTTGAAACACAGTTCAGGCAAACTCTCGATAATATGAAAAAAGTGCTGGAACATTACGGTGCCTCGATGGATGATGTCGTATTTCTCCAGAGCTTTTTCGATCCTGATGCGGGCGGCAAGAGTATCGGGAATGCCGGCCCTGTTGTCCGTAAGCTTATAAACGAGTATTTTCCTAAGGGGCAGCATGCCATGACCAATATGCAAATCGTAAACCTGTTCGGGCAGGAACAGTTTGTCGAAACCAATGCGATTGCGGTTATGCGAGAATAGGCATAAAGGCACAAAGGCAAAAGGCAGAATGGAATAACGACCGGGATTGCCGGGACTTTGAAAGTAAATTGGTAAGAAAGGGATAACATATGTAGGGGCAGACTCATGTGTATGCCCATCTTATAATGTACAAATATATAGTTGACATTCCTTGCTGAACATTTATATTACGGATGATTAAGCTTACACAGATGACTATGTATAAAAACACTTGGTAAACCATAAAACTTGTTGAACCAAAAGGATTGATTCTTTTATTATGGTCATCATTTCATCATAGTTATCTGCGGTTCAGACAATATTTTTCGACCGGGTTTCAGAAAATGAGTGAGGCAATCTCTTCAAACATTCTAAAACGGGGTCATCTTTTAACAGGATTAGTATTTATCAAAAAACATTGTATATTTTTATTGTTATGGCATTTCTTATTATTTTCAGGCTGCATTTTTAATATATTACACCGCCGCTTTTCTCAGAATTCTCTTAAGGCGGTGTATCTTTCGGTGGATTACTTTAAGTTCGGCTTTATTGTGTGCTCCGATAACTTCATCCTTTTTTTTCTTCAGCTCTTTGATTTGTGCTTTGATCTGAGTCTTGTGTGAAGCTTTTGCCACGTGGTGTTCGAACATGTCGACGCCAAGGGCATTACAAAGGGCTTTTAATAAGTGATCCTTATGCATCTGGGAGTAACCGTGGAGTTCTTCATGATCAATTTTTGCTGCAATTTCACGGAGTTCGGCAACCCGTTTCTTTTTAAGTTCTTCGTAGGTGTAATCCATGAGCAATACCTCTTGTTCGTTTTTGGTGAATATTGTCAGGAATTCTATATCATCACATTAATGCCGCAAGATACTGTTGTTTAAGATGATGAGATTATTAAACGAAATAAGACTGTATCACATTGAAATTTTATAGATCTTTTTCAGGAATAAACCTCAAACATGTCTGTGTTAATTTTCCATTACTGATAATTTAAAGGTCCGCTATTATACTATATTCACAATTTTTTATTGAATTGTCAAGTTTTTCTGTATTTTCTCATGAATTGAGCCGATAACTGAAAATCGAATTTTTGCGGTATGACACTTCGGAGTAAAATACTCACCGATATTCGACTATCTCTTCATATGTAAACCCATAGCACAAAGCGGTTCATTGCGATTAACACCGGAACGGATTTTTTATGTTTGAAACTATGTGATGACGATATACCGATTCGTTTTTCTATGTATACCGTCAGATGAAAATTCTTTCATTTTACAAAAAATATTAAATAAAGTTTGACAAATTGTGTTCATCAAGGTAAATTTACTATAGTAAATATTTATTTTTTTATCAATATAATAAGATGTTCTTGATACACGATTTTACAATCATATTTTATGTGTTTAGAATGTGAGGTTTCATTCAAGTGAAAAATAAGTTTTTATGTGTAATATTAGTGGTGTCGATCATGCTGATGTTATGTAAAAGTGGATGTGTTTATTCTGAAGGAACATGGAAAAATTATACGCAGTTTTTCAATAAACCCGGTTCCAATAAAGTTCAATGTATTGAAGAAGATCGTGACGGCGGTTTCTGGTTTGGTACGACAGGCGCCGGGGTATCGTATTATAATGAGAAAAAATGGGGGAATTATTCTAACGTAAACAGCAATATTTTAGATAATGATATCCAATCGGCAGCGATTGATTCAAGTGGTTGTATTTGGTTTTCCATTAAAAGCAGAGGAGTCTCAAGTTTTGATGGGACGATCTGGAAAAATTACACTCCAGAAAATAGTGAAATAGCAATGATACACATATATGCCATAACGGTCGACAGAGAAGGTACCATCTGGTTCGGCGGCAAGAAAAACGAAACGGGAATATGCCTGGTCAGCTTTGACAACAAAGAATTTAAACAGTATATTCCGGTTGTAAACGGTATTGACGTCGATGTAGTTTACGCCATTGAAATCGACAGTAAAAACAGAAAGTGGATCGGATCCGGGCAGAATGGTGTGCTGATGTTCGATGGTATTACATGGACACCATTCACAACTGAACATGGTCTTGTTGATAATAATATTACCGATTTGGCAATTGATACTCATGGAAATCTATGGGCGGGCACGTGGGAGGGTATTTCATGTTTTGACGGCATAAATTGGAAATCATACGAAAAAGTATATTTTGTTGGCTCACTTGAAACTGATAGTAATGGGGGGATATGGGCCGGAACACGTGGCAGTGGTGCGGTATATTATAATGGAAATGTTTGGAAGCATTATACAAAAGAAAACAGTGGGATCGGATCGAACGAAATCAACGACATTCATGTCGATACGAAAGGAACTGTCTGGTTCGGAACCGATAATAATGGTATAACATATTTGAACGGCTATGTATGGTCGGAATTCACAGCTCCGGTGAATAATATTTTGCATCCGCGAATACATGCAATAGCAGTCGATAGACAAAACCGTATCTGGATTTCAATGGATAATGCGGGTGTATTGGTCTATGACGGAAAAACATGGCAGAACTACACAAAAAATGATGGGCTGGTATCAGATAAAGTGACAGCAATAGTTCATGATTTGTCTGCTGCAACCTGGTTTGGAACAAAAAGCATGGGAGTTTCAAGCTTTAACGGTTCGACATGGAAAACATATACTTCAAATGAAGGACTCTGCAGTAACAAAATACAGGCGGTTGCCGTAGACAAAGATAATATAAAATGGTTTGGAACAACTCAGGGTATATCAAGTTTTGACGGTATCACATGGAAAACGTATACAACTGAAAATAGCGGTTTAACAAATGAACGTATTCGGGCGATTGCAGTAGATGAAGACAATACAAAATGGTTTGGAACATCCCGCGGGATATCGAGTTTGAATGACGAAATATGGAAGAGTTATACCCGTGAGACAAACTTTTTTGTAAATGACAGTATTATATCGGTTACCGTCGACCAGGACGATGTCAAGTGGTTTGGAATGCTAAACGGCGGGATTATGAGTTTCGATGGTGAAAACTGGGCATCCTTTTCGGTTGATAACAGCGGTCTTGCCGAAGATCAGGTCAATGACATTGCAGTTGACAGTAAAAATGTCAAATGGATTGCTACTAAAGATAAGGGTGTTTCAAGCTTCGATGGAGCTTCATGGTCAACATACACTATCGATAACGGGCTGCTCGACAATATGGTATTTTGCGTGACATCCGATCTCGACGGTACTCTCTGGTTCGGAACGCTTAACGGAGTATCGAGCTACAAGAAACGATGATTCGTAAATCGACCTTTTGCTATCCGGACTTAACTGGTTTTGATTCATTTTTTCTCCTGCTAAATTTTGCACAGAATCGGCTCCGAAACAATAATTTTGAATCTCTCCGACCATTACGTGCGTTTAAAATGTGATTGCAAAACCGTTTAATCGGTACATAGATGTATTCGACTTTTTGCGATACATCGTTTATCCGCACCGACGAATGTTAGATCTATGTAAATAAGGAGTATCTATGTATCAAAATAAATTGTGTGCAGTTTTTGTGTTAATGTTGAGTTTTATTCTTGGATTC
>JAFGMP010000073.1 GCA_016927495.1 Candidatus Latescibacterota bacterium | reverse complement strand
TTAAAAAATGTTGATAAAAGCCGGTCTCTTTCAATCTTGCGGAATGTTTCCGCCGGCACGGTTTCAAAAGATCTATCAGGTTTGATGACGGTCACCCTATCCGCAAGGGCGTGAATCTCATCGAGGTTGTGGGAGACGTACACGTTAGTCAGATCGTTTTTCTTTTTGATTTCATGGGTTAGAGCAAAAAATTCATCCTTAAGAACGATATCAAGATTATTGAACGGCTCGTCCATCAGCAAATATGACGGTTGCGAAGCCAGCGCGCGGCAGATCGCAAGCCGCTGCCGCTCCCCGCCGGAGAGCTGGTGGGGATACTTCGATTCGAAACCATCGAGGTGCAAAGCGGAAAGATACTGCGCCGCCGTTTCTCTCGCCATCTTCTTTTGTCTCTTCATGTCCTCGGGCAGCATGAATGCGATATGCTCCGCAGCAGTCATATGCGGCCAGAGTGCGAGGTTCTGAAAAATCATGGCTGTTTTTCCCCGCTTCGGCTTTTTACCAGCCGCTGCTCCAAACAGCGGTTCGCCTTCGACCGTAACACTGCCGCTTGACGGTGATTCGAATCCCGCGATGATGCGCAGCAGCGTCGTCTTTCCACTGCCCGAAGACCCCATGATCCCATGAATAGTGCCTTTGTCAACAGTAACAGTGATTCTGTCGAGGATTGTCCGGCTGCCGTAGGAAAAACAGACTTCCTTTATTTTTATCATAAGAACAATTTCGTCCTACTGTTTTTAAAAAGACAATGCAGCAGCGCTGCAGCACCGCAGATGAGAAGCACAAGAACAAGGCATAATGCGCAGACCGCCTCATGCGAGCCATAGTGCAGATAATTGTAAATTGTTATCGGCACCGTCGAATGACCCGGTGAAACGATCAGGAGAACGGTACCAAGATTGCCCAGAAAAAGTATGAATCCCGTTACGAACCCTGCTATAAGGTCCCACACGCTGCACCAGCCGGGTGCGTCCACCGATACCACGGAAATTTCGCCAACGGACACACTCTATTCAGCCAACAGTGCATTGATTAAAGCATGCGCCTTCTCACAACGCTCGTTCGACCCGTCGGTCGGAAAAACCACATGATAACAATGGAAATGTGATCTGGGATCGGACCCCGGGACGCGGAGCGGTCGTATATCAGTATGATGATGCAGGAAGAATGATTCACCAGAAAGACTCCAGTGGTATTAGTGCAAATTTGGTCTTCGACAACTCTGGGAGAGTTGTTGAAAGCCGTGATAGCCTGGGAAATAGAACCAGCCGTGGCTATGATGTCATAGGCCTGCTGCTTTGGACATGCAATGCACTCAATGACACTATCCGCTATGAATACGATAAAAACGGAAATCAAACAGCATTGAGAGATCCGGATAGTCATGTCACCAATTTTTATTATGATGCTGAAAATAGGATAGTTGCAACGGTATATCCTGATTTGGGTGTCGATTCAATATACTATGATAAATCCGGTCGGATTATTAAGAAAAGAGATCCGAAAGGGGTATACACGAATTTTGCCTATAATGATGCCGGAATGCTTTTGAGCAAAACATACTCTGATAGTACTTCTGAGGATGTTTTTACCTATGATAGAAATGGCAGAATGCTGAGTGCAAATAATGCCTGTGCGCAATTGAGCTGGCAGTATGACAATATGGGCAGACCGACTCACTATCAACAGATAGTAAATGGCATAACCGAGACTATATCGTATGATTATAATGTGGCTCAAAGACGGGTCAGCATTACCTATCCTAATGGAAAAGTGATCACCCGGAAAATGGATTTGAGAGATAGACTTGATTCGGTGGTCGTGAATGATTCTGTTGTGGTGGTTGATTATACGTATACCGGTGCAAATATGACAGGGAAGAGGTTGGGAAATGGCATTTATGGTTCATATTCTTATGATGTTTCCGGTAAATTGATACAGCTTTCATATACCGGCGGTAGCGGGATACTTCCATCGTTTAGTTATGGGTATGATC
Organism: Candidatus Latescibacterota bacterium; assembly: GCA_016927495.1. Lineage (GTDB taxonomy): Bacteria > Latescibacterota > Latescibacteria > Latescibacterales > Latescibacteraceae > JAFGMP01. The sequence goes on along the minus strand of JAFGMP010000073.1, from coordinate 1,589 downwards.
GTGCGGGTAATATGAAATATATGAATAAAAATCATTTACCGCAGAATTCCGAAACCTATGGATATGATAACACGAATCAATTAGTCAGTTATAAGAACGGCACAATTGGACAGGATACAGTTATTCATGCGCCGACCTATCAACAGGATTAGACACTGGATTCACGGGGCAACTGGCAGCAATTCAATGACAATGGTACAATACAGAACAGAACTCATAATGGTGCGAATGAACTTTTGGTAATAGATGGCAATCCGATAACTTATGATACTAATGGAAACATGGTCAATGATGGGACGAATAGTTACACATGGAATGCAAAAAATTTATTGGTGGCCATTGATGGAAATGGGTATCAATATGATGCTTTGGGTAGAAGAGTTTTGAAAAACCGATCTGATGAAAAAATTATCCGATATGTTTATAGTGGTTGGCAGCCAATCCAGGAAGTTTGGTCAGATGGTATGCAAAAGGATTTCATATATGGTAAGTACATTGATGATGTTATTACGATGGATAGTAATGTTAGTACTCTCTGTTATTTACAGAACCATCAGTTTTCGGTGATAGCAACGGCAAATGCTTCTGGGTATGTGAAAGAACATTATGAATATTCACCGTATGGAAAAATGAACATACTAAATGAGCTGGGTGAGCCTTCATCGAGTAGTTCTATTGCAAATTATATATTGTACACAAGAAGATATTTGGATCAAGAAAGTGGGAGCTGGTATTTTCGTTATAGGTATTTTTGTGCTATGAATGGCAGGTTTCTTTCGCGAGATCCAATTTTATATAAATCTGATGATAATAATCTATATAGAATATGTTTTAATAATACTTTGATCTATATTGATCCATTTGGGTTGGATGAAATTAAAATAGCTGATGGATGGGCTTTTGCCACTTATTCCTATAAATCAGATGTGAGTATAGTGAAGTATAATAAGGGAGGTAATTCTTGTTGTATAAGTGGTTCTAGAAAGGGAAAAGCATCTCTTAACGTGACGTATCAAGGAACATGTATTTTTAATGTCAGCTCTAATAAAGTCTATATTGAAAGCAAAGATTTGATTGCTCACGAACAAAAGCATATAAAATTAGATCAGACTTTCAGCGAAACAAGGAAATTGGGCAATCAAACAATTGAATCGTGCGATCCTGAAAAAGATGTTCCAGCTTCGGTGGATAAGCAATGCAAACAAATTTATAGTGAAAAAATAATACGAATTAAGAAATTGCATAATGAAATTGATAAGGCAGATAATATGCCAGTGTCATTTCCTGATGTGGAATAATTGCGTACAAAGGAACCGTGAATGAAAAATGGCAAAATTTTACTGTCTCTATGTTTTATATTTATTGTTAATTATAATCCTGTAATGTCCACTAATATTTGTGCAAAAAAATCCAAGATAAGTGATTCGTTGTTATATGCTATCCAGGATTCAATATCGATTGATTTCGAAACTTTTAAAATTAAGGATGATTCGCTATATTTATACTATAATGTAAAAAATAAATCACAGTTCATTATTTTTGTGAATTGTTTTGATTGTTTACAGTTTGCTGTTAATTTTCGATGTCAG
>JAFGMP010000072.1 GCA_016927495.1 Candidatus Latescibacterota bacterium | reverse complement strand
GTATCAATATCAGAGTTGATGGGAATGGTCAAAGGTAAAACAGCAATAAAGATATTCAAGAGTTTGCCTGCCTTAAAGAAAAAACCATATTGTGGCAACCACTTTTGGTCCCGTGTGTATTGTTCCACTACGATAGGTCTGGATGAAGAAAAAATACGTGAATATGTACAATCCCAAGAAGAAAATGAGCGACGTGAAGAAGCTGGACAACTCAATTTCACTCTCATTTAGAAGCCAGATTTTAAAGCCACCTTCTCACAAGGTGGATTCTTTGCTCGACGAATGTTTGTTTTTTTCAAGTTATCATCAAATATCAATCGCCACCGCAATAACCTTTGGAGTAATCTGGTTCGGATTCATTTATTGTAGGGTCTTCTCGTTAGCTTCTTCATTATTCAGTATATTAGCATAAAATGGATTGCAAAACTACCTATATTCTTCCTTAATAAATACATTTCGTCATTATCAGGTGTCCTTTTTTATTGCTTAAAGCATGGCATATTATTATAACTAAGAATAAGATTTATACAAAAAATTCTGAAATCAAAAAATGGCAAAATTTTATAATAAACAACTCTTTAGCAATCATTGGTAATGACCGGAAAAGGGGAACGATATGAAGCGGTTAAAAATCTATTTGTATATTATTATTTTTGTATTTTATGCATGTTCTGATTCGACCGGTCCTGATAATGACACTGATTCATCGGGGGATAATAACACGGTAATAGACCAGTCTGGAGGTACAATTAAAATAGATGAAGTTGAAATCATTGTGCCAGCAGGTGCGTTCTCGGAAGCGGTCGAACTTAAGGTCTCAGACGATGTTGAACAAATAAATTGGGAATCAGTCATAACAAAAACATATCAGCTTGAAGGTATCCCCTCCGATTTTAAAGAACCGATCACTGTCCGTTTGAAATATGAAGGTGAATTGAGCATTAAAAGCTATATAGTGATAGGAAATGAAATACCTAAAAAAGATATGGAAAATCTAGTGTCATATTCATTCCTACCCAGTGAAAAATCAGGACAATATCTTGAAAGTGTAATAAATCCATTTCAGACTACTGAACTGCCTGCTAAGTACCTCAATAAATCCCAAGATGATATAGGAGAGCAACTTGTTCTCTATTTTTTTGGTCTTTCTGATTATCAGGAATATACAACAAATGGTGGACATTTTCATTTTGTATTTCCTCTTGATGTAATTGAGAACGTGGTAGAACTCGGCACATGGTTGGAAGAAACATATGAAATGTTCTATAATCTCGGATTCGATTATTCTCTTATTAATCGTTGGACTCAAATCTCCAAAGTATCGGTAAGAGTATTACCATTCACCGTTTCATCGCTTTCTACGCTTGAAGAGTATGCATATTCACTTGTTGATTTTGAGGATTACGATAATGAAATATATAAAATGAGTTTCAACCTCTCGAAATTTTCCGCAAATAACTTAGATACCATAAAAATTGCAGCAGGATGTGCTTTTTTCGAAATGGTGTTGAATGCAAATAATCTGTCAGAAAAAGATTATGGTAATTGGTTCATTAAAGCATGTAAGACATGGTCGGGAGAGCTTTTCACATCTGAAACAAATTATGTTCCTTCGGATTTTATCGGTAATGAGACCATACCTCTTTCAGGTTTTGAATATCAAGAGAAGAATTATCGTGAATACGGTTACGGGATGTCTGCACTTGTAAAATATTTGTGTGATGAAAATTGTTATGGAAAGAAATTACTGCCATTAATTTTTGGAGAAATAAGGAAAGGTGCTGATATTATTAACGCAATTGTCTCATCGATTGACGATAGTCCGGAGAAATGGTGGCCTGGATTCTTATCAAGTTATATTTCAGGCAACATCTATAACCAGCCGCCATCAACATTTACATCTGAAGAGGTTCTTAAAGGAGAATTCACCCTTACTGAGTCGGACAGTGTGAAATCATTTCATGGTATGTTCTGCGATCTGGCCGCTGACATATATTCGATATCCATTGATCAGGGATATTTTGACCACGCTGATACACTCAGCTTATCGGTAGAAAGCACTGATATAAGAGATGATTATATAACTATTCTTTTGTTTGCTCATAGATCAGATAAACTGGAATATCTTTGCAGCGGCAATGAAATAGTACTAACTGATATTGGAGAAATTACAGAAGACAATACTGTGCTTGCGGTAGTAGCAAACTGCTTTATGGAATACCCATATCATGATGACATTGAATATACGCTTACAGTAAATGTAGAGAAACAAATCGAAGATGTCCCCATGTATAGTTTTAATTCTTGTTTTATTAGACATTCACTGCATGGTCATTATATAACTTCGTGGGGAGCAGAAATTGATGAAAAGATTAACCCTTATGGGTTCGATTCTGACGGTATATTACATGGCACACAATTTACCGGAGACTTCAATAAAGAAGCGAATGGTTTAATCTATGAAGGTAACATAACCTGTGTTTTTGACGAGTCATTTAATACCATAAATTCTATCATTTTTAAAGGTAAAACCTCAAAAGTCGAAGATTATTACCAATTTACATTCAACTTTACTGCCCAAAATATTGGACTTTATAAAGAGGACTGGGAAGGAAGGCATTATCGAATTACAGGTTCACAATTTTCATCAAATCTTACTTCATTCGAAAGTCGACTAGAATGGACTACAAAATTCAATGATGAATATTGGAAAGAATTAACCCAACTTAATCCGGGAGATGAATATTATATCGAGATTCGTTTTTATGATGAATGAATTCCACCTAAACTGATTGATTTAAAGTATATATCATTATTTACACTGGTATCATCAATCTGTAAAATAAATTCAACCTTAACACAAAAGGATGTTCAATGATGAGGTACATACTTTTTATTTGTACAATGCTTATTGTGACAATATTAATCCTGGAAGCCGACGCACAGCCTCCGGTTCCTGAAATTCAGCGTTATGACCGGGAACCGGGCTTTAAGCATCCCGTCATCACAGAATCGTACACTCCGAAACCATTCAAACCCCAGCAATATGTTGTATACCGAACTGTCGACGATATCATTATTGATGGTAAAATAGTGGAATCGAGTTGGGACAACGCTGATTGGACAGAGCGTTTTGGGCACATAATGTTTAAAGGGTACCGTAATCCCCCACTGAACACTCGCGCTAAGATGGTTTGGGATGATGACAATCTTTATTTCGCCGGTGTGATCGAAGAACCGCGTGTATATGCTCATATAACAAAAAATGATACGGTAGTATGTCATGAAAGCGATTTTGAAATATTCATTGATGTTGATAGTGACGCTCGGAACTATGTTGAAATTGAATTTAACGCCATCGGTACCATTTGGGACATGATTTACGCTAAAGAACTTGATAAAGGGGCATTACCAAAAAGCTGGTGGTGGATTCCGGGAAGTGAACCGTGGGATGTCGAAGGTATGCGCCTGGGAGTTCGTGTGGACGGGACATTGAATTATCCGTACGATGTTGATGAAGAATGGACATTCGAATGCTCGATTCCATGGTCGACGCTTCAACAATGGAGCCTGAATGTTGAAAAACTTAACAAACGAGGCAGTTCAATGCGCATGAACTTCAGCCGTGTCGAAAGCGTGATTAACGATGAATGGCCGATTGACACATGGGAATCTGTTTCAAGCGTCGACTGGCTCTGGTCTCCCATGCTCACCTATCGTGCACACGGTACCGAATGTTTTGGCAGAGTTATCATGTCTGATAGAACAGTAATCCAGTACCGGGATGATGAACTGGAAAATTCTTTCCCTTTCATCGATCCACCGCGACCGCCAAAAAAACCTAAACTGGGGAGTATGGTTAAGTTTAATGGTGGCACTTATACGATCGGCCCTGACGATGACGATCCCAGCGGTGCATCGCCCAAGGGAGAAGTAACCGTAAATACTTTTTATATGGACTGTTATGAAGTAACTATCGGTGAATATGTAAGGTTTTTAAATGCAGGCCCACATGATGATTTTTATTGGGAAGATATGGCAGACCCCGATTGGTGTGGTATTATAAAGGAAGAAAACGGGAAATATAAAGCTGTATCAGGAAAGGATAATTACCCAGTAGTTCTCGTTGCGGTTGAAGGCGCAAAAGCATATGCTGAATGGGCGGGGAAACGTCTTCCTACGGAATATGAATGGGAGATCGCTGCTCGTGGCGGGACAGAACGTCTCTATCCCTGGGGTAATGAAGCGCCGGATGTATCAAAAACAAATTGCGATTATCATATCGGACATGCACTCCCTGTCGGATCTTATCCTGCCGGTCGTACACCTGAAGGATTATATGATATGGCAGGAAATGTCAATGAAATTATTGACCAGGATTGGGAGGAATATCCCTGGGGTATAAAAAGAGCTGATGAACAAAAACCATGCACGCTACCTCTATGCAGGGGTGGTGCATGGACAGCACAACATCTTAAATTAAAGTCGACTCACCGGGATGTTCGAAAACATTTTTTCAAGTCACCATTTACCGGCTTTCGATGCGCTAAAGATGCTGAATTATAAAATATTTAAAAAAAGATTATGATAATAAAACCGAAGACCTCTACCATTGCGAAAAATGCCATGCATATTTCTATTAAGAACGTGTTAATGGTAAAAGTTACGGTGACGACAGATATGGATTTTTTCCGGCGTATACTGTCGGTTTCTCTTGATACCTTTGAGGAAAATGCGGCCAGCTACGAGATTTCTGCTAATCCGGGCAATGTGCCGGATCCTGCAAGCCTGGACAGTGACGAGTCAATCAGGCAAATCAATGAAAATCCCGATGTGCGGCAGGTTCTCCATATAGCTTTCGGCGTTATTCTAAAACGGATGGGCGATGAACTGAGAGTAATGCTGCGAAATAACAGCGACATATATAGGGACTATCTTGTAAAACATATCGGAAGGCATATAAAGCAGTTGAAGGGGATGTAGAGAAGCAAAATATTATTAATTCCTATAACTGTCCGGGGAAGTTTAAAATAATATTTTTTCTTACACTTACTTTTTTTGATTGCACAAAAAAAGTAACAAAAAAATGCACCCTCATGAAAAGCTTTAATCCTTGTTCATACTGTTTTTCCGGGAAACGCAGAACTCACCGCGCCTTAGCTTTTACTAAGGCGGGTTCAAACATGCTGCGTTTCGGTTTCCGAAAAAACAGCATTCACTCGGAGCTTTTCAATAGGGAGAACCGGCACCTCATAATCCGGATAAATTCACCCTTCAAAATGCCCGGTGAGACACAGACTGCGAGCGTTAAAAACGCAGTTGAACGCGAAGCGGAATGTGCGTTTCAGCGAGCAGGCACGTCGAACAGGAGTAAGTATTTTGTCGGGTGAATGGTCTTTTCTTTTTCCATATTTTCTTATTGACAAGAAAAAGAAAATATGGTCGCGTGGGACACGAAATATTGCATCTTTTTTGTATCCGTAACAAGTATAATTTTGGTAATTCGTTGGCGTTTATTATTTCAATAAGAAATTGGTAAGTTTTACCTAACAATAATGATTATTACCCTATGATTTTATTTCGTGGAATGTTGATATATTTTTCCGGCAATGATTAATGAAAGGATGGTAAGTGATGAAAAGAGCTATTATTTTATTCTTGATTTCTCTTTTTCTTTCTTGTCAAAGCCCCGATAAGCCTATGACAAAAGCCGAGCGGTCTGCAATTGAAAAAATCATCATAGCGAAACACCAGAAAATGAGTGAATCATCATCACATCTTGATGCTGATGCCGTATGGAGTCATTTTGTCGGTAATGATAGTGGTATTTTTGCTATCGAAGGAAAACTTACTTTAAGCCGCGATGAGGCGCTTAATTCTGCCAGAACAAGCTACGGCAACTTAAAAGAGATGCATACTAAAATGCAGCAGGAATATGCCACAGTTCTTTCTCCGGAATCAGCCGTTTTTACAGGCACCGGTATTGTTGATGGTGTACTTAAATCCGGTGATTCTTTCGAGGTACCTTTTGCTATCACAGTTGTCTATGTTCTGCGTGATGGAGATTGGAAAGCAATTCATATGCATGAGTCAACACCGAACATGCCTGAATTATAACACCGGAAAAATGAATGGTTAAATTTTACCGGGTATACTGACGTTTGTTATAAGTTATTATTGTAATATCTTCTACTTTTCAAAAAATAAGAAAAAAGTCAGTAATAAATATTCTTTACTTTTTTTTATTGTCTTTGCCTGTTCTGTCGACGATTTTCAAAATTTCGTGCAAAATCCAGTGTTCGGTGTTGGTATCGGACGGGGCTTCAGCGAAAGTTCCGTCTGTATCCGGACTCCATTGCCAGGCAGTTCGCCATGATTTCACATACGGCCGTATCATGACATACCGTACGATATTGACAGAAGCATTATCGTATTCAAGCGGTGTTACAATGACCGTAAGCCGTTCCCGCACTTCCACCGGCATATTTTCGGTAACGTGCCGTTTGAATATCCAGCCCTTCCTGACCGATATCTCTTGCTGTACCGTTTTTTCCAGCCAGTCGGTTTCGATAAGTCCCGCAACTTTAGCCGATTTTTTGATGTGATAATCATCGAGCGACTTTTCGGCAGCATCCCATACGGTATCATATTTGGCCGGATATTCCTGTTTTACCGGATATTCTTTTATGTTTTGTTCAATGAAGGTAAATGAAGAAGAGCACTGTACTGTCAAAACAAGAATAAGGATAAAAAATAAGAGCAGGTATTTTTTCATTACGATTGTGTTTTCCTTATCATTGACATTAAACCGGTGATTTTCTATCTTTAAAGCTTATGATAAAATATTGAAAATACCATTTAAAAATAACAAAATCCAGAGGAGAAATCTATGGCATTTCCAGCATTATTCAGCCATGTATCAGTCGGAGGCGTCGAACTACCTAATCGTACTGTAATGGCGCCTATTAATAACGGACTGCTCAGTGTCGATGAAACATGGCCGTTTCAGACAATCCGCTATTATGAGGAACGGGCAAAAGGCGATATCGGACTCATCATCACAGGTGCTGTCCGTGTCAGCACACTTGCAGGTATCCCAAAAGTAGGTATTTATAACGAAAGCTTTATCCCTTCACATAAAAAACTGGTTGACAGAATTCATCAGTATGACACAAAAATCTTTTGCCAGTTCACCATAAACGGCGGCAAAGTCGGCAAGGGAGCGCCCTCGGCAATCTATAATCCGGCCTATCCGGTTAAGCCACCGGAACTGACAACAGACGAAATGGATCAGCTCGTACAGGATTTCATTAAGGCTGCCGGTTACGCTCAGGAAGCCGGATACGACGGTGTTGAAATACACGGTGGCCATACCTATTTCGTCGGTTCGTGCATGTCGCCCTCGACCAACAAGAGAACCGACAAGTACGGTGGTTCGTTCGAAGGCCGTATGAAATTCCCTGCCGATGTGCTGAAAGGCATAGCGGAACAGTATCCCGGATTTGCAGCGGGCATCAAATTCAGCGCATATGAGGAACTGCCCAGCGGCATCGATATTCCCCTTGGAATTGAAATAGCAAAATATCTGGCGAAACTGAATCCCGCTTATCTCCATGTCAGCGCTACATCCACATCGCTTATGATCAAAAGCAGGTGGTCCTCGGTACCGCACATGTATATCAACCGTAATACTCTCATACCGCTTGCCGAAAAAGTTAAAGATGCATGTCCGGATATTCCTGTTATGGGTACCGGCGGTATAACTGTTCCCGATGACGCCGAGAAATTCATTTCAGATGGAAAATGCGATCTTGTTGCCCTTGGCCGCACAGTCCTTGCCGATGCTTTCTGGCCCAAAAAAGCCCGTGAGGGCAGGGCGAAGAACATCACTCCCTGTATACGGTGCAATGTATGTTATTACCAGCTCTGGCACAGCGAACCGCTGATTTGTACCATGAATCCCTATCTCTCACATGAAAACGAACAGGAACTGACCCCGGCTGTGAAAAAGAAAAAGGTGATGATAGTGGGCGCAGGTCCGGCGGGAATACGGTGTGCGCTGACAGCATCGAAACGGGGCCATCATGTGACGTTATACGACAAAATGCCCTATATCGGCGGTATGGTGTACCCCGGAGGCCAGCCCAAATTCAAGGATGACCTGCAGCATGCTTTGAAATGGTTTGAAACCGAACTTGCAGGGAGCACGGTCATGGTCAAACTCAATACCGAAGTAACGCAGAGTATGGTGGAAAGGGAAGCTCCAGATGCTTTGGTGCTTGCTGTAGGCGGTGATACAATTGTACCGCATATCCCCGGCATCGATAAACCTCATGTGGTTTCGGCGATACATGTGCTCCGTGATGTGACTAAATACAAGGGTTCCTCGGCCATCATCATAGGAGGTGGGGAGGTCGGCTGCGAAACCGCCTG